>JANXVA010000610.1 GCA_025351875.1 Myxococcales bacterium | reverse complement strand
GAACTTTCGGGCTGCACGCTCACGAGCTGCAGCTCGCCATGTGGATTGTGAAACTTGACCGGGCGATTAGCCCAATTGGAGGACTCTCTCATGACGTTGAGCGCTAAATGGACTGCGGTTTCGTTCCTCGCCCTCACGGCGGTTGCCACGGGCAGCTTTGCCTTCGCGGGCTGTACCGCCACCACCGGTACCCCCTCCGACACCGAAGGCGGCACGGGCAATCCCCCGGTCGACAGCGGCACGAAGACCGACGGCGCCGTGGCGGCGAAGTGCGAGGGTAACAAGCAGACCGGCGGAGACCTCTTCAGCGCGACCTGCCAAGCGAAGCTGAACGCGGTTTGCTGCACCGAGCTGAAGACGTGCTTCGACATCGTCCCGGCGGCCGACGGCGGCACCACGCCGGACGACTGCAACAAGTACTCCGCGTGCATCGACTCCTGCACGAAGAAGGCGGACGGCACGCCTGAGACCGACCCCGCAAAGGTCGACACCTGCGACACCGAGTGCGACACGCTCAGCGAGCCCGCGGTCGTCACGGCGTACGAGGCGATCGTGAAGTGCGCGACGGACAAGGCCAACGCCGAGTGCCAGTGAGCTCCGGCGCATAGCCGAATCCCTCACGTAGGGAGAGAGCGGGGCGAGCCTTTCGAGGTTCGCCCCGTTTTTCTTTTGGGGCTTCGCCCCTCACTTCGTGAGCCTCCCCGAGGCGCGACGGGTACGGCGTGATTCGCGTTCGGCGACGGCGCCGTGGCGGCGCCGATTTTCACGCCTGGGGTGGGTGAAGCTGTGAGCCTCCACGGATGGAGGTCTCACGAGAGACGCCGTGCGGCGCGCACGCCGGTCGGCGCGCAGCGCCGAATCTTCCTGGGGCCTCATCGAGCAGCGATGAGGGGGACCGGAGGTGCCCACGAGGACGGTGATTCGCCTTCGAGTACGAACGGCTAGGCAGGCACCGATTTCACGCGCGATGGGCGCGATGCGCGACGATGCGCGAGGCGTTGAGCGCGGCCAGCTACGGGAGCTTCATCGCCTTCTTGAAGCGCTTGGCGTCCGCGAACATGTCGACGTTCGTGAAGACGTACGTCGCGTCCTTGTGCTTTGCGTCTCTGGCGAGGGCGGCGAGCTTTTCGATCGCCGGGTCCTCGTAGCGGCTCTTGTGGCCCGCGGGGCCGGCGAGGCGGTAGTACGCGATGGGCGCGGTCGTGAGGCCATGGAGGAGCGGATCGCGAGCGGCGATGACCTTCACGTCGGCGGCGAGCGCGGCGGCCTCGTCGGCGTCCCACGTCAGCGGGGCTTCCCAGATGACGCGGTCGAACTTCTTCCGGACGCTCGTGAGGAAATCCTTCACGGCGGCCTTGTTCGCGCGGTTGTGGGCGAGCTCGGGCGGCGAGACGAAGACGGCGATCTTCGACTCGAGCTCCTTGCCGACCTCGAGGAGCGTCTTGAGCGCGGTCTCGACGACCTTGCCCTCGCGGAAGCCTTCTTGACCGATCTCTCGCGGAGCGAGCATCGCGAAGACGAACTCCGCAGGGGCCTCCCGGCGCCAGCGTCGAATCGTGCCCATCCCCGGAAGCGCGTGGTGCGTTTCCTGGATCTCCACGAAGAGGAACTCCTTGAAGTACCTCGTCGCGGGAACGGGAAAACCAGCACACCCCACCGTGATCATGAGGCGGCGACGTTACCACATGCGCGAGCTTCGCAGCTCATTCGTCTCAATCTTCGTTTGCGCTCGGAAGGCCCATGATTCTCGATGCGAGGCGCCTCCCGAGGCGGCGTCCAGCGGCCCGCAATGCGTCGGAATGCCGGAAGGAAGCGCCGCGTGCGTCGGTCGCGATGGCGACCGTTTCGAAGGCGCGCACGTCACCCGTGTCCCTCAGCCGCTCTGCGCCCGGCGCCTCGAGGACCCAGGCGCGGGCGACGAGGCCTACCCGCGTCGCGCGCGCCTGAGGGACGAGGCGGCCGCCCTCCCCTGGCTGCGCCGCGATCCCTTCGGCGGCCTCATCCATGCGGAGGATCTCGACCTCGCAGCGGGGATACGCCGCGCCTGAGGCGAGCGCGCCCGAGCGAGCGAGCTCCTCTCGGACGCCGGTGAGCACCTCGTCGGAGGCCACCGCATCGGGGACCTTCGACTCGGAGAGCACGACGGAGAGGTGCTCGCCGCCCGCGCCACCACCGTGCACGGGCTGGTAGCCGGCGCACGATGCCTGAGTAAGGGCGACCGCCAGGGCGAGCGAGAGGGGCTTCATCCCACGATCAGGTTGAGGATGCGGCCCTTCACGTAAATGACCTTCTTGATGGTCTTGCCGTCCGTGAACGTCCGGACCCTCGCGTCGCCGAGGGCGGCGGCCTTGGCGGTCTCCTCGTCGGCGTCGACTGCAATCTGCACGCTTCCGCGAGCCTTGCCGTTGACCTGGACGCCGATCTCGACGACGTCGTCCTTCACGAGCGCCGCGTCGAACTCGGGCCACGGCTCGTAGGCGAGCAGTGTCTTCGAACCGAGGCGCTCCCAGAGCTCCTCGCCGATGTGCGGTGCGAAGGGCGAGACGAGGAGCGCGAGGGCCTTGGCCGACTCGCGCGGCGTTCCGCCGGCAAGCGCGCCGAGATGCCTCACGAGGATCATCATCGCGCTGATCGCGGTGTTGAAGCGCATGTGCTCGATGTCCTCGCCGACCTTCTCGATCGTCTTGTGGACGAGGCGGCGAGTCTCGTCGCTCGCGGCGGCGTCCGAGACGTTGGTGCACACGTTCCACGTGCGATCGAGGAAGCGGCGAACGCCTTCGATGGCGCTCGTCTGCCACGGTTTCACGGCCTCGAGCGGGCCCATGAACATCTCGTAGAGGCGAAGCGCATCGGCGCCGTGGCTCTTCACGATGTCGTCGGGATTGACGACGTTGCCGCGCGATTTGCTCATCTTCTCTGCGACCAGCATCACCTCGACGCCGAGAGCGGCGTGGAAGGTCTTGTTGTCGCGGATCGCGATCTCGTCCTCGCGGGCCCACAGCTCCTCGACGAGCTCCTTCGTCTCGGCGAGGCGGATCGAAGGCGGATCCGTGGGCCGCAGCACCTTCGCGCTGCCAGCGAGCAGACGCTTGTCACCCTCCAGTGCTCGGAAGTACCGGTACGACGTGCCGAGGATGAGGCCCTGGTGCACGAGCTTCGTGAACGGCTCGTCGCCCTTCACGAGGCCGAGATCGTAGAGCACCTTGTGCCAGAAGCGCGCGTAGAGGAGGTGGAGCACCGCGTGCTCGGAGCCGCCGACGTAGAGGTCGACGGGCATCCACGCGTCGTAGTCCTCGCTCGTCCAGCCGGAGACGGCGTTCTTCGGGTCGAGGTAGCGCAGGTAGTACCAGCACGAACCTGCCCACTGCGGCATCGTGTTGGTCTCACGCGCGAACCATTTGCCGTCCCGCTGGAAGAACCGCCAGTCGGCGGCGCGTGCCAGCGGGCCCGCGGGGTCGGTGCCGGGCTTGAAGTCCTCGAGGTCGGGGAGGACGAGCGGCAGCTCGCTCTCGTCGACGGGGATCGGCTGATCGTAGCGGATCGTGAACGGCGCGCCGGGGACGCGCGGGTCGCCCTCGCACTCCACGGGGAAGAAAATCGGGATCGGCTCGCCCCAGTAGCGCTGGCGCGAGAAGACCCAGTCGCGGAGCTTGTAGGTGATCTTCGAGCTGCCAGCTCCCTTCCCCCCTACCCCAGGTTGCGACGCGAGCCAGTCGGTCACGACGCGACGGACCTGCTCGCTCGGCATGCCCTTGGTGATCGGCGCCCGGCTGCGCGTGACGGCGGCCTCGCTCGCGACGCCGTCGTCGGTGAACGCTTCCTTCTCGACGTCGACGACCTTGGCGTCCGCCTTCGCATCGTCCACGACGCGGATGATGGGAAGGCCGTATTTCAACGCGAACGCGTGATCGCGCTCGTCGTGCGCAGGGACCGCCATGACGGCACCGCTGCCGTAGCTGCCGATGACGTAGTCGGCGACGAAGACGGGGACCTTGTCGCCGTTGATGGGATTGATCGCGAACGAGCCGGTGGGAACGCCGGTCTTCTCGCGGCTGGCATCGCTCCGGACGATGTCGCTCTTGGCGTTGGCGATGTCTGCGTAGGCCTTCACGGCGACGACGTGGTCCGCCTTGCAGATTTTTTGTGCGAGCGCGTGCTCGGGCGCGAGCACGACATAGGTCGCGCCGGCGAGTGTGTCGACGCGCGTGGTGAAGACGGTGATCGTCTCGCCGGCATGGCCGTCGACGGCGAACTCGACGTTCGCGCCCTCGCTACGGCCGATCCAGTGCGCCTGCTTCACCTTCGTCTCGGGCCAGTCGAGGCCCTCGAGGCCCTCGAGCAGGCGGTCGGCATACTGGGTGATGCGGAGCGACCACTGCCGGATCCGGAGCTTCTCGATCGGGAAGCCTCCGACCTCGCTCCGACCGTCGGCGGTGACCTCGTCGTTGGCGAGCACGGTACCGAGCTGTGGGCACCAGTTGACCGGCATGTCCGACTGCTGGAAGGCGAGGCCACGCTTGAAGAGCTGGAGGAAGATCCACTGCGTCCACTTCACGTAGCCCGCGTCGGTGGTGTCGACCTCCCGGTCCCAGTCGTAGCTGAAGCCGAGCATCTTCAGCTGGCGTCGGAAGTTGTCGATGTTCTTCAGCGTGATCGCGCGCGGGTGAACGCCGGTCTTGATCGCGTACTGCTCCGCGGGGAGGCCGAAGGCGTCCCAGCCCATCGGGTGGAGCACGTCGAACCCGCGCATGCGCTTGTAGCGCGCGATGATGTCCGTGGCGGTGTAGCCCTCGGGATGGCCGACGTGGAGCCCCGCGCCCGAGGGGTACGGGAACATGTCGAGCACGTACATCTTCGGGTGGCCGGGCCGGCGCACCGCGCGGAAGGTCTTCTGCTCTTCCCAGACGTGCTGCCATTTCGGCTCGACGACGGCGGGATCGTAAGGGTGCGGGGCGTCGCGTTCGCTGTCCATCAGGCCGCTATTTTTACCACAGTTTGCGGGTCTTCTCGTCCACCTTACGCGTGAGGCGTGCGGCGCGATGGGCTGTGCGGTCCTCCTTCTCGCCGGTCCCTTCGAGGACGACCGCGAGCGCCCGCGCGGCATCCTTTGCGTGGTGCTCGTAGAGCTTGGCGAGCTCGAGGCGCACCGACGGGTCATCGACGGCGGCCGCGAGCGCTTCGAAGTCGGCGAGGGCCCTTGCCTTGTCGCCGCGGGCCTTCGAGATCTCGGCGCGCGCGCGGATACCCGCCTTCCCTGCCCCGCGTGCGAGCGCTTCGTCGGCGACGGCGTACGCGCGATCGTTGTATCCTGCACGCTTTAGCGTGCGAGCGACACCGACGAGGTCCTCGGGGTGGAGCATGGTGCCTTCGAGGGGCTCGCCGTACAGGGCGACGATGGCAGCCATCGAGACGACGTCCCAGAGGTTGTGGTCGACGACGCCGAGGAGCGCACGCGTGTCCCCGGTACGAAGGAAGTGCAGGTAGCAGGCGCTGACCTCGCCGGAGGGCACGTCGTCCTCGCGGACGAACCCGAGCACCTCGCGCTCGACGGCGCCCAGCCGCGCGCCGAAGCCGCGGCCCTTGTGGAGGCGGCGCGCGATGTGGACGAGGTCGAGGTGCGCGGGCTCGTCCGGGAAGGCCGCGCGCCCCATGACGAAGCGCGTGCGGAGGACCGGCAGGTCGAAGCTCTTGCCGTTGAAGGTGACCAGCATCGAGGCCTGCTTGATGCGCTCGGCCACACGCG
>JANXVA010000603.1 GCA_025351875.1 Myxococcales bacterium | reverse complement strand
GGCCGAAGCCCTGCGTCGCGCTCCGGTGCAACGTCACGCGCACCTCGGGGAACACGGCGGCGACCTTCCTCGGAGAGGTGCGCTGAGGGGACGGCGACGGGGCCCACGGATCGTCGTTGTCGAGCGGCATCATCATCGGCTTCGACATGTGCGCCATCCCGAAGTCACGACGCCGCTCGCGCGCGTCCAGTGGGACCTCGCGCACGGCGTGCGCTGCGCCGTCCTTCACGTCGAAGACAGATACCCTGGAGCTCGTCGCGTGCGTGACGAAGGCGCGCGCCCCGTCGCTCGTGATCGCGATACTGCGCGGACCGCGCGCGAGCGGTACGAGGTAACTCGACGTCAGATCCGTCGCACGAAAGGCCTCCACGCGCGGATCGACGATGCTGGTCACGAGCAGCGTCGCTCCGTCCGGTGTGAGGGCGAGACCGAAGGGCTCGTCGCCGGTGTCGTGGCGCGCGGTCTCCCTCGCCTCGCCGCCTCCTTCGACCCGAAGCTCCACCACGCGGCTTGCGCCGCGCACCGCGACGAAGAGCGCCCCGTTGGGCGCGAGAAGCATCTGCCCGGGCGCGCCGCCGAGCTTCGTGGTGGAGACCGCTGCATGCGTCTCGAGGTCGACGAGCTGCACCGAGCCGTCCTCCTCGTCCGCGACGAACGCGGAGCGCCGCCCATCGACCTCGGCGAGGACGACGGTGCTCCCCGCGGGCGCGCCGACTGGGCGAACTACCGGGAGTCGCGCCACGGGAGCCGCGACGCTCGGCGAGGTGGCGCGCCTTGCGTCGCTTGGTGAAGAGCGCGCACGGGTACGGCATGCCGGTAGGACGAGGGAGAGAACGAGACAGGCGAGGGAGAGGTTCGCGAGGCGCCGCACCTGGGGACGTCGCGGAAGCCCGGCGAAGTGTGACCGGCAGTCTCGCCTGCCGTCGCCGCCTCGAAGGTCCAGTGCCCGCGGTCGGGGCGACGGAGGACCTCGATCCGGCGCTCGTCTTGGGAGAGGAGAACGTACGCCTCGAGCGATGCGAGTTTCATGTAGTGCGCAAACTTCTCTCCGCGGTCGTATTTTTCCGTCGACTCGGAGAGCACCTCGACGAGGATGGTGGGATTGATGATCGCCTCGCCGAGCTTGGCGACGCGTTAGGTCGCAAGCGGCCCGCACACGACGATCGCGTCGGCGTACGTGGAAAACTTCGTGTCCGCGACATAGAGCATCGCTTCGGAGCCGTAGACCACGCCGTCCCCCTTCGAGCTCGTGCGCAGCTCTGCCGCGCCGGCCGCGGAGAGGCGAGCGTGCTCGGGCGTCCCTCGCGACATGTCGTAGACGACGCCGTCGAGCCACTCGTGACGCACATCGCTCTTTTCTTCGGCCTCGAGGAAGGCTTCGAAGGTTACGTAGGGAGCCGGCGAGCCGCTCGACATACCCGCCGTGCGTAGCACGCGCGATGACCGCCCAGCCCACGCGCGCGCTCGCGCTCGCCGCGCCGCTGGCAGCATCGGTTCGGAGCGATTGTCTTGCTCCTGCGTGGTGGAAAGGCGAGAACGTCCCGCCCCCCTTGATCCCGGATCCCGCCAAGATCAAAGCCTTTCGCAGTCAGACCGCGTTCGAGGCGTGGATGCGCAGCAACCACGACCGGGAGACCGAGCTCTGGCTCAAGATTCACAAGAAGGGCTCTGGCCTCGCGAGCGTGAGCGTCGCGGAGGCACTGGAGGTCGCCTTGTGCTGGGGATGGATCGACGGCATCAAGAAGTCGTTCGACGAGCGGTCTTTTCTCCAGCGCTACACGCCGCGTCGCAGGAAGAGCATCTGGAGCCAGGTCAACAAGGCCCACGTCGCGCGGCTCTCAGAAGCCGGCCGCATGACGCCGCACGGGCAGCGTCAGGTCGATGCCGCGAAGGCAGACGGCCGCTGGGATGCCGCGTACGCACCGATCCGCAGCGCCAGCACGGCCACCGTCCCCGCCGATCTCCGCGCGGCGATCGAAGCGAATCCCAGGGCGCGCAAGACCTTCGAGACGCTCGGCAAGATGAACCTGTTCTCGCTCACGTTCCGCACGAACAACATGAAGACTCCCGCGGGTCGCGCGAAGAAGATCGCCGCGCTCGTCGAGATGCTCGCGCGCGGCGAGACGATCGTTCCCCAGCGCCCGAGCTGAGGACCTCACGGTGCCGGCGAGGGCAACGATTGGAGGCTCGCGTTCGTCACGCCGGAGATGGCAGAGATCATCAATTCGCCATGCGACCCGATGCCTCGGGCGGCGCTCACGCAGCCCGAGCGCTTCGCCGTCAGCCTCCGAGCGAGGCGAGGTCGATGACGAAGCGGTACTTGACGTCGCTCTTCACCATCCGCGCGTAGGCCTCGTCGATCTTCTGCATCGGGATGACCTCGACGTCGGAGGCGATTCCGTGCTCGGCGCAGAAATCGAGCATCTCCTGCGTTTCACGGATGCCGCCGATCAGCGAGCCCGCGATGGTGCGCCTGCGGAAGATGAGGTTCATCGCGCTCGGTGAGGGATGCGGCGTCGCGGGCGCGCCGATGAGCACGAGCGTGCCATCACGCTTGAGCAGCGACGTGTACGCGTCGAGATCGTGCGAGGCAGACACGGTGTCGACGATGAGGTCGAAGCTGTTCGCCTGCTTGGCCATCGCATCGGCGTCCTTCGAGAGGATCACCTCGTCGGCGCCGAGGCGCTTCGCATCTTCTGCCTTGCCGGCCGACGTCGTGAAGAGCGCAGTGCGCGCGCCGAGTGCGTGCGAGAGCTTGACGCCCATGTGACCGAGGCCGCCGAGGCCGACGATGCCGACCTTCTTGCCCTTGCCCGCCCCCCACCGCTTGAGCGGCGAGTACATCGTGATGCCCGCGCACAAGAGCGGTGCGATCGCCGCAAGCCCGACCTTGTCGACGTGCTTCGAAGAGATCCTGAGGCAGAAGCGATCGTCGACGGTGATCTGGCTCGAGTAGCCGCCGTACGTCACCTTCGTCGTGCCGTGCTTGTCGGGGCTGTTGTACGAGAACACCATCCCGAAGGTATCGCAGTACTGCTCGTGTCCCGCCGTGCAGCTCTCGCAGGTCATGCAAGAGTCGACCATGCAGCCCACCGCGGCGAGGTCGCCGACCTTGAACGTGGTCACCTCGGCCCCCACGCGCGTCACCTTGCCGACCATCTCGTGGCCCGGAACGCACGGGTAGACCGTGCCAGGCCACTCGCTCTTCGCGGTGTGCAGGTCAGAGTGACAGACCCCGCAGAAGAGGAGCGCGATCTGCACGTCTCGCGGCCCGGGCTCGCGCCGATCGAAGGCGAAAGGAGCGAACGGGGCATGGGCGTCGGTGACGGCGTAGGCGCGCGTGTTGGGCATGGGATGCGCGAGCCTACGCGATTCCGTGCGGGTGGGCGCGACGCAACCTGACCCGGACGGAGACCGCGCGCGTCTCCGCGATGTCGACCTCTCGAGCGCGTCAGAGCGCGAGCGTGCGAGAGCTCGACGCGCGCTTATTCGTAATGGAGGATGGTGCCCTTTTCGCCCACGGCCCAGACGTCGTTCGGCGCATTCCCCCAGACGGCGGAGAAGGTGCCTGTCGTGTTGCTCGCGACGCTCGACCACGCGTTGGGCTTCCAGTGGAAGAGGACGCCGTTGGTGCCGACGGCCCAGCCGTCGCTCGGTGCGGCGATCCAGAGGCCTCGAAGCGGAGTGATGACGAACGACTCGAAAAACGACCATGAGGCGCCGTTGAAGTGCTGGATCGTACCGCCGCCTGCCCAGACGTCGTTCGCCGCGCTGCCCGACGCGCAAAAATAATCTGTGGTGGTAGAGCCAGAGGTCACAGAAGGAGCCCACACGGCCCCTCCCCAGTGCAGGATGGTGCCTGCCTCTCCCACGGCGAAGACGTCATCCGCGCCGCTGCCCCAGACGCCGTAGAGGATCTTCGTCGCGTTGCTGCTCGACGGCGACCAGGCGCTGCCATTGAAGTGGAAGATCTTGCCGCCGGAGCCCACGGTCCAGACGTCGCTCGGCCCCGTGCCCCAGACACCACGGAGCGTGACGACGGGCGAGATCGGGAAGGCAGACCAGCTCGTGCCGTTCCAGTGCACCACAGCATCACCGACCGCCCAGACGTCGCTCGGCCCGCTCCCCCACACCGCGAGGAGGCTGACCGCGCTGGGGCTCTGGATACCCGTCCACGTGGCGCCGTTCCAGTGGATGATCGTGCCGCCGCCACCGACCGCCCAGACGTCGCTCGGCCCGCTTCCCCACACGCCGTTGAGACCAATCGTGGTCCCGCTCGTGGACGCAGACCACACGGGTGCTCGGCCGTCCGAGGCATCCATGGCCGAGGTGTCCACGGCCGCGGCGTCCGCAGGCGCAGGTCCCACCTCCGCTGTGTCCGTGGCGGCGTCGGCGACCGGCGGCACTGCATCGGCGCTCGAAAATGAGCCGCATGCGAGGGCCAAACTGCACGCCACGCACACCACGCACACCATCCACCGGCGGTGACGCATCGTGCAGCAAACGCTAGCACGCGAGCACGGCGGTTGACGGATCGGGTCGTCAGATGTGGAGGGGCGTCGACCCCTTCGGGGCGGGCGACCTCACCGGAGGCCTCGCGGGCGGTGGCGAGGGCGGAGGCCTGCGGATGCTGCTCGTGGGTGGGAGGGTCGGCGAGGTCGGCGGTCCGACCGGGGCAACCACAGGGCCGGACGAGTCCGCGGACGACTGGCCGGCGTCGGTCGCGGCTGGGACGGGTGAAGTCTCCTCGCCGCTGCTGCGCGCCGGCCGACCTGCCACGAACGCGGTGACGACGACCGCGGCGACGACCGCTCCGAGCACGAGCGCGACCGCCCACGGGCGCCTCTTCGCCTCTCGCGGAGGCATGGGCTGAGGCGCATCCGACGCTCCCATGAAGGCGACGGGGTTGGCCTCGGTCGCGCCCGGGGTCCCTGCGAAACCGGCTCCCTCGAGCCGCGCCGTCAGCGGCTGCGTCGACGCAAACGTTGGGGGTGGGTTGCTGGCCCCTTGAGGCGGCGGCATGAGGAGCGTCCGATTGGTGGGATCTGTCTGCTCGAAGGCGAGCCCCGAGCTCTCTGCCTCTGCGAGCGCCGACCGGGTCGTCAGGAGCCGCGAGATCCCTGGCGGCATCGTGGCGGGATCGGTCGCGAGCACAGCGCTGGCGAGCGTGACTTCGTGCGGGGCTCGCGACGCGGTGCGCGCGCCGGACAGCTCGCTCGTGCCGAGCGCAGTGATGTCTTCCTTGCTGTAGGCGTCGGTCTTCTCGTCGCGCGATGACACCCAGTCGACCCGCCCGCGGAGGAGCCCGCCGCGCACGGAGTTGCTGTCGATCGACGTCGCCTCTTCCTCGCCCTCCGGCTCGCCGTCGGGTGAGGTAGGCGGCGCGGCTTCCTGCCGACCCGTCTCCGCGATGACGGCAGCGATCGCGCCGCCGTCTACGAAGGTCGCGGTCGCGTCGTCGAGCTCCGCAGCGAGCGAAGCGCGAACGGCGGCCACCATCGCCGCATCGACGGTGTGAGGTTCGTTTCCCGTCGCGTCATCCAGGTCCGCCGGCAGCGCCGCGCGGAGAGGCTCGTCGAGCGCGGACGCGTTGGCTACGTTGGCCAACGGGTTCGTCGCAAGGGGACGAACTCCGAGCTGCGGCTCGAGCGTGCTCGCCTCCGAGTCTGCGGGAAGCAGGTCGCTCGGGTCTGGACGCTCGAGGGTTATCGTGACGACCGACTCACCCTCGGTCTCGGCGGGGAGCAGCGTGTCGTCGAGGAGACCTGCGGCGCTCGGGGCAGGAACCTCGACCGTCATGGTCTTCGTATCGTCGTTGTCGGTGCGGGCGCCCACGGTCCGCTGAAATCGTACCGAACGTGGCGCGGCAACGCATCAAAGCGGCGGTCTCTTCCTCGACTCCCTCGGGTTCGTCGTCGAAGGCGAGAGGGGGGCCCCGCCCCCGTGAGTATCCCCAGCACGGCGCGAATCCTTTCGACGTCTGCTTTCCCTCGGAGCACCCATGCGGCGAGCTCTCGTCCTTCTCGTGACGGCATCGGACTGCTCACCCCCGAGCGCGCCGACTGCGCGGAGCGCGCCGCCCCACTCGACGACGGCACCGTCATCGCCGGTCCGGACGTCAAGGTCGCCAGAGGTGACACCGAGCTCTGGAACGACCGGTGGGCCGTCTATCGAGATCCGGAGACACGATCGAGCTCGCGAGCTTGCGCTTCGTCGTACGCAAGTAGCCCGCTGGCCAGCGATGAAGTGACGGCGGCGATCCTGAGCGCGGCGCTCCGAGTTGCCTCATTTCGCCACAGCGTCCGATTTGTGCGGCGCTGCGGAGGTGCGTTTCGTCGAAAACGCGGTCATTTCGCGGCGGTACAAGATCTGCTCGAAGTCGTCCACGCATGTGCTGATGTCCCATGGCCATTGACGATTTCCTGAGCACGCGACGCGACGCGATCGTGTGCCGGTTCGTGGCGGACGTGCAGGCGCAAGGTGTACCTCCGGCGACGACCTCGCGGACGAACGTCGTCGACCACATTCCTGCGTTCATCGACGATTTGGTCCGCGAGCTGCGAGGGACCGCGCCGGTTGGAGAGAGCCAGGACGTCACCGCGGTGAGCGAGTCGGCGCGCCGGCACGGCATCCAGCGGTGGGAGCAGGGCTTCGATCTCGACGCGCTGGTCCGCGAGTACGGCGTCCTCCGGCACTGCATCCTCGCGGAAGCGAAGGAGGCGGGAGCGACCTTCTCCATCGACGAGTTCGACAAGCTCGCCATGCGCTTGAACGTCGGCGTCGCGGAGGCCGTCACGGCGTACACCGCGGAGCGCGCTGCCGAGCGCACGCTCCAGCACGAACGAATCGAGTTTCTCGCGGAGGCCGGAAAGCTGCTCGCGTCGTCGCTCGACCTCCAGGCAACGCTCTCGCGTGTCGCGCGAATGGTCATTCCTCGTCTCGCCGACTGGTGCGTGATTCACCTGGACGGCGCGTCCGGCAGCGAGATGCTCGTCGCGCACGTCGACCCGACCAAGGCCGAGCTCGTGCGTGACCTCTACACCAAGGTGCCGTGGCCGGTCAGCTCGCCCGCAGGGTACCCGCGCGTCATCGCGACCGGAGCGACCGAGCTGGTTCCCGACGCGCGCACCGCGGAGGCCGCATGGCGCGTGCCCGAGGCGAGCCGGCACGCCATGTTCGACGGGCTAGGGACCCGTTCGTGGCTCATCGTGCCGCTGCGCGTCCAGCGCGCGACCTTCGGCGCGATCACGCTGGCGTACACCGAGAGCGGGCGCCACCACGGGCCCGACGACGTGCTCCTCGCCGAGGATCTCGCCAGCCGGGCTGCCATCGCGATCGAGAACGCGCGTCTCTTCGACCTGGCGAACGGCGAGCGTGCCCGCGTCGAAGCAGCGACCCGCGCGAAGGACGAATTCGTCGCGATGATCTCGCACGAGCTCCGCACGCCGCTGAACGCGATTCTCGGCTGGACGCGAATGATCCGCCACGGCGGGCTCCCGGTCGAGAAGCACGCCCACGCCCTCGAGGTCATCGAGCGCAACGCGGAGGCGCAGAGCCACCTCATCGGTGATCTCCTCGACGTGAGCAGGGTCATCAGCGGCAGCGTCAGCATCGACCCCGCGCCGATGAACCTGGCCGACGCCGTCGAGATGGCGATCGAGGGCGTGCGGCCCAGCGCGGAGGCGAAGCGCGTCGTCATCGACGCCGACGTCGAGCGAGCGAACGCGGCGCTGAGCGGCGACGCGGGCCGGCTGCTGCAGGTCGCGTCGAACCTCCTCGCCAATGCCGTGAAGTTCACGCCGTCCGGAGGTCGCGTTCACGTCACCCTCCGGCGCGTCGCCTCGGAGCTCGAGCTCGTCGTCGAGGACAACGGCATCGGCATCGCGCCGGAGTTCCTCCCGCACATGTTCGAGAGCTTCCGTCAGTCCGACCCGAGCGCGGCGCGCGCGCACGGCGGGCTGGGTATCGGGCTCGCCATCGCCAAGCATCTCGTCGCGCTTCACCACGGCACACTCTCCGGCTCGAGCGCCGGGGTCGGCCTCGGCGCGACGTTCGTGATGCGCGTCCCGGTGAGCTCGGTCGTCACCTCGATCGGCAGCGCGAGACGAGCGACGGCGGTGGCCGCGGAGAGCGGCCCAGGCCTACCTCACGGCCTCGACGGCATTCGCGTGCTCGTGGTGGACGACGAAGAAGACGCGCGCGAGCTCTTGCAGGTGGTCCTCGAGACCCGCGGCGTCGTGGTGCGCCTCGCACCGAGCGCGGCGACCGCCATGCTGGAGCTCGAACAGTTTCGGCCGGACGTGATCGTCTCCGACATCGGCATGGCGAACGAGGACGGCTACGCGTTCATCCAGAAGGTCCGGACGTCAGCGTCGGAGCGCACGCGAAAGATACCCGCCATCGCGCTCACGGCGTATGCGATGGCCGAGGATCGGAATCGTGCGCTGCTGGCCGGCTTCAACCTGCATCTGACCAAGCCCGCCGACCCCCGCGCGCTCCTGACGATGATCGCGGATCTTGCGGGAAGGCACGCGACCGACGAGCCGGCGAGCGCGTAGGTGCGTCTCAGCCTGCGAGGCTGGCCGAGGGAGGCGGCGGCGGGACGCGCGGCAGCCGCACCGTGAAGGTGGTGGAGCCGCCCTCCGAGCGCACGGTGATCGTTCCGCCGTGCGCGCGGACGATCGTGGAGGCGCTCCTTCGAACCGGGTCGGTCGACCTCTATCTCGATCCGCGCGAACCTGGCGTCGTCGTGCCGCCGCGGTTTCGGCAAGACGCGGGGCTCGCCCTCCGGATCGGTGGCGACCTGCCCGTCCCGCTCGCCGATCTCTACGTCGACGACGACGGACTCTCCGCGACGCTCTCGTTCGACGGACAGCCCTTCCACTGCGAGGTGCCGTGGCGAGCCGTGGTCGCGATCGTTTCCACGCAGGCGGGTCGAGCGGTGTGGGCCGCAAGGATGCCACCCGAGTTTCTTTGCGATGATTCCCACACCGGCGGACAACTCTCGCCTCGCTAGAAGGTCCGCTTCGCGCACGTTCAGGTGGGTCGATATCCGCCCGCGAAACGAGGTGCCTCGCGATGGACTGGCGCTCGTCGATCGGTCAGAGTTCCGCCGCCGATGCTGCCCTCGGAGCCCGACAAGACCGAACGCTTCATGCGCGACGCGGGCTCCATCGCCCCGTTCGCGGTCGACGTCGGCCAGAGGCGCGCGTCGCAGCTCCTCGCCGAGACGCACATCCTCCCGCCGACGCGACGCGCATCGCGGATCTCGCTCGCCGCGGCAGCAGGGGCCATCGCTGCGCTCTCCATCCTGAGCGCAGTCTCGCTCCGCGTGGCACCCCCGCCGCACGCGCTCGGTCAGCCGCGCACGCCTCGTGTCGTCGCCGCCCACGAAGCCGTGATGATCCCCGTGCGCACGGCGCCCAGCAAGGACCTCATCGACCTCGACGACGACGAGAGCACGACGCTGCCCGTCTCGGCGCTCCCCTCGCATCGCGCCGCGGGCGTGTCCACGGCGGCACGTCCTTCCCTGACCGGCCTCCTCCGCGTCGGTCCGTCGGCGAAGGGGATCCTCGTCGACGGCGCTCCGCATCGCGTCGACAGAGGCGTCGTGTCGCTGCCTTGCGGCACGCACACGATCAAGGCTCCCTCGCAGCCCGCACGGACCCTCGTGGTCGCGTGCGCCGCCACGACAACGCTCTGATTCAGCGCCCGCGCGCGATCAGACGGTCGAGCAGCGTCAGGCTCAGCGTGAACGCTTCCTCGAACTTCGGGTCGGAGGTCTGACTCTCCGCGTGAGCCGACTGCCAGGCCTTCTCGAGATCGAGACGGTCCCCGCGCGTGGTCGGCTTGCCGCCTGGCCCATCGCCCGCGGCAAACGCGGTCGCCCGTTCGCACGGGTACGCGTACGCCGGATCGCCGCCCTTGCCGAACGCGAACAGGACCATCTCCGCGTGGTCGCGACGACGCGCGTCATCGAGGGACTTCGGAAACGTGCTCCGCAGGGCGGCGAGCGACGCCACGGCCTTGGTGGCGACGTCCTTCGGCGCCGCCTCGAGGATCGGTCCACACGTCGCCACGGCGCGCTGGAGCTGGCTGTTCGCGAGCAGCACGTCGGTCATGTCCCCCGTGAGGTCCTCGTCACGGACGAGCGCGACGACATCGACGCATCGATCGAGCGCCTCGGCCGGGTGCTCCGCCTTGTTCCGCGCGACCGCCGCCGCCAGCATCGCGCGATCGAGCCCCGGCCACGACGGTCCGCAGCGCATCGAAGCCGCCTTCGTGAGCGCCTCCTCGGCGGTGCGCATCCCCCCTGCGTTCGGCTTCATCGCACCGAGGTCGACGCGCGCGGCGTCGATCATCATGCGACTGCGTCTCACGTACCCGGCCACCGCGCGTTCCTGGAGAAGCGCCTCGTGCACGACCTCGAGCGGTTCGGTGGGCATCTCGAGGTGCGCGAGCTCTGCGTCGCACAGCTTCGCGATCGCGGTCTCGATGTCGGCGGGCTGGACCTCGCGCGCTCGGGCCGCGTGCGGCGCGCGTGCCGCCGGCGGCGCGCAGACGACCTCTCCGCTGCGGACGAGGTCGGCGCGCAGCGGTCCGAGATCGGCGTCACGGCAGCTGCTCACCGCGATGCTCACCGCGAAGAGACCCACGATTCGTCGCATCTCCCGGTCGACGCTCACTTCCACTTCGCCTTGGCCTTCTCGAACACGCCGAGGCGCTCGACGTTCCTCGCCTCGATCAGCTTGGTCAGCGCAGCGTCCAGCGCCTTCTTCTTGGGCTCGCACGTCTTCGGCGCCGCGAGCTCCGCGCTCTTCCTGATCCCGCCGAGCTTGCCCCACTTGTCGTTCGCGGGGACCTGCGACGCCTCGACCTTGTCGAGATCGGTCTTCGCCTTCTTCCACTGGTCGTTCATGCAGGACCACCAGGCGTCGTCGGCTGCCTCGATGTCCGTGCCGACCTGCGCCGGGATCGCATTGCCCTTGGCGAGCGCGCGGATGTTGTCGACGTCGATGAGCGCGTGCTGAAGCGGCGCGGGCCAGCTGGCCTGCGGTCCGATGCCTGGCTCGACGACCTTGCCCTCGCCGACGGACATCTCGTAGCGACCTCCGTCGAAGGCGACGAAGACCACGGTGCCACCGTCCACGTCCCAGACGATGCCGGGCGTTCCGACCGCGAGCGCCGGGGGGAAGCCCTGGAGCGCGTGGAGGTGCAGCCGGTTCGGCGAGTTGTACTCGGAGTGCATCGGAAGGAGGATGCCTCCGAACTTGGCGATGCCGGGCTTGGTCTTGTCCCACTTCTCGTCGGAGGGACCGTGGCTCACCGTGCCGCCGAGCCCCTGGATCACGTTGCCGATGTGCTTCGACGCGGGCACCCAGGAGGCCTTCTTCGAGCCGACGTCGGTGATATGCACGAGCATCTCGGGCGTCGCTACCGCGAACGCCTCCGCGACCTTGGCGAGGTTGCCCGAGTCCTCGTGCTTGAACGAGGCCGAGTGCTTCATGAGGCCGAGCGGAGTGAGCGCCTCGAGCTCGAGGTCGTAGGCGCTCTTGGGGCGCTTGTACTCACCGGCGATCGTCGCGGCAGGGAGCGGCTCGGCGGGTTTGTCGCTGTTGAGCGCGAGGTCGTCGCGTCCGCGGAAGATCTTGAGGTTGCCGCGCGCGCCCAGGTAGAGGACGTTCTTCCCGTCGGGCGACTTCAGGTACCAACCGCGCCGCTCACCGGCGAAGCGGTCTTCTTCCATCGTCAGCTCGGTGATGTCCTTCTCGCCGTCGATGCGCACCTTCGGGCGCGCGCCCGTGCGGTCGAGCACGAGGCCGAGCACGCCGTCGCGCGTGGCGTAGTGCGCGACCTGCAGCTGGCCATCGGTGATGGGCCGGACGACGCCGTCGGACTTCTCCGTCTTGTCGTTCTTCGCGTCGGGCTTCGCGGGGCTCGCGGGAGTCGCGGGTGTCGCGGGGGCCGGGCTCTGGCCTCCGCACGCGACCGACAAGAGAACACCGGCAACGATCAGCGGGTCGACAAGGCGCATCGATAATCTCCTCGAGTGAATTTGCGGTTCGACTCGCACGAGTCGTACCACCCCAGATGGTGCAACGCGCTGCACTTCGAGCGCAGCGACGAGGTCTGCAGACCTACTCGTACATGACGTATTCGGGCGGCGGCTTCAGCGCGAGCACCTCGGCGGGCGTCATCAGCTGCCCGCCATTGCGATGGTCCTCGTCGAAGAACAGCTTGAAGCCCGGATGAACGCTCGGCCCCATGATCTCCATGAGGTTGAGGTACGTCTCGATCTTCGCCGCTTTCGGGCCGAGCCCGTCGACGCTCTTGATCAGCACGACCCCCGGATATGCGCGCAGCGTCGGCTCGTCCTTCACCACGTGACGATTCACCTGATGAAACACGAGCGCCTTCTCCGGCAGATCGCCCTCGCTCGCGAGCTTGGACATCGCCTCGGCGACGCTGTTGATCATCGCGCCGTCCGTCTGCCCGTAGACCTTTCCCGGGCGCTGTCCGGTCTTCATCGCCCACTCGGGATCGAGCGCGATGCCGACGTCCGGCTCGCGCAGGTATCTCTCGAAGTGCTTCACCTCGGTGAGAAAGTCCGACTGCCCGGGCTGGATGTTGAGGAGGAGGAGCCCCTTCGACTCGCGCGCGAACCGAAGGTACGTGTCGACGACGCTGTCCTCCACGCGCCGACGGTACTTGCCGTCCGCGCCCGCGCCCGCCTGCACGACGACGGCGATGAGCTCGAACACGGGCAAGATCTTCCGCTCCGCTCCGGCGTACTTGTCGGCGTAGCCGAGGAGCGCCTTCGTCTTCGCAGCGAGGTTGCCCTGGAGCTCGCCGAGGGCTGGACCGCCAGGAGTGCCGCAGAAGCCAACGAGACGGTGATCCGGAAACAGCGCGCGGCCGCCACGCGGGAGCTCCGGTTTCGGTTTCTCGACGACAGGTGGCGGCGCGAGGCGCGCGGCCGGCGCGGTCGGCGGTGCGGTCTTCGGCGGCCTGCCGGCGCACGCCGCGAGGGTCAGCGCGAGGATCGCGAGCGTCGGTCCCCTCATGAGAGCGCGCTCATCGGGATGATCCTATCCCGCCATTCGGCGCGAGCCGCAGCGGAAGTGACCGGTACGCGCGCGGCGACCCGACCAACCTCAGCGCGACTCCAGGACCCCACGCACCCTCCGGCCGAGGGCCTCGGCCCCCCCAGCCGACGAGGGGTGGCGCGGCTCTTGGGCCGGGTTCGGCGGTGGCGCGACGTGGGCGGAGGGGGTGGCTTTGACGTCCCGGACCTCCTCCCTGACGGCGCGGGTCGTGTGCTGGTTCTCAACGCGGCCGCGAGGCGGATGATGGGAGCCGGCGACCGATCCGATCAGGGCGCGCTCGACGCCGCGCTCGCGCTGGACGTCCGACGTCCGGACATGACGCCGCTCGCTGCATCCGATCGCCCGCTTCAACGCGCGAAGCGCGGAGAGGCCTTGGTCGACGAGGAGGTCGTGCTCGTCCTCGCAGCCGACTACGTCCGCCACCTCATGACGAGCTCCACGTTCACGATGGAAGGCGACAAGGTCGCGCTCGCGATCGTCGTCTTCCGTGACGTCACCGAGCGTCGCGCGCTCGAGGCGCGCATCGCGCAGACAGAGCGGCTCGCCGCGCTCGGAACGCTCGCCGCCAGCGTCGCCCACGAGATCAACAATCCGCTGGTCTACGTGATGTCGAACATCGAGCTCGTGGTCGCGGAGCTCCAGGCGTCCGGCTCGTTACCTGCCAGTGAAGTGAGGACGCGGCAGGACGGATGCCTGACTCGCGCACCTCCCCGCGCTCCGGCGCCTCGGTGTGCTTCACCCACAGCTCGAGAGAGCCCGCGCAGCGCTCGCGCGCGACGAGGCCGTATCCCTCGGGCATGTTGCCTCCGAACCCGCAGTAGATCACGACGCGCGTCCCTACCCTCGCGCGCGACAGCAGATCCTCGGTGGCGTGGATGTCCTTCCAGAACTTTGCCTCGCTGAGCTCCACGGTGCCGTCGAGGCGGTCCGCGACGGTGCAGAGGTTCTCCGCGAAGGGGTTGAACATGTAGATGCCGTCGAGCAGCGTGGCGTCTTGCTCCTCCAGCGTGCCGTGCCGGAACGTCGGCTTCACGCCGATCTTCGAGGCGGCGTCGCGGGCGATCTCGACGAGGTGCGGGCGATGCTCGATACCCCAGACCTCGCAGTCGACGGCAGCGGCGGCGACGATGCAGAATTTGCCGACGCCCGCGCCGATGTCGAGGATGGTCGAGTCCGGTCGGTCGGCGAGCAGCTTCGCGGCGCGCACCGCGACCTCCACGGGAGTCCAGTACACGCGCGACGGGCCCCTCGCGGCGAGGGGAAATACCTCGTCGAAGACGCGGTCGGCCACGAGCCCGCCGCGGCGGAGCCTCCGGGCGATTCGCGGGAAGTCGGGAGGGACGAAGGTCACGAGTGCCTCTTCTATACCACCGTGGCGCGATCGGTTCGATCCGAGCTACCGGCGAGCGCGGCCGGTCAGCGTGGCTCGTTCGGCGGCGTGGACCTCAGCCCGACGCCCACCAGCACGAAGGTCGTGGCCATGGCGGCGGAGAAGATGCTCGCCGCGCTCTCCGGGAAGCGCGTCGTGAGGAGCGCGCCGACCACCGACGAAACAGCACCGAGCCACAGCCTCGACCGGAGCGTGATCGCCGCGGCGCCGACTCCCGCCGCGCTCATCCAGAGATCCGTGGTGAACATCTGAGCGACCGGGATCTCGCTGAAGTAACCGATGACGCGCTCGGCCTCGATGAACAGCGTGACGAGGACGATCAGGTTCGAGAGCCTCCGGTTGAAGGCGTTCGAGGCGAGCCGCTTGCGGAACGCGACGATCCCGACGAGGACCACCGCGAGGAAGACGCCCCCGAAGATCACGACCTTCAGCCGCGTGAGTGCACCGAAGGTGATGGCAACCACGGTGATCGTCCCCACGAGCGCGACCAGCATGGCGACGAGGAGCGCGCGCGGCGCGGCCTCGACGGTCGGGTCGAGATCGTGATCGATCGCCTCGAGGCGCGCGACCTCGCGCTTGCGCGTCTCGTCTTCCGCGCGCACTGCCGCGAGGCGTAGCGACAAGGACGGATCCGACGAGTCGACCTCGCGAAGCAGAGCCTCGGCGGTGTCGGCGTGCTTCTGGCGGATCTCGAGCTCGACGAGCGCGAGGATCGACGCGCGCAATCCTGCGCTCGCCGCGACGTCGCTCGGGTGCTCGCGGAGGCTCTGCACGAAGCCAAAGCGAGCCTCCGTCGCGAGCCGGTACGCCCTCGAGAGATCGCTCGGCGCCTCGTTGGGCGCCGCGCCGTCGAGCAGCTCGTTGAAGAGCAGGAGGCGCTCGAACGCGGCGTCGCTCAGCGCGAGCGCGCTGCGCCGCTGCAAGAACTCGGCGATCTGATCGCGGAACGCGGCGGCATCCCTCGGGCGTGCGGCGCGGTCCCGCGCCGTAGCCGCGTTGCACAATGCACCGAGTAGCTCGGGGACGGTCTCATCGTAGGCGACGGGCGGGGACGCGGCCACCGAACGGAGGACCTCCATGATGTCCTTGCCCTCGTGACGCGAGCGCCCCGTGAGGACCTCGTGCAGCGTGGCGCCGAGCAGGTACACGTCGGTTCGCGCGTCGAGCGTCATCCCGAAGAACATCTCCGGGGCCATGTACGCAGGCGTACCGGCGATGCCCTGGTCGCCGGTCGACGGCCCCACGAGCGGCGTCGCGATTCCCCAGTCGACGAGGTAGACCTCGCCGTAGCTCCCGACCATCACGTTCTCGGGCTTGACGTCGCGATGGAGGATCCCACGACTGTGCGCGAACTCGATGGTGCGGCACACGTGGGTGAGGATCGCGAGGTTCGCGGCGAGCCGATCCGCCTTCGCGGTGAGGATGGCCCAGAGCGGGTGCTCCGCGTTGGCGAGGAGCGTCCCCCAGTCGACACCCTCGACGCGCTTCATCACGAGCAATGGACCACCGCGCGCATCGACGCCGAGCGCGTGCACGGGGATCACCCCCGGATGCTCGAGCGAGCCGGTGAGCCGCGCCTCACGGAAGAGCCCCGCGGTCGCCGCGGCCGAAGCGTCCTCCTTCAAGGTCTTGACCGCCACGTCACGATCGAGCGAACGCTGGCGTGCGAGGTGGACACGGCCCATCCCGCCTTCCCCGATCGTCCTGACGATCGCGAGATCGGGTCCCGTGATCGCGTCGCGCGCGGAGAGCTCGGTGGCGAGGTCGAGCGAGATCTTCGGGAGCCCGTGCTCGCTCGCCGGCGCGGCGACCGTATCGCCGAACGAGATGCGACGAATGGTCTCGCCCGGCGCGAGCGTCCGCTCGAGACCGAGCACCGTGACCCGCTCGTGGAAGAGGTCCTCGTCGCCGCCCATCTCGGATCAGCGTACCTCGCAATTGGCGAACGCTGCGTGGCGCGTGTCGGCTAGGATCGACGCGTGGCGGAGGGCTGGGAATCGCTTTCGGACGAGGACCTGCTGAAGGTCCGCATCTGCGATCTCGATCTGAAGATCGCCGGAAGCGAGGTCGAGCCGCGCGTCCAGCACCTGCAGGCCGCGCTCGATGAGCGCAAGATCCTGGTGAAGCCGATCTGCTACCTCGGCGCGGAGTGGCAGTCGCCCGACGGCGTGCCGGCCATCTGCATCCCGTTCTATCTCGCCCATCCCCGCCTCCGGCAGCTCGAGATGCGGCAGATGCTCGAGATCGAGGGCGGCACCCCCGACACGTGCGACAAGCTCATGTTCCACGAGTGTGGACACGCCGTGGATCACGCGTTCAAGCTCTCTCCGCGCAAGGGATGGCGAGACGTCTTCGGCGATCCGCGGGCCGCGTACGACCCGACGATTTACCATCACCGCCCGTACAGCAGGGCGTACGTCCTCCACCTGCCGAACTGGTACGCGCAGTCCCATCCCGACGAGGACTTCGCCGAGACGTTCGCGGTGTGGCTCGCGCGCCCGCCCGAGGAGTGGCGCAAGAACTACGCGGGCTGGAAGGCGCTCGAAAAGCTCGAGTACATCGATCGCACGATGCGCGGCATCGCCGACAAGCCTCCGAAGGTGACGCGGGGTGGGCTCCTCGGTGAGGCCGCGAAGTCGAAGAAGACGCTCGGTCAGCACTACGCGTGGAAGCGAAAGCTCTGGTCGACGAACTACCCGGACTTTTACGACGCCGACCTGAGGAAGATCTTCGGCGAGCTCACGCCAGGCGACGAGACCGCGGCGCGCTTCATGAAGCGCTATCGCCGTGCCGTGACGACGGCGATCGTCAACTGGACGGGCGAGCCGAAGTACACCGTCGATGCGCTCATCACCCGCCTCATCAAGCGCGCAGACGACCTCGGACTGGGCACGCCGCGCGACGAGTCCGCGCTGCTCATCGACATCGGGTCGTACCTCTCCGCGCTCGTCAGCAATTACCTCTACACCGGCCGATTCAAGAAGAAGGTCTGACGTGAAGGTCCTGGTTCTCTACGACATCGATCGCGCCATCGACCCCGACGAGGGGCTGACCATCCGTGCGCTCCGGCGCGAGGAGCAGAAGCCCACCGAAGCGGACATCATCTCGTGCCTCCGTTCGCTCGGACACGAGGTGGACCGCCTCGCGGTCTACGACGACGTTCGCGGCATGCTCGACCGTATCGCGAGCTTTGGCCCGGACGTCGTGTTCAACCAGTGCGAGACGTTCCTCCTCGATCGCGCCAACGAGCCGAACATCCCCGCGATGCTCGATCTGCTCAAGGTGCGGTACACGGGGGCGGGGCCCGAGGCGCTCATGCTCTGCAAGGACAAGGCGCTCGCGAAGA
>JANXVA010000597.1 GCA_025351875.1 Myxococcales bacterium | reverse complement strand
CGACGCCGACGCCGCGCTCGGTCTTGAGGTCCGGGGAAGTCATCATCGCCACGAACGCAATGTGCGTGTGCTGATCGACGCACGTGAGGTACGTGAGCATGTCCTCGGAGAGCTCGCCGACGACGCCGAGAAAGCGCAGGTAGCGCGTTCGCGGGGAGATCAGGCGGAACTCACGACGCAGCTCCTCTCGGTCCTCGGGCGCGATCGGGCGGATCGTGACCGTCGTTCCGTCGGCCAGCGTTCGCGTGACCTTCCACGATGGTTCACCGGTGAACGAGCGGTCGTGTTGCGCTTCCAAGCGGCCCTATCCTAGCAGGGGAGGTCGCCGTATCCTGGCCGCATGACAAGCGGGGTATGGGACTTGTGCGTCGTCGGAGCAGGTCCGGGCGGCTACGCGGCGGCGATGCGCGCCCACGACCTCGGCAAGCGCGTCGTCGTCGTCGAGCGCGGGCAGGTGGGCGGAGCCGGAATCCACGCCGGCGCGCTCTCGTCGAAGACGATGTGGCACCTCTCGAACGACTACGCCGTCGCTGCGCGTACCGATCGCGGCTACCACGCCCCCGGCGGCATCGATGTGTCGTATCCGAACGTGATCGAGTCGGTCCGCACCGCGGTCGCCGAGCGACGCTCGCTGCTCGACCGCCAGCTCGCCTCGCTCTCCGCGCCCAGCGCGAACGGTGGCATCGTCACGCTCGTCCGCGGCAGCGGCAAGTTTCTCTCTCCGCACGCCCTCGAGGTGACGCGCCTCGACGGCGGCATCGAGACCATCGAAGCGACGAACTACTTGCTCGCGACCGGCTCGCTTCCCCGCGTTCCGGAAGGCATTCCCGTCGACGGCGAGCTCATCGTGACGAGCGATCAGATCGAGGCGTTCCCGGCCTTCCCGGAGAGCATGGTCATCGTCGGCGCGGGCGTCGTCGGCTGCGAGTACGCGACGATGTTCGCCAACTTCGGCAAGACGCGCATCCACATCATCGATCGCCAGCCGCGGATCCTCCCGTTCGAGGACGAGGACGTCGCCGAGGAGGTCGCCTCGAGCCTCGAGTCGATGGGCGTCGTGATTCATCGCGCCTCCAAGCTCGAGAGTCTGAAGGTGGTCGACGGGAAGGTCGAGTACGTCATCACCAACGCCGAGGGCAAGACGGAGACGATTCGCGTCGAACGCGCGCTCGTGTCCGTGGGTCGAGCTCCCGCGACGAAGGATCTGGGGCTCGAGGCGGCGGGGGTGAAGCTCGACAAGGGCGGCGGAGTCGTCGTCGAGGACACGCGCTCGACGACGCCGCACATCTACGCGGCCGGCGACGCGACGATGGACATCGCGCTCGTGAACGTCGCCGAGCTCGAGGGCCGCTACGCCGTCGAGGCGATGTTCGGGCTGGAGCCGCGGCCGATCCGCTACGAGGCGCTCTCGGCGATCATGTTCCTCAAGCCGGAGGTCGCCAGCGTCGGGCTGAACGAGCTCAAGGCCAAGGAGAAGAAGATCCCGTACCGCGTCGGCGTCGTCGCCAATCGCCTCATCGGCCGGAACATCGCGATGCGGGAGACGGGCGGATTCATCAAGCTGCTCGCGTCGCCGGACACGCATCGCATCCTGGGCCTCCGGGTCGTCGGCCCCGAGGCTTCGAGCACGATCCAGGGCATCGCGTTCCTCATCGATCAGGAAGCGACCCTCGAGGACATCGACCGCTGCGTGCACCCGCACCCGGCGATCACCGAAGGCGTGCAGGAGTGTGCGCGCATGCTCCTCGGGCGTTCGGTGATGAAGTTCGACGTCTTCGGCCGCGAAGGAATGATGCGCTGCGGAGAGGGCTGATGGCTCACGCCGGGCTCCGCCGGCTTCGCCCCTCGCTCCGCGAGCCGCCCCGTGATGCGACCTGCCCGGTGTGATTCGCCTTGGCCGCGCACCGGCGCTCCGCGCCGAGGACGCACCTCCGTTCCGCGCGTGGCAGCAGCGAGGGCGAAGATCGGCTAGATCATCCTGATTGAGCCCGCCTCGAGGTCCTCGCGGTAACGAACCGCCACAGAAACTGACCGCGCAGTCGCTGAAGAAGGCGATGCGGGACAGCATGGCGTACACCAGGCGCGCCTTCGGTCTCGTCTGGCGTTCGTCCAAGCGCCTCACGGTCGCGCTTGCCGTCGCGACGTTGCTCGTGGCGGCCGTCCCGCCCTCGATCGCGTGGGCGGGCAAGCGGATCGTCGACGCCGTCGTCGCGCGTTCTCACGACGACACCGTGAAGTGGGTCGGCGTGGAGCTCGGTCTCGTCGTCTTGCAGGCGACCCTCACCCGCGGTCTCGGCCTCATCCGAAGCGTCCTAGGCTCGCGCCTCGGGACGGACGTGAACGTCGCGATCCTCGAGCGCGCGACGGCGCTCGAGCTCCGCCACTTCGAGGACCCCGAGTTCTACGACAAGCTGAGCCGCGCGCGCCGCGAGGCCTCGTCGCGGCCGATGTCGCTCGTCACCGAGTCGTTCGCGCTCGTCCAGAACATCCTCACGCTCGCAGGCTATGCGGCGCTGCTGCTCCAGTTCAGCGGCTGGGTCGTCCTCGCGCTGATGCTCGCGACTGTGCCTGCGACGATCGCGGAGATGCGCTTCTCGAAGGCGACGTTCCGCCTCCGCAACTGGCGCTCGCCCGACTCGCGGCGCCTCATCTACCTCGAATACGTCCTCGCCAACGACGAGCACGCGAAGGAGGTGAAGCTCTTCGGGCTCGGTCCGATGTTCCTTGGAAGATACAAGGAGCTCGCGGAGCGCTTCCACGCCGAGGATTCCAAGCTCGCGACGAGGCGCTCGATCGTCACGACGCTGCTCTCGCTCCTCGCGACCGGCGCGTTCTACGTCTCGTACGGCGCGATGGCGCTGCTAGCGGCCGCGTCGAGGCTCACGCTCGGTAACATGACGATGTACGTGCTCGCGTTCAGGAGCGGTCAGTCGGCGTTCCAGTCGATCCTGAGCGGCATCGGGAGCATCTACGAGCACAACCTCTACATGTCGAACCTCTTCGCGTACCTCGACGGCACCGTCGCCGCGGAGGACGAGGCCAAGGCGAAGCCGATCGCGGCGCTGTCGCCGAAGCTGCTCGGCGACGGCACGAGCGAGCAGGGCATCCGCCTCGAGAACGTGAGCTTCCGCTATCCCGGCCAGAAGAAGGACGACAAGTGGGTCCTTCGCAACGTCGATCTCTTCATCCCTCGCGGGCAGAGCGTTGCGCTGGTCGGACAGAACGGCGCTGGCAAGACGACGCTCGTGAAGCTCGTCACGCGCCTCTATGAGCCCACCGAAGGACGCGTCCTCCTCGACGGCAAGGATCTCCGCGCCTGGGATCGTACCGAGCTGCTCGCGCGGTTCGGAGTCGTGTTCCAGGACTTCAACCAGTACCAGCTGAAGCTCCGCGAGAACGTGGGTGTCGGCAGCGTCGAGCACCTCGAGGAGGTTCCACGGATCGAGCGCGCCGTGGAGCAGGGCGGCGCGCACACGCTCGTCGCCAACCTCACCACCGGCATCGAGACCCCGCTCGGAAAGTGGTTCCAGGACGGCGTCGAGCTCTCGGGAGGCCAGTGGCAGAAGGTGGCGCTCGCGCGTGGCTTCATGCGCGAGCAGGCAGACATCCTCGTGCTCGACGAGCCCACCGCGGCGCTCGATGCGGAGGCCGAGCAGGCGGTCTTCGAGCGCTTCAAGGAGCTCTCGAAGGGGAAGACGACGCTCATCATCTCCCATCGATTCCCGACGGTGCGCATGGCGGATCGCATCCTCGTCCTCGAGAACAACGGCATCGAGGAGGACGGGACGCACGATGAGCTCCTCGCCGCGGACAAGACGTACGCGCACCTCTACTCGATGCAGGCCGCCGGCTACCTGTGAATGCCCGACCCCGGTTCGGAGACGAATCGAGGTCGGGCTTCGTGGCTCAGGCGCCGAGCGTGACGAACTGCTTGCCCTTGAGCGAGCCCGCGAAGCCGGTGAGGACCTCGTTGACCTGGTTCCAGCTCGGGAGCGCGCGCATCGACTTCATCCACCGGTCGACGTTCGGCCACTTGGCGAAGTTCACGCCGATGAGGTCGCCGCACGAGAAGATCTCGGCCGCGAAGTAGTCGGCGATCGAGATCTCGTCGCCGCACAGGTACTTGTGCGAGCCGATGATGTTCGTGTCGAGAATGGCGAGCCAGTGCTCCGCCTTCTCCTTGCCCCAGCTGAGCGTCGCCGTCTGCGCGGCGTCGGGCGTCCGGTTGTGCGTCGGGAAGACCTGCGGGTAGACGAGGTGGTAGGCGAACTCGCGGTAGAAGTTCGCGTTCATCCAGTCCATTCGCTCGTTGATCCGCGCGCGCTTCTTGAGGTCCTTCGGGTACGCGGGCGAGTCGATCTTCTCGGCGAGGTACTTGAGGATGGCCGAGGACTCGGTGAGGACGAAATCGCCGTCCTCGAGGACGGGGACCATCTTGCTCGGGTTCAGCTTTGCGAAGGCTTCCTTCGTATGCTCGCCGGTCATGAGGTCGATGACGACGGGCTCGTAGGCGATCTTCGCCTCGGCGCAGAACAGCGCAACGGGGCGTGAGGCGGTCGAGACGGGGTGGAAGTACAGCTTCATGACGAGCCCTTTCTTGGTGTCAGCGATCTGGGAGCGGGGAGGGTAAACTCAGTAACCCGCGGCAAACAAGGGGCAGAGGCACAGCATGGGGCGAAGTTTCTCGACACGGCGCGGCACCACGCGGATCGTCTTCGGCGACGGCAGCGTTTCTCGCCTCGCCGCGGAGGTCGGCGCGCTCGTTCCTGCCGTGAAGAAGGCCGTCGTCATCACGACCCCTGGCCGCCGTGTCGACGGTGAGAGTCTCGCCGTGCAGCTCGGGGAGAAGAATGCCGGCGTCGTTGCCATCGCGCGCGAGCATGTTCCCACCTCCGTGGTCGCGCAAGCGCGTGCGGCGGTGGAGGGTGCTCAGGCGGACGCTGTCGTCGTGTTCGGCGGCGGCTCGGCGATCGGGCTCGGCAAGGGGCTCGCGCTCTCCGTCCCGGTGCGCATCATCGCCGTGCCGACGACGTACTCGGGCTCGGAGATGACGCCGATGTACGGGCTCACCGAGACCGCGAAGCGCGGCGGCGGCTCGAGCAGCAAGCAGGAGAAGCGCACCGGCCGTGACGAGCGCGTACGCTCCGCGCTCGTCCTCTACGATCCCGCGCTCACCATGAAGCTCCCTCGAGCGGTCACGATGGCGAGCCTCTGGAACGCGATGGCGCACGCCGTCGAGGCGCTCTGGCTGCCCGGCGTCGACCGGGCCACGCTCCTCACCGCCGAGGAAGGGCTTCGCCTGCTCGCGACGAGCGCGCGTCGTCTCGTCGGGAGCCTGGACGACGGTGCGGCACGCGCGGACGCGCTCGAAGGGGCCTACCTTGCCGGGACGGCGTTCGGTGACGTCGGCGCGGGCCTCCACCACAGGCTCTGTCACGTCCTCGGTGGCGCGTTCGACCTTTCGCACGCGAAGACGCACGCCGCGCTGCTGCCGCACGTCGTTCGATGGATGTCCGAGGCGAGCGACGCCCGCGACGCGATGGCTGCGATCGGACGCGCGCTCGGGACGCTCGATCCGGTCGCGGCGATGGAGCGCCTCGCGGTCGACACCGGCGTGCCGCGGAGTCTCGGCGAGGCAGGTTTCTCGGGGAGCGCGGCGGACACGGCGCTCGTCGTCGAGTCCGTGCTCGCAGAAGCTCCGCCCTCGATTCGCGTCCTCGATGCTCGTAGCCTGCTGGCGCTTCTCGCTCACGCCTCGGCGGTACCCACCTCGGTGAAGAAAATGACGGAAGAAACGAAGCTTCGCGCGCCCGAGGCGCTCGCGTACCAGCCCGGCTTCGGGTCGACGCATCAGTCCGAGGCCCTCGAGGGCGCGCTCCCTCACCAGCAGAACGCCCCGTGGCCCGCGCCATACGGCCTCTATCCCGAGCTACTCAACGGAACGCCGTTCACGGTGAAGAACGCGCAGAACTCGCGCGTGTGGATGTACCGGGTGCGCGCGAGCTTCTCGCACACTCCCTATCGCGAGCTCCCGTCGTCGCGGTTCACGAGCCAGCTCACGAACGTCGAGCCCAACCGCACCCGCTGGACGCCGCTGCCGATCCCGGGCGCGACGAGCCGCGTCGATTTCCTCGACGGTCTCGTCACCCTCGGTGGTGACGGTGACGCGACGGGGCCCGGCTACCTCATCCACCTCTACGCGGCGAACGCCGACATGATCGACCGCGCGTTCTCGAGCGCCGACGGAGACATCCTCGTCGTTCCTCAGACCGGTAGCATCGACGTGCGCACGGAGCTCGGCTTCTTGCGCGTCGCTCCCGGATCGATCCTCGTCATCCCGCGGGCGATCAAGTTCGCGATCGGCCTACCCGACAAGTCCGCGCGCGGGTGGATGCTCGAGGTCTTCGGTCCGCGGCTCCGGCTTCCCGAACGTGGTCCGGTCGGCTCGAACGGCCTCGCCGACGCGCGGCACTTCCTCGCGCCCGTCGCCTCCTGGGAGGATCGGCTCTGCCCGGGCGGCTTCGAGATCGTCCACAAGCTCGGCGGCCGCCTCTTCACGGCCACGCAGGAGCACTCACCGTTCGATGTCGTTGCGTGGCACGGCGTGCATGCGCCTTGCAGCTACGACCTCATGAACTTCAACGCGATGGGCTCGGTGACGTTCGATCATCCAGACCCGTCCATCCACACGGTGCTCACGGCCCCGCTCGACGATCACGGCCGCTCGGTCGTCGACTTCGTCTGCTTTCGCGGGCGTTGGGACGCGCTCGACCACAGCTTCCGCCCGCCGTTCATGCATCGGAACGCGGCGTCGGAGATCAACGGCGTCGTCTCGGTCGCCTCACCGGGGGGGGGCTACGCGCCGGGCTGCACCTTCCTCTCACCGCTTCTGACGGCGCACGGGATCTCGACCGCCAGCTACGAGAACGAGCTGACCCAGACGCCAGAGAAGCACGAGGGCCCGCGCCGCATTCCGGATGCGTCGCTGTGGATCATGTTCGAGTCGGCCATGCCGTTCCGCCCCAGCGCATGGGCGCGCCAGGCACCGACGCTCGACGCGAGCTTCCTCGCCGAGTTCGAGGGAATGCCGAAGCGCTTCGATCCCAAGCGCAGGTGAAGGTTCATTCAAGAGGTTCGGTCCATCTCGATGGGTAACAGTTCATTCCACCCCGATGGGTGACACCCCGGGGTGACAGGTCGCACGAGCTGGCGCCGAGAGGTGACCGGTGCCGTGGCGGGAGACCTGTTCAATGGACTGGCGCATGCGTTTTCGGGTGGCCTGTCGCGACACCGACGAGGCCTTTGCAGCGATTTGCCGTGAGTTCGGGGTGAGCCGACAGACCGGCTACAAGTCGAGCGATACGACACGCCCGGCGTCGCGGGGCTCGTCGACCCGCCACGTGTGGCGGAGGTCCACCCGCGGTGGCTCACGGACGGTTACGTTGCTTCGCACTGACGAGAACCTGTAACCCCACGGGGTAGAACGTTCTGTCACCCATCGAGCGGACCTTTCAGAGCGGGAGCGCGGCGGTGGCCGGGGACACCCTGCAACTGTCCCGGACAGCGATACGTCATGCCCAAGTGCGCGACATCGCACGATCTCGAACGTGGCCCGCAGCGTGCTGAAGCGAGCGGTCATGGATGGTGTCAACAAAGTCTTCGTTCTCGGAAACCTCGGCGCGGACCCGGAGCTCCGCATGAACCCAGGCGGCCAAGCGGTGCTCAAGCTGCGTGTCGCCACCAACGAGAGTTGGATCGACAAGGAGAAGGTGAAACACGAGCGTGTGGAGTGGCATCGGGTGACCGTCTTCGGACGTCGCGCCGAAGGGCTCGCCAAGTTCGTCCGTAAGGGGATGAGAGTCTTCGTCGAGGGACGCAACCAGACCTCGACCTTCGACAAGGACGGGCAGAAGCACTACAGCACCGACGTCATTGCCGATCAGGTGCTCGTCACAGGGACCCCTCGCGGGGCGGAGGTGAGCGTGGGGGAGACCAATCCAGGCGCGGATGCACCCTTCGCTCCTCATCTCTCGATGTCGAACGGAAGCTTCGGGCGATCGCCCGCGGCTCCCGCGGCGACGGACATCCCGTTCTGAGCGAAATGGGAGGCGCGGGGGCTCGAGGTCGAGCTCCCGCGCGCTCTCGTCTACAATGAACGGCGCAGCTCAGAATTCGCGGCGCTCGCGGAGGCGCTCGTCCGCCTCCTCGCGATTCATGCGCATGACGCGATCGCAAACGTTCCAGTCGAAGCCCGCGCGCGCCATCGCGCCGAGCGCCTTCCGCTCCGCCTCGCGCCTGGCATCGCGACCTTCAGGCTCGTCCTCCTCGGAGGCGAACGGGCCGATCCTCCGCTTCCGGGCGAAGGTGAGCGCGGCGCCGAGCTCGGCGCCAGCATCGTGAGGGACCGCCTCCCGCACTGTCGCGGCATCGACGCCCTTGTGCGCGAGGTGCGCGGTGATCGCGCGGCGCGAGCGGCCCGCCGACGACAAGCGCTTCGCTCGGTTCTCGGCGAACGAGCTGTCGTTGACGAGGCCTACCTCACGTAAGCGAGCGACGATCTCGGGGACGAGCTCACGGGCGGTCGCGGCGTCGCTGGCCACACCCTCGGCGTCGCGGCCCGCACGCACCGAGCGTCGTACCCAGTTATCGATGCGTCGCGAGCGTCTTCTTCACGGAGTCGCCCGTCGCCGCCCCGCGCGCGAGGTAGGCGAGCGCAGCCTCGTGCAGCGCTGCGCGCGTCGGCGCGACGCCGGGCTCGCGGGGCCCACGCCGGGCTCGCGCGCCAGGTGCAGAGCGCCTCGAGGTGGAACCGCCGTCCATCCGGCGACCTTTACGCAGGTCGTCCGGCGCGGCAAGAACCACCGCAGGCGTGCCTTCGGGTCAGGCCTTGGAGACGAGGTCGTCGAACGCGCGGTCGAACTCGTCGTCCGCGCCGACCGCCGCTTGACGCTGCTGGGCCTTCGGCTCGTTCTTCGCCAGGCGACGCACGCGCTCCTGCACATCGCGGTAGTTCGGGTCGCGGCGCATCGCCTTCTGGTAGTAGGAGAGGGCGTCCTTCGTCAGCTTCTTGGCCTCGTAGGCGGCGCCGATCTCGTAGCAGAGCACCGTCTCTTGCTCCGCATTCTTGTTGGGCGAGTTGAGGCCCATGAGGAATGCGTCGATCGCCTCGTTGAGGCGACCGCGCTCGATCTCGATCATGCCGATCATCGATCGACACACGCACTCGCGCTTCGGATCCTGCGCGGCGACCTCGAACTCGCGGATCGCGTCGTCGATGAGCATCATCTCCTTGTAGGCGATGCCCAGGTTGTAGTGCGTGTCGGAGTCGTCGGCGCTCACCTGCTTGGCGACGCCCTCCTTGAACTTCGCGAAGACCTCTTCGACGTCGACCTGCTGATCGGGCGCTGCGTGACCCTCGGCGGGCTGGATCCCGTTGAAGTCGAGGCTCTCGAGCGCATCGAGCGACGCCGCGATGTCGTAGGAGCGGTCGGGCTCCTGCGGGCGCTCGCGCGCGCCGCTGCCGCCACGCTGCTCGTCCTGGGCCTCGAGCTCGGCGATGCGCTCGCGGAGCAGCGGGTTGTTCGGATGCTTCGTGAGCTGCTCGGCGAGGATCGCCCGCGCGTCGTCGAGGAGGCCGCGCGAACAGAAGAACTCGGCCTCGTCGAGCGCGTCTTCGAGCTCGCGGCTGGATGCGGCGGCGATGCTGGGGGTCGGCGCATGCGGGACGACCGACGGCGCGCGCGGCGCGCCCGAAGGTATACGGGGAAGGGGAGCGCCGGCGATCGGCGCGAAGTATCCGGTGCGGTCGTTGTCGAAGTCTGCGCCAGGGCGCTCGGTGCTCGTGCCCTGGACGAGCATGGCGTCGTCGATCTCTTCGACGGCGTCCGCCTCGGCGTAACCCATCTCGACGGCAGCCTGGGCGTCGGGCTCGTCCAGCGGGAAGCTCGGAAGGTCCCCGCCGAAATCCTGAGCTGGCGCCTGCGACGCGGCCCTGCCACCTACGAAGACCTGGCGATCGTCGGCGTACTGGGGCGACACGTCGGACGCGCCCATCTCCTCGAGGTCGTACGACGGGAGCGGCTCGTTGGGCTCCGCCTCTTCGGCGGCCTCGGCCTCGTAGGCGGGCTCGCCTTCCCCTGCAGCTGCGCCGGCTTCTTCGCCCTCGTCGACGATCTCGTAGCCGAGCTCCTGGAGCATCTCGATCGCGCGAGCGTTCTGCGGATCGAAGGCGAGCACATCCTGGAGCGCGCGCGCCGCCGAGTCGCCGTCCAGCGAATCGATGTAGAGTGCAGCGATGACGAGCATCTCCTGCACCGCTTCTTCGGTCTGACCGGACTCGATGAGGATGTCGCGATAGACCTCGTGCAGATCCATCGAGCGAGGATCGATGTCGAGTCCGACGCGTAGCGTGTCGAGCGCCTTGTTGTAGAGGCGAACGCGTCGGAATGCGTTCGCGTCCGCCAGCGACTTCGCAACGAGCTCGCCCGCGTCGGTCGAGGAGCCCTGCTCGACGACTCCCGCCTCGCCGTAGCCTTCGTGCTCTCCCGGCTCACCCGCCGCGTAGGCGTTGGCGTTCGGGTCGGTGTACGCGCCTTCTTGCTCGTATTCCTCGACCTCGGCGTCCGCCGCGGCGTACTCCGCCGCCTCCTGCTGGGCCTCGACCACGTCCTCGGCGTCGACCTCTTCGTACGAAAGCTCGTCGGCCTGGTCGACGTCGGCCTCCTCGGGCTCTTCTTCGATGGGCGCCGACTGCGGGTACTGTTGCTGTCCGTATCCGTGCTGCTGTTGCGCCTGCGCCTCTCCGTAGAGCTGGTTCTGGCTCTGTGGCGGCGGCTGCCCATAGCTGCCGCTCTGCATCTGCGGCGAGGAGCCCGTGGCCGGCGGAGCACCGTGGACGGCGGCGCTGCCGTACGCCGGTTGCGAAGCTCCCGTGCTCGCCGCTGGGCCCTGGCCCGTCTGCGA
>JANXVA010000551.1 GCA_025351875.1 Myxococcales bacterium | reverse complement strand
CCCGAGGACAGGGGAAGGCTCCACGGTGCCGGCACTGCACGCCGCGCCGCTCGAGACGCTCACGCCCTCGAGGTCGAGCGCTGCGACGAGCTCCGCCCCCGACCACCCGGGCCACACGAGCATCGAGACGTGCGGCGCGCGGCGAGCTGGGTCTCCGGCGACGCGCGCGGCGAGCTCGCCCGGGAGCATCGCGAGGAGCGCTTGCTCGAGGGAATCGCGGCGCGCGGCAATGCGTGCATAGCGCACGCTTCCGCCGCTCGCGTGCTTGGCAGCGACGCCGAGGCCGGCGGCAAGGACGGGGTCGATCGTGCCCGGCCGAAGGCCCCTCTCCTGCGCGCCGCCGAGGAGCACAGGGGCGAGGCGGAGCCCCGCGCGAGCGACGAGGGCGCCGACCCCCTTCGGGCCGCGGATCTTGTGCGCGGCGAGGCTCGCGGAGTCGGCCTCCGCGATCGCGGATGTGTCGACCTTGCCCCACGCCTGCACGGCGTCGACGTGAACGCGCACGCCCGCGGCGTGCGCGATGGCGACGGCCTCCTTGACCGGCTGCAGGATCCCCGTCTCGTGGTTCACGGCCTGCACGGTGACGAGCGCGATGGGCTCGCGGCGCGCGAGTGTATCCTCGAGGGTGCGTTCGAGGTCGGCGAGATCGAGGACGCCGCTCGGGAGGACACCGAGCCATCGAACGCGCGCGCGGCCCTCCTGCTCGAGGGCCTCGGCGACGCGCGCGACCGAAGGATGCTCGAGGCGGCTCGTCAGGATCCAGGGCTGCCCGTCGCCAGAGGCCGCGGACCGCACGGCGATGTTGTTGGCCTCGGTGCCGCCACCGGTGAGCACGACGTCACGCGGGTCCGCCAGAAAGAGCCCCGCGACCGCCGCGCGAGCGTCCTCGACGACGGCCCGCGCGGCGCGCCCGTCCCCGTGGATGCTCGACGGATTGCCCCACGTGCGCGCGCCGACGTCGCGCATCGTGTCGAGCACATCCGCGAGCGGCGGCGTGGTGGAGTTCCAGTCGAGGTAGACGCGGCGGCGATCGGTGCGAGCGTCCATCCGACCCTCTCAGACGCTGTCGACGACCACCGTGGGCGCGCGCTTCGCGACCGACAGCCCGAACGCAGCCCCTCCGAGGAACATGCCCTCGATGGTCGCGCCCGCAGGGATGAGCTTCACGTCTCCGCCGAGCCCGCGGGCAACGCGTCTCGCAATCGCGAGCCCGACGCCGGTACCGCCGTGCGCGCGCGTCGCGGAGCCGTCGACCTGGAAGAACGGATCGAAGACGCGGTCGATGCGCTCCTTCGGTATGCCGGGGCCCGTGTCGGCAATGACGAGCTCATAGGTGCCCTCGTGGGGACGCACGAGGACGCCGACGATGCCGCCCTCCGGCGTGAACTTCGCGGCGTTGTCGAGCAGCTGGGAGATGGCGCGCCCGAGGCGGTCGCTGTCGCCGTAACCCGGCAGCGGACCTCGCGGGAACTCCTCGAGCATCGTGAGCTTGCGCTCGGCGAAGGCGTCGGCGTGCCACGCGATCGCGCGGCGGACGGTGTCGAGAAAATCGTAGTCCTTGTGGAAGAAGCGCATCTTGCCGGTCTCGAGACCGGTCACGTCGATGAGGTTGTCGAGCTGCGCGCGCAGGCGCCTCACGCAGTCGTCCATCGCACGAAGCGCCTTGCGCTGCGGCTTGCTCGTCTCGCCGAGCTCCTCGTCCATGAGCATGCGCAGGTAACCGACGATCGGCGTGAGCGGCGTCGCGAGCTCGTGCGAGATGTTGCGGTAGAACTCGGTGCGGAGGCGCTCCATGTCGCGGAGGCGCTCGTTCGCCGACGACAGCTCGGCGACCTTCTCCTCGAGGTGCGCGACGATCCGGCCGCTCTGCTGGCGGAGCCGCTCGCCCTGCATGTCGGGCGTGGACAGCATGCGCTCGCGCTGCCCGCCGATGTACCCGGCGACCTGCTTCGCGAACTTGCGGGCATCGATCGGCTTCTGCATGAAGCCGTCGCACCCGACGGCGAAGCTCGTGTCCCGATCGCCCTCGGCCGTGATCGCGATGATCGGCACGCCGTTGAGCGACGCCTCGGTGCGGAGACGGAGGGTGACCTCGAAGCCGTCGAGGCCCGGGATGTTGAGGTCGACCAGGACGATGTCGGGCCGCTGGGCGATCGCCAGGCGAACCCCCTCGAGACCGTCGGCCGCGTCAATCACCTCGTGGCCGTCGGCCGAGAGGAGCTTGCGGACGAGCAGCCGATTGCGCGGGTCGTCCTCGATGTGCAGCACACGCGCCACGGCGGCATCATCGCATCCAACGCTTTGGTTTCCCTAACCGATCTTCGGGAGGCTGTGTCGTCCGCGTTGCACACGACCACGTGAGAAGGTAGGGTCCGCCCCCGATGGCTTGGCTGAAGCGTGTCGGTGTTTTCGCGGTCGTGTCCTTCGCCCCCGTGCTCGCGCTCGGGTGCGCCAAGCTGACGGAGCCGCCCAAGGAAGAGGCCATCCAGGCCGAGATGGCGCAGCCGGCGGCCTCCGCGAGCGCCCAGCCGGCGGCGACGGCCACGGCCAAGCCCGCCGAGACGCAGAAGCCCGCCGAGCAGGCGCCGCCGCCCAGCAATGAAAAGCTCGAGATCAAGGATCTCGTCGTCGGCAAGGGCATGGAGGCCAAGACGGGGGACTCCGTCAAGGTGCACTACGTGGGAACTCTTCCCGACGGCAAGGAGTTCGACAGCTCGAAGAAGCACAACCAGCCGTTCGAGTTCGAGCTCGGCGCGGGTCGCGTCATCAAGGGCTGGGATCAGGGCGTCGCAGGCATGAAGATCGGCGGCAAGCGCAAGCTCACCGTTCCGCCGAGCCTCGGCTACGGCGCGCGCGGCTTCCCGCCGGTCATCCCCGCGAACGCCACGCTGATCTTCGAGGTCGAGCTCCTCGAGGTGAAGAAGAAATGATCCTCCGGCTCGCGATCGTGGCGCTTTCCGCGCTCGTGGGTTGTGCAGCGTCGACGACGAGCGTGGCGACGTCGAACAGCTCGACCGACGCGAATTTCGCGACGCAGGCGGCCGAGCCGCGCAACAACGATCCGACCGCGGCGCGGGCGACGAGCGGGCCGGCAAGCGCAGGCACCCCCGTGAAGCTCGGCGGCGGGAAGAAGGCGCCGACTGTGACGTCCGAGGAGCCGCCGCCCGCGTTCCCGGTTCAGGGCGAGCCCGGTGATGCGACCAAGGCCGCCGCGACCGTCGAGCCGACCAAGATCAGCGCGCGTCACGTCCTCATCCAGTGGATGGGCTCCGACCGCGCCGGAAAGTCCGTGCTCCGCACGCGCGAGCAGGCGCTCGTCCTCGCGCAGGAAGTCTTGAAGCGCGCGAAGGCAGGCGACGATCTCGGGCGCCTTGCCGTCGAGTATTCCGACGAGCCCAACGCCGGCGCCCGCGGCGGGTCGCTCGGGCGCTTCAGCAAGGGCCAGATGGTCGGCGCGTTCGATGCCGTCGCCTTCAAGTTGAAGGTCGGACAGATCTCCGACATCGTCGAGACGCCGTTCGGCTACCACATCATCCAGCGCACCGAGTGATGGCCAAGGCGAAGGGGGCCGCCAAGGCGAACGCAGCGGCCACCGAGCCGGCGAACGTCGGCGAACCGCTGGTTCGCGGAAGGCTCGCGGACGTCGGCGCGGTCCTGAGTGGCGTCCTCTACTTCGTCGCATTCGCGGGCTTCGACCAGTGGTGGCTCACGTTCGTGTGCCTCGTGCCGCTCTACGTCTCGCTCACGGGCCAGACGACGAAGCGCAGCGTGTGGCTCTGCTTCCTCACCGGTCTCGCGATGAACCTGGGCGGCTTCTACTGGCTGACCAACATGCTGAAGACGTTCAGCGGGTTCCCGATCTACCTGTGCGTCTTCTTCGTCATCTTCATCTGCTCGTACCAGGCGCTGCGCCTCGCGTTCATGGGCTGGTTGTACGGGCGCGCCTCGCAGCGCGGCTGGCCGCTGCCGCTCGTGTTCGCCGGTTCGTTCGCGGTGAGCGAGCTCGTCTTCCCGCTGCTCTTCCCCTGGTACTACGCGGCCACGGTGCACAACGTGCCCGTCCTCATGCAGACCGCCGAGCTCGGGGGTCCCATCCTCGTCGGGCTCGTTCTCGTCACCGTGAACATGGCCATCGCCGAGCCGCTGCGCGCCCGCCTCTCGGCGAGCCGCGAGCTGGTGCCGAACGCGCCCACTGCGTACCGCGGCTCGACGAACAGCGAGGAGCGCGTTCACGTCCCGCTCGATCGACGCATCATCGGCGCGGGCGTCATCGCCCTCGCGTTCGCTGTGGTCTTCGGCGCCGCGCGCATCTCGATGGTGAAGAGCAACGTGGAGAAGGCCGAGCCCGTCCGCGTCGGGTACGTGCAGGGCAACATGGGCCTCATGGCGAAGCGCGAGCAGCCCGGTGAGGGTCTGCGGCGCCACGTGAAGATGACCCAGGAGCTCCGCGACAAGGGCGTCGACTTCGTCGTGTGGAGCGAGTCCTCGGTGGCCTTCTCGGTCCCCGAAGAGATGGGCATGAAGACGCCCTTCTACCGCGACCGATTCGCCGGCCGCCTCGGGGTTCCGACGATCTTCGGTGCCGTGCTCTTCCGGATCGACCCCGATCGAGAGCGCTGGTTCAACACCGCCATCGCGACGAACGCCAAGGGCGAGGTGACGGGCCGGTACGACAAGCAGTACCTACTCGCGTTCGGTGAGTACCTCCCCTTCGGCGACGACTTCCCGATCCTGTACAAGTGGTCGCCCCACAGCGGTCGCTTCTCGAAGGGCACGTCCTTCGAGCCCGTCCTTCTCGACGTCAAGGGCGTCAAGCACAAGGTCTCGGTCCTCATCTGCTACGAGGACATCCTTCCCTCCTTCACGAACAAGATGGTCGCTTACGCCGACCCCGAGCTCCTCGTGAACATCACGAACGACGCCTGGTTCGGCGACACGACGGAGCCGTGGGAGCACCTCGCCCTCGCGAAGTTCCGCGCCATCGAGCATCGTCGTTTCCTCATCCGGAGCACGAACAGCGGTGTCTCGGCGATCATCGACCCGATGGGCGGCGTCGTCAGCCACACGCAAACGTTTGTCCCCGAGGCCCAGGAGGGCGTGGTCCGCTGGATGAGGGGCCACACGATGTACGAGATGGTGGGTGACGTTCCCTGGTGGCTCCTCGCACTTCTGATGGGTTACGCGAGCTTCAAGCGTTTCCCGGGCCGATCGGACCGCTCGCGCTCGACCGCGGCCGCCGCCTGAACCACGCTAAAGGTTCTTACGGGATCCTTGGCAGGCCCTCCGGCTGCCCCGTATCCTACCCGTTGCGTTGAAGCATGGGGCCCTCAGCCCCGTCTAACCCTTCGGCGCACCTCTTCCTCTTCGGGATCGCCTTTCTTCATGAGCTGTCGTCCGCCTTACGCCCTTCCTGCGCTTGCCGTAGCCGCCTTGTCGGCCGCTGGTGCGCTGGGCGTCGGGCTCGAGGGCTGCACCGTCCTCACGAACGACGCGCTCCCGGACGACGCGGGGACCTTCGAGGCCGGTGACGGCGGCACGTCCACGGCGTGTACGTCGTGCGTGACGCAAGAGTGCACGGGGGCGTGGGCCGTCTGCCTCACCGACAGTCGGTGTGTCGCGCTTCGGGCCTGCAACAAATCGCTCGGTGAATCGCAGGGCGCTCGCGACACGTGCTTCTGCGATACGGCGGACGCGAGCGCATCGACCCCCGACGGCGGAACGGACCCCCTCGCCGCCTACGGCGCGTTCGCCTCGTGCAACGACGCTCGCACGTGCGGCAAGTGCGCGACCGACTGCACGTCCGCCTGCGCGGCGGGCACGACCAAGACGACCGCAGGCTCCTGCGGCACGCTCGACGACGCGGGAGCGGACGCGGCGGGTGACCTCGACGCAGGCGACGCAGGCGACGACGCGGGCGACGCGGCAGTTCCCGATGCAGGCACGCCGCCGGAGGCGCCCAGCGCCGACCGTTGCGCGCAGTGCGCGTCGGACAGGTGTGGCGATCAGAAGAAGGCGTGTGCAATCGGCAGCGAGTGCAGCACCTTCCTCGGTTGCTCCTATGGTTGCGCGGACGCAGCATGCGTCGACGCATGTGGAAAGGCGCACTCGACAGGCAAACAGAGTGCGACGGAGCTAGCGAACTGCACGCTCACGAGCTGCAGGTCGGCGTGTGGTTACGGAAGCTTTTGATCTTGAACGGGCACTAG
>JANXVA010000542.1 GCA_025351875.1 Myxococcales bacterium | reverse complement strand
CCGACCATATCTATCTCGCCACTGACTTTGACCGCGAAGGTGAAGCCATTGCGTGGCATGTGTCGGAGGCGCTAAAAGTACCCGAAGAAAAAATGGCGCGTATCACGTTTCATGAAATTACGCCCGACGCTATAAAAGAATCGCTTTCGCACCCGCGTAAGATCGACATGACGCTCGTTCACGCTCAGCAAGCGCGCCGAATTCTCGACCGTCTCGTCGGCTACAAGCTCTCTCCGTTGCTCTGGGCCAAAGTTCGTAAAGGGCTGTCGGCGGGCCGCGTCCAGTCCGTGGCGCTTCGTCTTTTAGTGGAGCGCGAACGCGAGATCGCCCGAGTCACCGGCTCCCTCGAGATGCGCGTGGTCGCTGTACGCCCGGCCGACCCCGGCGCGCGCGGATGTCCGACGTGCGCGCAGGTGATGGGCCGTCTCACGGTCGGTGCCACCGTCGTAGATTCGTGCCCTGCGCACGGCACGTGGTTCGACCGCCGCGAGGTCGGAGAGGTCATCGTGGCGTGCGGAGCACTACGCAAGAGGCATTCGGCCGAGGCGGCCGAGAGGACGGCGCCCATCGAGGAAGCCTACCGAGCGATCGAGCGCGACGGGCGCGAGCCGGCGTACCACGCCGCGCCCTCCGACCTGCATGGCGAAGGGTCGAACTTGCTCGGCATGATCCTCGACGCGATGCTCGCCCTGATCCTGCAAAGAAAGTGATCGCAGGTCAGAGCTCGTCGCCGCCGACGCGGGCGCCGAGGGCGTGGTCCCAGATGTTCTTCTTCGTGATCTTTCCGCTCGGCGTCTTCGGCACCGACGACACGAACGTCACGAACTTCGGAACCATGAACGGCTCGAGCCGCGCGCTGCAGTGCTGCACGACGTCGCGTGCCGTGTAGGTCGTGCCCTCGGTGAGCACGAGGAACACCCGGATCGCCTGCCCGAGGATGTCGTCGCGCTGACCGACGACCGCCGCGTCCTGGACGCCGGGCATCGAGTACACCGCGTTCTCGACCTCCCTCGGCGACACCTTCTCGCCGCGGGTCTTGATGATGTCGTCCTTGCGGCCCACGAAGTAGAGGTGGCCGTCCTCGTCGCGCTTGAACTGATCGCCGGTCCATAGCCACATCTCGTTCGGGATGTGCGGCGAGGGCTTCAGCCACTCGGCCGTGATCTCGGGCTTCTCCCAGTAGCCGCGCATGACGTGCGGCCCGCGAACCACGAGCTCGCCGACCTCGTTCGGCGGAAGCTCCTTGCCGTCCGGCCCGACGACGAAGACCTCCATGTTCGGCATCGGTACGCCGACGCTGAGCGGCTTCGCGTCGAGCAGCGAAGGAGGCAGGTAACAGACGCGCTTGCACTCGGTGAGGCCGTACATCGAGTAGAGCCGCGCGTTCGGGCAGAGCCGCTTCAGCGTCTCGATGTGCGTGAGCGAGAGCGCCGCCGCCGTGTTCGTCACGTAGCGGATGTTCTGGAGGCGCGCGCCCTTCTCCTCCCACTGCCGGAGGATCGAGGCGATGGTCGGCACGACGGGAAGGCCGGTGACCTTCTCCTCCTCGATCAGCTTGAGGATGGCGGCGGGGTAGTTGAACGACTGCTCGAGCACGAGCGTCCCGCCGAACTGGTTCACCATCAGCCACTGGTAGAGGCCGTAGTCGAACGAGAGCGGCAGCACGCAGAGGACGATGTCGTCCGGGCGGTTCTCGAGGTACGTCGTGATCGACTCGGCCGCCGACACCATGTTGTGGTGCGTGAGCATCACTCCCTTCGGGTCGCCCGTGGAGCCCGAGGTGTAGATGATCGCGGCGAGGTCCGACGGGATGCGCTTGCACGCGGGCCAGGCGACCGGCGCGTCACCGACCGTCTTTACGAAGTCGTGACAGGTGGTCGCTCCGATCTTCGCGGGCGCGTCGCCCATGTCGACGAGCAGCATGTGCTCGAGGTGCTTCGCCTCCTGGAGCGCAGGCGTGTAGTACGGCTCGAGGACGCGATCGGTGATGAGCACGCGCGCGCGGCAGTCGTTGAGGACGTAGGCGAGCTTGTCGGCCTTCGTCTGCGCGTTGACGACGACGAAGATGCCGTCCGCCGCGAGCGTCCCGAAGATCCCGAGCGCGAGCTCAGGCGAGTTGTCGAGGTATAGCGCGACGCGATCACCGCGCTGGAGGCCGAGCGACTTCAGGGCGTTGGCGATGCGGCCGACCTGGTCGTGGACCTGGGCCCACGTGAAGCGCTGCTTCTTGAACACGAGCGCGGTCTTCTCGGGCGACGCCTCGGCGCTTCGGACCATGTACTCGTGGAGCAGCGTGACTTGCGAGACGCGCATGGTCAGGCTCCGCGCTTGCGTTCGACGTAGGCCACGATGGCGTTGACGGTGTCGAAGTTCTCGGGGATGGCGTCGTCGTTGTCGACGGTGAAGCCGAACGTCTCCTCGAGGAACATGATGAGCTCGAGGGTTCGCACCGAGTCGACGATGTGCGCGCGCTCCAGCGAGACGTCGTCCTTCAGCTTCTCGGGCGCAGCGCCACTCAAGAAGCTGTCCAGGATCATCGCGCGGATCTTCTCACGGGTCTCGCTCTCGCTCATGGCCGTCTCCTAGGAGCCGACGAGACTACCAGAAGCGGGTGGCCGGCATCCGCTCGCGTGCGACCGCGACGTCGGCCCCGAGCTTCACGAGCTCCACGGGGGTGTCGTGGCTCAGAAAGAGCAGCGGGCTCGCGGCGAACGAGTACGCGCCGGAGGCGAAGAAACCGACGAGATCCCCGGGCTCTGCGCGGGCGATCCGGACCGCGCGCGCCATCGAGTCCATCGGCGTGCAGAGCGGTCCGCAGATCTCCTGGGGTGCGTTCGCCTCCGACTCGACCTCGGTGTCCGCCCCGCCTCGGCTCAGGTTCCGTACGGGGTAGTTCTTCTTCACCATCGAGCCGAAGTTGCCGGTCGCCGGGAAGCAGTGGTGCATGCCGCCGTCGAGGATGACGTAGCGCTTTCCGCGCGTCTCCTTGATCTCCGTGACGCGCGCGACGTACGTGCCGTACCGACCGATCAGGAAACGACCGAGCTCGAAGATGAAGCGCGTGGCAGAGAAGCGAGGATTCGCCATGCGCCACTCCTCGAGCTTCGCGCCGAGGGCCCGACCGAGGGCCGGCGTGTCGACCGCAGCCTGCCCGGAGAAGTAGGGGATGCCGAAGCCGCCGCCGAGGTTCACGACCTCGAGTGAGAGCTTCTTCTGCTCGGCGAGCCGAAGGACGATCGCGAGCGACCCGAGCATGTTCTCGACGATCGCGCTCTCCTCGAGGCACTGCGTGCCCGCGTAGATGTGGAGGCCCACGAGGCGCACGCCGGGCTCCGCGAGGACGGCGTCGAGCGCGGCCTCCGCCTCTTCCTCGGGGACGCCGAACTGCGAGGCGCCGCCGCCCATCCGCATCGCGAACTCCTTGGGAGTCTGGATGGGGTTGATCCGGAGCGTCACGTCTTGCACCTTGCCACGCTCGCGCGCGACCTTGCCGAGGCGCCCGAGCTCGGCGACCGACTCGACGCTGATGATGCCCACGCCACCGTCGACGCAGCGCGCGAGATCCTCGTGGGTCTTGCCGGGGCCGGCAATCGACATGTGCTTCGGGTCGTACCCAGCGGCCACGGCCATGTCGAGCTCACCCGCCGACGACAGATCCAGCCCGGCGACGCGCGAGCGGAACGCCTCGAGGACCTTCCGGTTGCCGTTGGCCTTCACGCAGTAGAAGAGGTCGACGACGTCCGGCAGGCTCGTGCGGAGCGCCGCGAGGTGCGCGAACGCGGCGTCGAGATCGTACAGATAGAACGGCGTGCCGTGGGCCTTCGCGAGGGCCTCCGCCTCCGTACCGCCGAGCTCCATACCGAGGTCCGTCATGTCCGTCAGCTTTCAGCTTTTGCGCGCGACGCCGATCATGGCGTCATCTTCTTTACGACGCGCGCGGGGTTGCCCATCACGATCGAGTCCGGCGGGATGTCACTGCGCACGACCGACCCGGCGCCGATGACCGACCGCGCGCCGATCGTCACGCCCTTCAGGATCATGACGTTCCGGGAGATCTGAACGCCGTCCTCGATGGTGACCGGCGACACGTCACCCTCGCCGGCGGGGACCTCCCAGATCGGCTTCTGCGGGTTGTAGTGGCTGTGGCCTTCGGTGTCGGCGATGTAGCAGCCGCCCGCGATGGAGGCGAACTTGCCGACCGAGATGCGATCGGCGATGGCGAAGCTCGTGCCGTGTCCGATGAAGACGCCGTCGCCGATGACGAGGGTTGGGGTGCCCTTCGAGGACGCGGCGATGTTGATGAGGCCCGACACGCGGATGTTCGAGCCGAGCTCGATGCGCGGGGTGCCGTTGATGTACGGCACGCGATCGACGGAGATGTCGTCGCCGTAGGTCGCGCACTGCGCGAGAAACACGGGGGTCGCCACGATGGATCGGCGCCCCCACTCGAAGGCCTCGCGGGCGTAGAACCCGGCGTGGGCGAGGCCCGCGAGGATCTCCTTGGCCGGGCCGAGGGGCTTCAGCGTGCTGTAGATCAGCTTCTTCGCGATCGGCTTCACGATTCGCCGGAACGTGCTCGAGCTGCCCACGGAATCCTGGTTACCATCGATGATGCGACGGGGGAATAGGCGCGCTATTCTGCATACCGATGTGGTCACTCCGTACGCGCCTGATCTCCGTGCTGGACGGAATCGGCGCGCTCGAGGTGGCCATGGCGGCGCGCAAATTCGTCAGGCTGCCGTACCTGCCGATCGTGACGTACCACCGCCTCGGCGTCCCCGAGGAGAACGCGCGCGAGCTCGACGAGACGGTCGTCGACGCGACGAAGGAGGACTTCGAGCGCCAGGTCGCGCTCCTCAAGAGGCGCTTCACGCTCCTCGGCACCGAGGACCTCCGCGATCACTTCCTCGACAAG
>JANXVA010000541.1 GCA_025351875.1 Myxococcales bacterium | reverse complement strand
TCTTCGCGCGACGGCGCGCCGAGCGCGGACACGGGAGGCCGCCGGTACGCGACACCGAGCTCGGGCGTCTCGGGCGTCTCGGGGGCCGCGGGGGGCTCGGGGGCCGCGGCGGGCTCGGGGGCCGCGGGGGGCTCGGGCGCCTTGGGCGGAGCTGCGACCGCGGTCGGGGCGGGCACCCGAACGCTGGTCGGCGCGGCGAGATCGGCAAGCATCTTCCTCGCCGCCACCGTCCGCGGTGACTCGGCCGGTGCGAGCGCGATGAAGCGCTCGAGCGCAAACTTGACGTCCGTGATCCTCCCCAGCTCGAGGTACGTCTGCGCGAGCAGATACCACGCGTCCACGTAACCGGGCTCCGCGGCGACGGCGCGAGCAAAGTCGTGCGCGGCGTCCTCGAGCTTCCCGCGTGCGACGAACAGCTGCGCCCGCAGGAACCACGGAGTGGCCGTGTTCTCGATCGCAGCCGCGCTCGCGTAGGCATCCGAGGCGTCGTCGAGGCGTTCGAGGTCCTCGAACACGCGCCCGCGCCGGACCCAGTGCTCAGCGAGCTCCGAGTCGCCCGCGAAGGCTTCGCGGCAACAGGCGAGCGCCTCGGGACGTCGCCCCGCCTTCACCAGCACCTCCGCCTTCAAGATGAGGGCGGGAGCGTACGCGGCGCGCTCGTCGAGCGCGCGATTGATGCACCCGATCGCTTCGCCGAAGCGGCTTCGATGCGCGAGCACGGTCGCCCGCCCCGTCCAGGCGCGCGCCGACTTGACGTCGTTCTGGAGCGCGCGGTCGAAGCACTTGAGCGCGCCGTCCACGTCGCCGGCCGTGAAGAGCTCGTCGGCGACGGCACAGAGCGCCGCGCCCTGCGCGCCGCGCGGCGCCTTCGCGAGCACATCGGAGATCCGTTTGTCGACGCTCTGAGTCACGCAATTCCCCTGGCGTCTCAGCATATCCTGGCAGGCTTCTGGTAGCGTCGTGTTCCGGTGGACTCCTCGCTGCTGATCCGGGCGTGCGCGGCCCGTGCGGAGATCGTGGCAGGCGCGCTTCGTGGCGCCGCGCTCGTCGAGCTCCTGCATGCGATCCCGGTGCGCGATCGGGACGCCTGGGTCGACGCGGCGCTCGGGATCGAGGAGCCGCCGGCCGACGAGCCGGAGCTCCCGCGCGGCGCGGTCCCTTACCTCCCGTGCGGCGTCGAAGAGATCCTCGCGATGGTGCTCGAGGTGCCGCTGGGCGTCGACGACGAGCTCGTCGATCTCGGTGCGGGGCTCGGCCGGGTGGCGATCCTCGCGCACTTGCTCTCGGGGGCGTGCGCGCGCGGGGTAGAGATCCAGGGGTCTCTGGTTCGTCGCGCGAGGGCGCTATGCACGAACCTCGGCCTGGCGGACGTCACGATGGCGCAGGCCGATGCGGCCGAGACCGCGCTCGACGGAACGGTCTTCTTTCTCTACGCGCCGTTCAACGGCCCGATGCTGATCCGCGTCCTCGAGCGAATCGAGGAGGTCGCGCGCAGGAGAGCGATCGTCGTCTGCGCGGTCGGGCTGGAGCTCCGTGAGGTCCCGTGGCTCGTGCCGAGGGCGACCTCGAGCGTGTCGCTGATGCTGTACGACTCGTGCGTGCCGGGCGAGGATGCGGGTACGCACCATGGGTAACGAGTTCAAGGGACGGGCGACGCACTCGGCAGAGCACTTCGGCGATACCCGCGACCACTGGTGGAACCTCGACTTCCTCCGGCTCATGGCGAAGCGCTGGAAGCTCGATGCCGTCCGTGACGTGCTCGACGTGGGCTGCGGCGTCGGCCATTGGGGAATGCTGCTCGCGGCGGTCATGCCCGACGACGTGCGCGTCACCGGCGTCGATCGCGAGCCCGACTGGGTCGACAGGGCGAGCGAGCGAGCGCGCGAGCGTGGGCTTGCCGGGCGCTTCTCGTACCGCCAAGGAGAGGCGCAGCGCCTTCCCTTCCCCGACGACTCGTTCGACCTCACGACGTGCCAGACGGTGCTCATCCACCTGCCCGATCCGGGCGCGGCGATCGCGGAGATGATGCGCGTCACCCGGCCGGGCGGGCTGGTCGCCGTCGCCGAGCCGAACAACCTCACCGAGTCGCTGCTCCTCGATTCGATCACCAACCGAGCGAGCATCGCCGACATCGTCGAGCTCGTGCGCCTTCAGCTGACGTGCGAACGCGGCAAGGTCGCTCTCGGTGAGGGTGACAACTCCCTCGGCGATCGCGTGCCGGGGCTCTTCGTCGCGCAAGGGCTCATCGGCGTGGAGGCGCACGTCAACGACAAGGCCACCGCGGTCTTCCCGCCGTACGAGGCGGACGCGCAGCGTGCCTTCGTGGAGGACGCCCGCGACCGCGTGGAACGTCGCTACTGGAATGCGAGCGAGGCCGATACGCGCCGGCTGTTCCTCGCCGGGGGCGGCTCGGAGGGTGACTTCGCGGCTCACTACGCGCGAGGGCTCGCGTCGCGCGAGAAGATCGTCCGAGGCATCGGCGACGGCACGTACCACGGGGTCATCGGCGGTGAGTTCTACCTCGTGGCGGGCCGGAAGCCTGGCGGGCCCGCGTAGCGTTGTTGCCGCGACGGCGAGCGACCTCTTCAGAACTCCGTCGTGAACGAGTCACGGCGCCCGCTCGGCGGCCACGTCACGCCGCGCACCGCGCGATCGACGCACGCGATGATCTTCGCGCTCGCCTTTGCCTCGGCCCTCGCCGCAGCACGCGACGGAGGTCTCGGTTTCGCCGAAGACTTCGGCTTGTCGAACCTCACGATGACCGTCACGCCGATCGCCCGTCCGTTCTGGACGGCAGTCTTGATCGTGATCCGGGCGGTCGGCGCGACGCGGCAGCTGGTGAGCACGCTGCGCATGGGCCCGGTGAGCTGCGCGTCGGTCAGGTGCACGCGGTCGTCGTTCACGTCGAGCCGCTCGGGTGTCGAGAGCGCCTCGTCGTAGCTCTTCGTGGAGGACGGCGCGGATCGCTCGGGCGCATCCACGCTCACGACCGACGCCGCTGGAGCCGGCTCATCGGCCGGAAGGTCGTGGTCCTCCGCGGCCTCCACCACGGGAGGCGGAGGCGGCGCGCTGGCGCAGGCGACGAGCATCGCTCCTCCGAGACACGCCGCCCAGTCCAAGACCCTCACGGCGCCCAGCGTATCGACGACCGGGCGTTCGCGCACGCCCGGCGAAGGCCCGCACGAGGTACGCTTCACGGAGTCGCGCGTCCGCTGGGCACGATCGCACGCCTCGCCACGGCGTGTATGATGGTGGCGAGGACACGGGTTGCAACGCGACGACACGCCGGACATCACCGACAAACCCGAGAAAGCGTCCCTCGGCATCCTCGAGCGCCTGAAGCGAGCGACGATCATCGAGGTGGTCTATCCGCAAGAGCGCGGGACGATCGGCCTGCGCGGCAGCGCCTCGCCTCTCTCGTGGACCGCGACGACGCCGCCCACCGCAACGCTCGGTGACCGGAGTGTGTTCGAGCTCGACATCCCCGAAGGGGAGATGGTCGACATCAAGATCGTCCGCGGCAACGACTGGGCTCATGGACGCAACTACACGCTGCACGCCGGTGACCATCTCCATCTGCGCCCGTCGTTCGACCGGACGACGTGCAGGCTGATGCCGCCGGTCATCCTGCCGCCCTCGGCTTCTTCGCCATGGTCCCTGCGGTATCAGGTGCTCCTCCCGCCTTCGTACGACGAGCAGACGTCGAGGCATTACCCGGTCCTCTACGCGCAGGACGGGCAGGCGCTCTGGTCATCCTCGTCCGACCCGTTCGGTATCTGGGCGCTCGACACGGTGATGGATCAGCTCCTCGACATCGCCGTGATCAGCGAGCTCATCGTGGTGGGGATCGATACGTCCGAGGCGCGGATGGATCGCCTCGGACCTCGTCGCGATCGGACCTACGGCGGCGGCCGAGCGGCCGAGCACCTCCAGGCGATGACGACCGTACTGAAGCCGCGCATCGACGAGGAGCTGCGCACGCGCGTCGGCCGTGAGGACACCGCGCTCATCGGCTCCTCCCTCGGCGGGCTCTTCTCGTTCTACGCGGCGTGGAACCGTCCGGAGGTGTTCGGCAAGGCCATCTGCCTCTCGAGCTCGTTCTGGTGGGCGAACCGCTCGATGATCCGCGACGCGAACGTCGCCCCGACGCCGCGGCCCACGATCTATCTGGATTCTGGCGTCGCCCTGAACCCCGACGCGCCCGCGCAGGACGGCTTTCAGCACACGCGTTCGATGCAGCGCGCGCTGGTGCGCGCCGGCTACACCAACGGCGACGATCTCCACCGCCTCGCCTTCCCGGGTCAGGCGCACTCGACCGCGGCCTGGTCGGCGCGCGTCGCGATCCCGCTCCAGCTGCTCTTCCCGCCCCCACCGCTCACGCAGGTCCCGGCGAAGTCGATCGCGCCGTAGCGTCAGTCGTTCTTCACGGCGCGCACGTCAGTGCCTCGCGCCGACGACGCTAATGTCGCACCTTCGATGCGAACCGCACGACCTTTCGGCCGCGTAGATGCTGCGCTAGAGAGCAACGGTGGTGCCGGAACACGATTCGCCGCCGTCGGGCTCGACGGAGATGCGCTTAAAGGCCGAGCGAGCAGCGCAGCACGACCTCTTCATGCAGGCGCCGATCGCGATCGCGATCCTCGAGGGGCCCTCGCATACGTTCACCTTCGCGAACCCCGCCTATCGCGCGCTCGTCAACGGACGTGATGTCGTCGGCAAGCCCCTGCTCGTGGCGCTGCCCGATCTCCGAGGCCAGGGCTTCGACGCGCTGCTCGACCGTGTCATGCAGACGGGAGAGCCTCTCACCGGGAAAGAAGTGCCGGTCAAGCTCGAGCATCACGCCGCGGACGAGCGCATGTTCGTGAACTTCTCGTACACACCCAAGCGAAACGCTCGGGGTGTCATCGACGGCGTGATGGTGGCCGGGTCGGACGTGACCGAGCAGGTGCGCGCACGAAAGCGGGTCGAGGCGCTCGCCGCAGAGGTACGAGGGAGCGAAGCCGAGCTCCGCCTCGTGACCGACGCGCTTCCCGTGCTCGTGTCCTTCGTGGGCACGGACGAACGGTACCGCTTCGCGAATCGAGCCTACGAGGACTGGTTCGGCATCTCCCGAGAGGCGATGATCGGCAAGACGATCCTCGAGGTCATCGGCGCCGATGCCTACGCCGCACTGCGACCGTTCGTGGTGCGCGGCCTCGCCGGAGAGCGGTTGTCGTTCGAGCAACACGACGTTCCGTACCGCGGCGGCGGTCGTCGCGACGTCAAGGTCTCGTTCGTCCCCCATCGCGACACGAACGGCGTGGCGGACGGCTACGTCGCTCTCATCGAGGACATCACGGGCCTGCGCAACGTGCAGGACGAGCTGTTGCGACAGAATCGCAAGGTCGCCGACGCGGACAACGTTCTCCGCGCGCTCATCGACAACCTGCCGGAGCTCGCGTGGTCTGCGCAACCGGACGGTCACATCGACTTCTACAGCCGTCGTTGGTTCGAATACACGGGGACGACGGCCGAGGAGATGGAGGGCTGGGGCTGGGAGAAGGTGCACGACCCCGCCGTTCTTCCGAAGGTCATCGAGCGCTGGCGACACTCGCTCGCGACGGGCGATCCGTTCGAGATGGAGTTCCCGCTTCGCGGTGTGGACGGCGAATTTCGCTGGTTTCTGACCCGCGTGCGGCCGGTGCGTGACGGGACGGGCAAGATCGTGCGGTGGTTCGGCGTCAATTCGGACATCCACGCCCAACGCGAGGCCGCCAAGCGGGCCGAGCAAGCGAATCGCGCCAAGGACGAGTTCCTCGCGACGGCCTCGCACGAGCTGCGCACACCGCTCAACGCCATCCTCGGCTGGGCGCGCATCCTTCGCGCTGGGCAGGCCGACGCGAGCGCCATCGAACGAGGCCTCGAGACCATCGAGCGCAACGCCAAGGCGCAGGTTCAACTGATCGAGGACATCCTCGACGGCTCGCGACTCATCACCGGCAAGCTCCACCTCGAGATTGTCCCGCTCGACCTCACGGCCCTCGTGCGAGCCGCGCTCGACGCGGTGCGACCAGCCGCGGACGCGAAGGGGATCAGCCTCACCATGGCGCTGGATCCTGAGGCCGCACGCCTGGTCGGCGATCCGGAGCGGCTGCAACAGGTGGTCTGGAACCTCGCCAACAACGCGGTGAAGTTCACGCCCAAAGGGGGCACCGTGGAGCTCGCCCTCACGAGGTCCGGCGCTCACATCGAGCTGGCGGTCACGGACACAGGCAAGGGCATCGCGGCCGATTTTCTCCCTCACGTGTTCGAGCGCTTCCGACAGGCCGAGGGAAGCACCACGCGGCGCCACGGCGGACTCGGGCTCGGGCTCGCCCTCGTGCGACACCTCGTCGAGGCCCATGGCGGCACGGTGCGCGCAGAGAGCGAGGGCGAGGGCCGCGGCTCTCGCTTCGTGGTCCACCTCCCCGTGCAGGCCGTCTATCAAGCTGAGTCCGAGCCCCCGCGTCTCACTCCGACCAGCGCGCTCTCGGCAGCCACGGCACGATCCAGCTTGGCGGGAGTGACGATCCTCGTCGTCGACAACGAGGACGACGCTCGCGATCTCCTCGCGGTCGTCCTGCGCGCCAACGGCGCCGAAGTGACCACCGCCGCCAACGCGACGGAGGCCCTCGAGCGGATCGCCGAGAGCCCTCCGAAGGTGCTGATCAGCGACATCGGAATGCCCGACGTCGACGGGTACGAGCTCATTCGGCGGGTGCGCACCCTTGCCGGCGCGCGGGGCGCCACCATTCCCGCCGTCGCGTTGACCGCGTACTCGCGCGAGCAAGATCGCCGGCTCGCGCTTGCCGCAGGCTTCCAGACCCACGTGTCGAAGCCGGTCGAGCCGGCAGAGCTGATCCGTGTCGTCGCGGGTCTCGTGGCCTTCGTCGACGAGAGTGCATCACCGCAAGCGCTCGAGGTCACCCTCGCGAAGGCCGACACCTTCTTGAAGTTCGGAAAAATCCTGAGCAGTCAGGGCTTGCACGAGGCGCTGCGCTTCCTCAACAGCCGCACTCCGCACCGCTTCAGCGCCCTCTATCGCTTCGACAGCCCGACCCTGCGAAACATCGCGCTCTTCGACTCGTATTCCGCCGAAGTGAAGAAGGGTGACGACGCGCCGATGGCCGAGACCTACTGCTCTATCGTCGGCCAGCTCTCGAGCAGCTTCACCACCGAGGACACGCGGCGCGACGATCGACTGCGCACCCACCCCGCGCGGACCACGGTGATCTCGTATTGCGGCGTGCTCCTGCGCGACACCGAGGGCCGCCCGTTCGGCACGCTCTGCCACTTCGACCTCGTACCGTGCGAGGTCCCGATCCGCGAGATGCCCCTCATGGAGGCCGCCGCACCGCTCCTGATGACCGCGATCACGACGCGCTGATCGCGTCGACACAGCCTCGGCGTGGGCCGCGCACGCGGTGACTCGACTTCGCTCGGCCCTGCTGCTACCGGACCGGCACCACCGTGTCGTCCCTGAAAGCCCGCCTCTCGCAGATCCCCGACGGCGCCGGGGTGCTCTTCTTCATCCAGATCTTCGCGACCCTCGGGTTCGCCGTCCTCTACTCGACGCTCGTCCTGTACGCGACGCAACACCTCCACTTCTCCGCGAAGGACGCGACCACGATGATGGGCGTGTTCGGCGCGTTCAATTACGGTCTGCACCTCTTCGGTGGATACCTCGGCGGGCGCTTCCTCAGCAACCGGAACCTGTTCGTCGGCGGCATGCTGCTCCAGGTCCTCGGCTGTGCGTGCATCGCCGGCGGAACGGTCGCCCTCCTCTACCTGGGCCTCGCGCTCTTCCTGACAGGCAGCGGACTCAACGTCACGTGCATCAACATGATGCTCACGCAGCGCTTCAAGCCGGACGACGTCCGCCGCGAGGGCGCGTTCCTCTGGAACTACGCTGGAATGAACGTCGGCTTCTTCGTCGGCTTCACGGCCGCCGGCCACTACCAGCAGACGGAGAACTACTCGGGGCTCTTCATCTTCGCGACGATTGGAAATTTCATCGCGATCATCATCACCGGCCTCTTCTGGAGGACCCTCGCCGATCGCGAGACTCCGCTCCTCGAGATCGACCGCGGCAAGTTCAAGCAGCGCTTCACCGCGGGCATCGCGATCCTCTTCGGGCTCGTGCCCGTCGTGTGGTTCCTCCTCCAGCATCCGCACGGCACCGAGCGGCTGGTGAAGGCGATCAGCGCGGCCGTCGCGCTGGCTCTCGTGTGGCTCACGTTCAAGCATCGCGACGCGCGCGAGAAGAACAACATGTGGGCTTACCTGGTCCTCACGCTCGGCTCGCTGGTCTTCTGGGCGCTCTACCAGATGGCCCCGAGCGGGCTCCAGCTCTTCGCGGTGAACAACGTCAATCGCAAGGTCTGGGGCATCGTCGTTGCGCCGCAGTGGATCCAGAACATCAACACCGTCGTCATCGTCGTCGGCGCGCCGCTCATGTCGTCGCTCTTCCTCCGGCTGCGCGCCCGGGGGTGGAAGATCGACGTTCCCAAGCAGTTCGCCGCTTCCCTGCTCCTGATGGGCCTCGGCTTCCTCGCGTTGCCGGCGGGCATCGCGTTCGCGGACCCGAGCGGGATGTCCGCGTTCTCGTGGCTGTTCGTGAGCTACATCTTCCAGAGCGTCGGAGAGCTGCTCATCTCGCCCGTCGGGTACGCGATGATCGGCAAGCTCGCGCCGCGCCAGCACCAGGGCGTGATGATGGGCGCATGGATGCTCGTGACCGGCCTCGCCTCGATCTTCGCGGGCGACTTCTCGAGCATGGTCCCCGAGCCGAGTGAAGGGAGCGCGGTGACGACAAACCCCGTCTACTCGAAGCTCTTCATCGAGCTCGGCTGCGGGAGCCTCGTCGTCGGCGTGGTGCTCGTGCTCCTCACCCCGTTCCTTCGCAAGCTCATCACCGACGGGAAGGAGGCCGGGCGAGCCGAGGAGCCTCCCGTCGCTCCCGACGCCGCCACGGCCTGAGCAACCGCACGCGCGGGTTCTCCGCTAGAGTGCGCGCCAGCATGAGCATCGACGCCGTCGCACTTCTTCACGTCTCCGCTGCAAGGGCTCGCAAGGACCTTCCCGACAGCGCGCACGTCATCCAGCTCGGACCCGACGCTTGCGGCGTGTCCCTCTTCCAGAAGCACCTCGGGCTCGAGGTTCGACCCGCGCAGACCGCAGCGATCCTGCAGCAGGTCGTCGGAGCGGCGCTCGCTCTCCATGACGATCCGCGCGGCGTTCTCCTCTACCCCGATGTCGCCGAGCCGAGTCCCGCGAAATACGACGCGCTCGTCGATAGCCTCGAGGATGCGGGCTTCTGGATCGAGAGCGATCTACTCTCGAAGTCGAGCGAAGAGCTCGAAGAGGCCGACGAGGACGACGACCGCATCGGCGGCTTCATCGATCGCCTCGGCGGTCTCATCCAGCGCGAGGGCAAGGGACGCACTGCGCCGATCGTCGCCGTCGATCTCCACCAGACGAAGCCGAGCCCGGAGGACTTCAGGCGCCTCTCGGAGATCTCCACCCTGCGCGTCCTCGATCTCCGACGCGTCGCGACGCTGTCGCTCCGCGCGCTCGTCCAGCTCGGCAAGCTGCAGAAGCTCGAGCGCCTCACCTTGGACGAGCTGAAGATCGGCGACGACGAGCTCTCGCTCCTCGCCAAGATGTCGAGCCTGTCGACACTCTCGGTCGTGAAGACGCGCATCCAGGGCAAGGGTTTCGCCGCGCTCGCGGAGCTCCCCGCACTCAAGGAGATCGTCATCGGCTACACCCCGCTCGACGATCGCGGTCTCCGGGACATCGCGAAGCTGCCGCACCTCGAGGTGCTGAAGCTCGCACCGAGCAACGTCACGGACGTCGGGGTCGCGCATCTCGGAAAGCACCGCCGCCTCCGCGAGCTCGACGCCAGCCGCACGCGCATCACCGACGCCGTCGTGCCCGCGCTCCTCGAGGCCCCGGCGCTCGAGCGCGTGACGCTCTGCACGACGGCCATCAGCGCGGCAGGCCTCGCTCGGCTGCGCAAGCGCAAGGGCCTCGAGGTGGTCACCGACGCGAACTAAGTACCCGCGGGGTCACCTACGCGTCAGCTCGAACACGCCGACGGGGCGTGGCGGCGGCGTGATACCGACCGTCCACTTCGTCATCGTGACCTTCCAGCCGTCGGCCTCCATCGCCTCGAGCAGCGCGAAGCTCTCCTTTCGAAACGGGTCGGAGAGGAGGATCGTTCCGCCGGGTGCGAGGTTCGCGTCGAAGATCCGACGAAGGTGCGGGTGCATGCCGTCGGCGTAGAGGACGTCCGACCCGAGGATGCAGTCGTACGCTCCGCGGTCCTCCCACGTCGTCCAGTCCGCGGCGCGGAGGTCGATCGTCGTGACGCCGTTCCGCTCTGCGTTCTTCTTGCAGACGTACAGCGCCACTTCCTGCCGGTCCGTCTGCACGACCTGCGCCCCGAGCGACGCCGCAACGATCCCGGGAAGCCCCGTGCCGGCCCCGAGCTCGAGGACACGCATTCCGCCGACGGGGCGTGACGCGATCTCGTGCGCGAGCGCGATGGCCGCAGGCCAGAGCACGATGCCGTAAGGGAGGCGTGTCTGCTCGGGCAAAGAGCCGAGGAAGCGCTGCTCGTCCGCCAGGCTCAGGATCGCGCCCGTGTGCAGGATCCGCCAGGCATGCTCCCCGAGCCGCAGGTTGTACTCCTCGAACGAGATCTCCCCCGCGGTGGTGCTCAGCACGTGCGGCTCAGCGGGCGATGTCATCTCGGCAAGGGTAGTCGATCGCGTCGCGTGACGCGGCGGGACCCGCCGAATTTTCATCATAAAATTCGAGCGTTTACAAAAATAACGACCACCGCGTCGAGGCGACGTCGCGCCAGTCGTCGAGAGGGTGGAGGTGCCCGCGAGGCGTCTCCCTACCCCTTCACGAACGATACGGAGGACCTCATGAATCTCGTGCTCCCTTCCCCACCGCAGGCCACCACGAGCTCGCGCACGAGCGTCTGGATCGGCCGCGTGCTCACCGGCATCATCGCTTCCTTCTTGCTGGTCGCTCATGGTCTGCGCAACCCGCAGCTGCGCGGCCTCGTCCTCTCTCCCCGATCGTCCAAGTAGGAGTCGAACATGCGCTTCATGATCATGCACAAGAACGATTCGAACACCGAAGCTGGACTCCCGCCTCCGATGGATCTGGTCCACAGGATGGGCGCGTTCATCGGCGAGTACGCGAAGTCCGGGCGCTTCATCGACGGTGCAGGCCTCGGCGCGAGCAAGACGCGCACGCGTCTCGTGTTTCGCGAGGGGCGCGCCGCCGTGAAGCACGGCCCCTATGCTGGCGAGCACGAGCTCCCGGCGGCGACGCTCCTCATCAAGGTGACCACGCGCGACGAGGCCATCGGCTGGGCCGAGCGCTACGGCAAGATCCTCGGCGACGGCGAGATCGAGGTCGGGAAGGTCAACGAGCCGTGGGACATCGGCCTCATGCCCGCGCCGGAGAACCCGCCGCTCCAGTTCCTCCTGATCGAGAAGGCCGACGCGGCGACCGAGGCGGGCACGCGCAGCTCGAAGCAGAAGGCCGACCTCACGCGGCTCAAGACCGAGATGAGCAAGGCGGGCGTGCTCGTCCGCGAGATCGCCCTGCAGCCGAGTGCGAAGGCCAAGCGCCTCGCGTTCACCAACAACGACCTGCGCGTGATCGACGGGCCGTTCGCGGAGTCGAAGGAGCTGATCGGCGGCTTCGCGGTGATGGAGCTCTCGACCATCGAGGAGGCCATCGAGCTGTGCCGGGGCTACGCCGCGATCCTCGGCGGCACCCTCGAGATCGACGTCCGCCTCGTCGAGCCGGGCGACGAGGCGACGTGAACCTCGAGTCGTAGCGACCGAGCCATCGGAAGCCACGAGGGCGAGAAGATCGACGCGCCTGCCCTGAAGGCGCTCATCCGCGCGGCCGTACGCCGCGTGGTCTCGCCGCGGCACCGACCCATCGGTCGGCAGAAGAATCGTCGTGGTCATGTCGAGAACGGCGCCCTGACTCCGTCCTCTGGGTGACGCCGGGACAGGCCCGGCGCATGAAGCGGAGACCGACCATGACCACCTCGATCACGACGTTCCTCACGTACGACACCCAGGCCGAGGAGGCCGCGAAGCTCTACACCTGGCTGCTCGACGGGAAGATCACCGACACCATGCGGCAGGGGCCGGACGGGCCCGTCTTCTCGGTGACCTTCGAGCTCCTCGGGCAGACGTATTTCGCGATGAACGGCGGCCCCTCGTTCACGTTCTCGTCGGGCTTCTCGCTCATGGTCCAGGTCGACTCGCAGGCGGAGATCGATCGTCTTTGGGGCAAGCTCACCGAGGACGGCGGCAAGCCCGTGCAGTGCGGCTGGCTCGTCGACAAGTTCGGCCTGTCCTGGCAGATCGTTCCCCGGCAACTGAAGGGGCTGCTCTCGGACAAAGACAGGGCGAAGTCGGGCCGCGCCATGCAGGCCATGATGGGAATGAAGAAGCTCGACCTCGCGAAGCTTCAAGCCGCCTTCGACGGCGCGTGATCCTCGAGAAGGGAGAACGAACCATGAAGTTCATGCTCATGATGCACGCGCCTCGCGGCGACGGCGGCTACGCGATCAACACGTGGAAGCCCGAAGAGTTTCGCGCCCACATCCAGTTCATGAAGGACCTCAACAAGGGACTCCGTGAGTCCGGCGAGCTGGCCTCCGCGGAAGGCCTCTCGCCTCCAGGTCAGGCACGCATCGTCCGCACGCAGGGCGAAGGTGCACCCGAGGTGACGGACGGTCCCTTCGCCGAGTCCAAGGAGTTCCTCGTGGGCTACTGGATCGTCGATGTCGAGAACGCAGAGCGCGCGTATGCGATCGCCGGCAAGGCGTCGACCGCGCCGGGCCCAGGCGGCAAGCCGCTCGGCATCAGCATCGAGGTTCGTCAGGTGATGAGCGCGCCGCCCGACTCGCTGTAGGACCTGCCGCGCGCGATGAGGACGACCGGCGAGCACCTGCTCCGTGAGCTTGCGCCGCAGGTGCTCGGCGCCGTCGTCCGTCGCTACGGCGACTTCGGCTCCGCCGAAGATGCGGTGCAGGAGGCGCTCACCGCTGCGGCACTGGAGTGGCCGCGGAGTGGTCTGCCCGAAAATCCTCGCGCCTGGCTCATCCAGGTCGCCGCCCGAAAGCTCACCGATCAGGTGCGGTCGGAGTCCGCGCGCCGTCGTCGCGAAACGAAGCTCGTCCTCGAAGCACCCCCGGAGCAGAACGTGGTACCGCCGCCCGATGAAGCACGCGTGGAAGAGGACGACACGCTCGTTCTCCTCTTCATGTGCTGCCATCCCGCGCTCACGCGCCCGTCGGCCATCGCGCTGACGTTGCGCGCGGTGGGCGGCCTCTCGACCGCGGAGATCGCCAGCGCGTTTCTCGTCCCCGAGGCGACGATGGCGCAGCGAATCAGCCGCGCGAAGCAGAGCATCAAGAGATCCGGCGTCGGCTTCGTGATGCCGCCTCCCGAGGAGCGAAACGCGAGCCTCGGCGCCGTTCTCCACGTCCTCTATCTCGTCTTCAACGAGGGCTACGCCACGAGCTCTGGGAACGCACATCATCGTGTGGATCTCTCGGGCGAGGCGATCCGCCTCGCGCGCGCGGCGCACGAGCTTCTGCCAGAAAACGGCGAGGTGAGCGGCCTCCTCGCGCTCATGCTCCTCACAGACGCGCGGCGCGACGCGCGATCTGGGCCGAGCGGCGAGATCATCCCGCTCGACGAACAGGACCGTGCGCTGTGGAACAGGGAGGCGATCGCGGAGGGCGTACGGCTCGTGACCGACGCGATGGCCCGAGGCGCGGCGGGCTCGTACCTCCTGCAGGCCGCGATCGCGGCCGTGCACGATGAAGCGGCCCGAGCCGAGGACACGGACTGGCCGCAGATCGTCGCGCTGTACGGCGTGCTGATGCAACTCGCCGACAACCCGATGGTCGCGTTGAACCACGCCGTGGCCGTCGCGATGGCGCGGGCACCGGCCGACGGCCTGGCGCTCCTCGAGGGGCTCGACCGCGATCCGCGCATCAAGGACCACTACCGCCTCGACGCCGTGCGCGCCCATCTCCTCGAGCGCTCGGGCGCGATCACGGCCGCCCTTCCCTACTTCTCCGCGGCTGCGGAGAAGACCGCGAGCATCCCGGAGCGGAACTACCTGCTCTTGAAGATCGCGCGCCTCCGTGCGAGCTAGGCTCCGCCGACCGAGCTGGACCGCGCGCCGCCGCCCGACGACGGCCGAACGTCGATGCGCCTGGATCGCCCCTGAGCGCGACGACACGATGCTCGCCGAGTGTCTCAGCGTTGGAACAGCGGTGTCCCAGCGCTGAGAGGGGCCGCGACGAGATCGTCGAAAAAGGCCGCGAAACTGCGGGGCACGCGGGCTGCAGGAGGACTCTCCCGAACGCTCGACGGAAGGGAACCCACGAATGTCGTCTCGGAACCGCTGGATCCATCTCTCCCTCTTCAGCCTCGCGTCTGCGGCGGTGGCCCTCTGCTCGGACGGCACTGCGAACGCGACGCCTCGTGGGAAGAAGGCGCCCGCGCCCGCGTCGAGCGCCGCCGCGCCGGCCGCGAAGACCGTCGCGCCGGCCGCGAGCGGCAAGACGACGCCCCCGGCGTCGAGCGCGACGACGACCACGACGAGCGCAGCGAGCGCACCGAAATCCTATCCGGCCGAGCCCAAGGCTCAGAACGCGGGCCAGACGATCAAGGGCTGCGGCTACTTCACGAAGATGATGGTGCAGACCTACCTGGGCGGTGGCCAGTGGGGCTCGCCCCAGATCAACATGGGCGGCAGCGACAACACGGCGACGAGCTGCACGTTCCCTGCGCCGCCTTCGGGCGGGACGTGGGCCGCCTGGCAGCGCCAGGCGATCTCCGAGCTCAAGAGCGACATGACCAAGGGTGACGTCATCCTCATCCCTGCGAATTCGAAATTCGAGACGAGCGAGTCGAGCGACGGGTCGAACGGCCGGTATGTCGACGTCTACTGGTACAGCAAGACGCAGGAGTTCACGCTCAACGCCTGCGGCGAGCCGGGGGAAGATGCCGTCTGCGAGGCATCAGGGAGCAAGTTCGCGCGCGGGATCAACCTGGCGCACTTTCGCCTCGACGAAGCGACCAAGGCGAAGGACTCCGACAAGGGGCTCTGCGCGGAGGCGGCCCGTCTCGCCGTCGCGACGTCGCGCGGCGCGCTGAAGTTCCGCAAGAACCTCAAGGCGAGCGACGGCTGGGAAGACGGCCGAAGCTACAAGACGCGCTACGACGGCAAGCTGAGCGAGACCGCCGCCGTCAACGTGCTCACGAAGCTCGGCGCCGACGCCCTCAAGGTTCACCTCGCGTGTGGCGGGACGAAGTCGCCAACCACCACGGAGGCCGAGGAGACCGCGTTCATCCCGAAGTGAGACGCACTGGGCGCGACCAGTCCGTCGATCGCCACGACGCACTTGACCTCGCGATTCTCGTCGCGCGCGAGGAGCGCGAGGGCGTCGGCAGAGAGCTCGGACGATCGCGCGAGGGCGTCGGCAGAGACCTCGGACGATCGCGCGAGAGCCTCTCGGATACCGGGAAAGCGGCTCTTGGCCAGGCATACCTCGACGGACGCACTCCGATCGCCTCGCTCGAGCACGGCGCGCTGGACCTGTGCCAGGGGCTCGTCCGAGTGCACCAGGCTCTCCCGGTACTCGTAACGCTCGAGGGATCCATCCTCGTCGTGCCTGCTGGCGGTCACCGGGCCAGTGGAGCCCCGAGGGTCTTCGGTGAAAAAACGTCCCGACGGCCTCGACAACGACCGATTCACGATGTAGGGAAAAGTCCGCCTACCAACCGGGTAGGTAAGTTCTCGCCTGCGAGACCAGGGGTCACCCATGAAGAAGCTTCTCATCGCGCTGTTCGTCGGCATTCCGATGGTTGGATGCACCACGGAGACCATCGTCAAGAAGGCTCCGGCTGCCGAGACGCCTGCTGCCACGCCCGCGGACCCCGCGCCGGTCGTGGAGCCGACGCCCGATCCGACGCCCGACCCGAACGCGCCGACGAGCAGCTCCACGGCTCCCGAGGACCGCTGTCTCGACGGCCAGGACATGGACGGGGCGGACATCGACATCAAGACCTGCCCCGCCCTCCCGGATGCCCCCGAGTCCGCCGCGATGGGCAAGGAGACGATCGATCTCGGCGCGTGGGAGATCGGCACGACCGCCGATGGCGACACCTATAAGTACGGCTTTTTCACGGGGACGAACCCGCGCAAGCTGAAGTTCGACACGGGCTCGGTGGCCGTCAACGACAAGAACATCGAGTGCTGGGCCAAGGGGTATTACCGCCTTCGCAAGATGCTCCAGACCCCGCCGGCCGCGTACGTCTCTCTCTACAAGGCGCATTTTCAGTACCGGTTCTTCCAGTTCCAGTCTGATCTTCGCAACGGCAGCACCGGGTTCAAGGAAATTTCCTCGTTCCAGGATCACCTCGTGAAGTGGGTCACCGTGATCACGGCCGCAGGCGTCTGCCAGCAGCCCACGCTCAGCAAGTTCGCGGCGTACGCGAAGGACGAGCTGAAGACGCGTGGCCTCCCCGTTCCCGCCGGGCCCTGAGCCTCGGTGTGAGCGAGCGGCCAACGGGAGACGATACCGTCCGACCGATCGACGCCGACATGAAGCGCGTGCTCGTGGAGAACCACCGCGAGTTCCTGCACTTCCTGGAGCGTCGACTCGGTCGACGCGATCTCGCGGAGGACATCCTTCAGGAGGCCTTCGCGCGCGGGCTCACCAAGCTCGAGAGTCTTCGCGACGGCGAAGCTGTCGTGCCGTGGTTCTATCGGACGCTCCGGAACGCCACCGTCGACTACCACCGGCGCGCGAAGACCGCCGATCGCGCGCTCGCGCAGTTCGCGGAAGAGGTCAAGACCTCCGAGCAGCCGTCGGAGATCATGCGCGCCGAGGTCTGCCGCTGCGTGGCCCGGCTCGCCGAGACGTTGAAGCCCGAGTATGCGGATGCGCTTCGACGCATCGAGGTCGACGGGATCTCGGTCACGAGCTTCGCGGACGAGCGCGGGATCTCGAAGAGCAACGCCGCCGTCCGGGTGTTCCGCGCGCGTGAGGCGCTGAGGCGGCAGGTCGCCGCCTCGTGTGGAACCTGCGCGGAGCATGGTTGCCTCTCGTGCACGTGTAAAACGGTGGACCCCGTCTGAAACGCGGGGGCCGGCGTCGGAGGAAGCTGAGCCGCGGTCGCGTGCTAAGTTCCGCCCATGCGTCGTTCGTTCGTTCTCCTCGCGCTCCTGCTCTCCTGTCGCTCGCCCCGCGCCACGGACGCGGGGATCGCATCGCCCCCGCCGCCGGGCTCCTCGGCGAGCGACGCTTCGCGCCCCGTCGACCGAGAGCTCGCAGACATGCCGCGCGACCCTCGCGAGGCCGCCCTCGCGAGTGCGGCGAGCTTGTTCCTCGGTCAGGAGCACGTGCTCGCGAGGAACATCGACGACAGCGTCTCGAAGGAGGCCTTCCACGGCTTCATCGACGAGCTCGACGTGGGAAAGGTGTTCCTGCTCGACGGCGACGTGCAGAAGCTCGCGCGCTTCGAGACGGACATGGACGACGAGCTCCGCGCGGGCGACCTCGTTCTCGGACGCAAGGCCGCGGTGCTCCTCGCGAGCCGGCGCCACATCGTCGCCGACGTCGTCGCCCGTATTCTCGCCACGCCGCTCGACTTCACGACGAACGAGTCCGTCGAGACCGACCCGAAGAAGCGTGCATTCTGCAAGACCGAGGAGGAGCTGGCGACGCGATGGCGCAACGTGCTCAAGCTGCAGGTCCTCGAGCGGACGCAAGAGCTCGAAGACACGCTGGAGCGAAGGGCGCATCCCAAGCCAGTCGCTCCCTCCTCCAAGGCCGTTGATCCCGACGATGCCAAACGTGAGGCCGCCGCGGAGAAGGCGCTCGGCGAGATCCCCGCGACCTTCGAGGGACGCCGCGACAAGGTGCAGAAAGAGGTCGCCACGCGATACGCCACCCAGTTCACGCGCCTGGCGTCGGTCGACAAGCTCGCGCCGACGCAGGCGTTCATCAACGCAGTGAACGGCGTCTTCGACCCGCACACGACCTATCTGCCGCCCGCGGAGGAGGCGGAGCTCGGAATCGCGCTCACCGGCCGCCTCGAGGGCATCGGTGCCACGCTGCGCGAGCAGGAGCACTACATCCTCGTGAACGATCTCGTTGCCGGGGGCGCCGCCTGGCAGCAGGGAAAGCTCGAAGCGGGCGACCTCATCCTCTCCGTCGCACAAGAGGGCAAAGAGCCCGTCGACGTGATGGACCTCCCGATCGGCAAGGTCGTGAGCATGATCCGCGGGCCGAAGGGCACGGTCGTCATTCTCGCTGTGAAGAAGCCGGACGGGACCCTCAAGACGATCTCGATCACGCGCGACGTGGTCCGCATCGAGGCGTCGTACGCGCGCGGCGCAGTCCTGAAGACCAAGGGGACCGGCGAGGTCGGTTACGTGCATCTTCCCGGCTTCTACGGGGAGTCGAAGAAGCCCGGCGAGCGCAACGCCACCGACGACATGCGCACGATCCTGACGCAGCTCTCGAAGAAAGGCGTGACGTCGCTGGTCTTCGATCTCCGCGGTAACGGCGGCGGGCTCCTCACGCATGCGCGGGACATCGCGGGGCTCTTCGTGAAGGAGGGTCCGGTCGTCCAGACGAAGGATGGCAAGGGGACGGTGGAGGTGCTCCGTGACAAGGATCCGACGGTCGCATTCAGCGGCAACGTCGTCGTCCTCGTCGACCGCTTCTGCGCCTCCGCGGCGGAGATCGTCGCGGGCGCGCTGCAGGACTACGAGCGTGCCGTGGTCGTCGGGACGAGCGCGACGCACGGCAAGGGAACCGTGCAGGCCGTGATCGATCTCGATCAGCAGATGAGGACGAAGGGCGATCCGCTCGGTCTCTACAAGGTGACCGTCCAGGAGTACTTCCGCGTCAGCGGCGGCTCGACGCAGCTCAAGGGCGTGGTGCCCGACGTTCTCCTCCCCGATCCGACGTCGTTCGTCGAGTCCGGCGAGCGCACCCTTCCCCACGCCATCCCGTGGTCGACGATCAACGCGGTCGCGTTCGTGAAGACGCCTCACGCATGGAAGGTCACCGACCTCGCGTCCGCGAGCACGGCCCGCACGCGGGCAAACGCCGATCTCGCCACAGTCACCAAGTTCGCGGCGATCATGGAGGCGCGGAAGGACAAGACTGTGAAGCCGCTCGAGCGTGCCGCCTGGCAGGCCGAGTACAAGCGCGCCAAGGCCGACCTCGAAGCGCTCGACCCGAAGAAGCGCGACCTGAAGGCGCTGATGGAGGTCGCGCCGCTCGCGACGCAAGAGGCAGGGTCGCAGGACCCGCGCATGCAGCGGCAACTCGACAGGTGGAAGGACGGCCTCGCGCGCGACCTCTGGGTAGACGAGAGCACGCGCATCCTCGGGGACATGAAGAAGGCCCCGTGACCATGAACGCCTCGCCGCTCCTCGCTCCGCTGCGCTTCAAGAACGGCGCGACCGCCAAGAACCGGATCTGGCTCGCGCCGATGACCAACCAGCAGAGCCATCCCGACGGCTCGCTTTCGGACGACGAGCTCACGTGGCTCATGCGCCGCGCCGATGGAGGCTTCGGCGTCCTCGAGACGTGCGCCGCGCACGTCGCGATGGACGGCAAGGCGTGGGAGGGCGAGCTCGGCATCTTCGACGACGGCCTGCTCCCCGGCCTCACACGCCTCGCGTCGGCGATCACCGCGGCGGGTGCGACCGGCCTCGTGCAGCTCTTTCACGGCGGGCGTCGCGCCGATCCGAAGCTGAACGGCGGCCGCACGTGGAGCGCGAGCGCGACGACCGAGGAGGGCACGCCCACACCCGCCGAGGGCACCGTCGCCGAGATCGAGGCGGCGATCGGTCACTTCCGCGACGCGGCCGTCCGCGCTGAGCGCGCGGGCTTCCACGGCATCGAGCTGCACGGCGCACACGGCTACCTCCTGGCGCAGTTCCTCTCGTCGACGCAGAACCAGCGCACCGACGCGTGGGGTGGTTCCTTCGAGAACCGGGCGCGCCTGCTGCGCGAGACGATGCGTGCGGTCCGCGCGGCGACGACGAGCTCGTTCATCGTCGGCGTGCGCATCTCGCCGGAGGACTTCGGTCAATCGAAGGGCCTCGATCTCGACGAGACTCTCCAGCTCGCGACCTGGCTCTGCGACGACGGCGCGGACTTCATCCACGCCTCGCTCTGGAAGACCTTCCGCAACACGACCAAGCGCCCCGCCGAGCATCCGATCCCGCTCTTCCGCGCTGCAATCCCGCGCGAGGTGCCGCTGATCGTGGCCGGCGCGATCTGGACGCGCGCGGAGGGCGAGTCTCTCCTCGCGATGGGCGCTGACGCCGTCGCGCTCGGCCGCTCCGCGATCGCAAACCCCGAGTGGCCACTCCGCATCGCCGACGTGACGTGGCAACCGAAGCTCGCGCCGCTGACGAACGCCGAGCTCATCGAGCGTGGCCTCAGCCCGGCTTTC
>JANXVA010000449.1 GCA_025351875.1 Myxococcales bacterium | reverse complement strand
CGCCGAGGGCGCGCTCGTCGAAGCCGCTGCCCTCGCTCCGGATCCTGCGATGCTCGCTCGCATCCGCGAAGCGGCGGGCGGTAGCGCGGAGGCGGCTGCGCGCATCGTCGGCCGAGCCATGGCGCGGGCGAGAGACGCGGGCATGGCGCCCGGCGTCGAGTGGCTCGTGGCTCTCGCCGAGCTCGAGCTCGGGCTGAACCGACTCGCCGAGGCGATCGAACACTTCGAAGAGGCCCTTCGGCTCGATCCGCTCCGTGCCGCAACGCGCCTCGCGTTCGCGCGTGCGCTCGCGGGAAAGGGCCAGCACGAGACGGCCGTGGCCGTGCTGACCCCGCTGCTCGACGTCGGGGACGCACGCCACCTCGACGCGACCTTCCTGCGCCAGCTCGACGACGCGCTCACGGGAGCGGGCCGCACGCAGCAATCGCTCGTCGTGCGCGAGCTTCGTGCGGTTGCCGGAGACCTCGACCCGGCAGGGCGCGCTTCGCTCGATGCTCGCCGCGTGACGTACGCGAGTGATGCCGAGCCGATGTCGAGCTCGATGCTGCGCTCGCAGGTGATGCCCGACGGCTTCGGCAGACATCCCCTGTGGGATGCCGCGAGCATCGGTGCGAGCCTTGCCGGTAAGCTCGCTCGCATCGGCCTCAGCGAGCAGGGGGCGAGCACGAAGGATCGCGTGAAGCCAAAGGCTGTGCATCCGCTCCGTCCGCTCTTCGACCGGCTCGTTCGCGTCTTCGATCTCGTGGACGTCGAGCTGGCTGTCTCGAACCACATCGCGGCGCCCGTCGTGGCGTGCGAGGACGCGACCTGGCTCGTCGTCCCCGCGGCGCTCGCCGAGTGGCCCGAGCCGCACGCCATCGCTGCGCTCGCCCGTCCACTTGCTCGCATCGCGCTGGGCGTTCCCTGGTTCGGTGCGCTGCCGGGCGACGAGACGCTCGCGATCCTCGTCGCCTTCGCGCGCCAGTCCTCACCGTCGGTGGCGACGTTGCCGCGCGAGCGGGTCGACTCGCTCGTGACGGACTACGAGCTTCGCGCGCGACGCGCGATCGATCGCAAGAAGAAGAAGGCGCTGGAAGACCTCGAGGACGCGCTGTCTCGCGCGCCGCTCGTTCCTGTCGACGCGTTCTCCTTTGCCGTGCTCCGGACCGAAGCGCGCGCGGCGTTCCTCGCGTCCGGCGACCTCCGTGCGACACTCGACGCCGTCGCGACGACGGAGCGCGGCCTCGGCGACGCGCTGCGCGTTCCCGGTCGCATCGCGCTCGCGGCGGTGCTCGCCCAGCCGGTGGCCCGCGACCTGGTCTCCTTCGCGACCGGGGTGGAGGCGACCGCGCTCCGGCGCAGCCTCGGCACCCTCTGGGGATGATGAGCAGGCGTGAAACCGAAGGGCGAGCTCGTGCGTAGGTCCCATGAAAACCGTGAAAAAACGCCGCTTCGTCGTCCTCGCCTCGGTCCTGCTCGTGGCCCTCGTCGCCGTGTTCGGGGTCGCCTGCGGACAGGTGAAGAGGCCTGACGGCGGATTCGGTCTCCTGCCGCCGGGTGCGGGCGCGCCCGAGGTCGTCGCGCGCGGGCCGTCGGGCGAGGAGGTCCGCCTGACGGCGCTCCGCGGCACGGCGGTCATCGTCTACTTCTACCCACAGGACGAGACGCCCGGCTGCACCAAGGAAGCCTGCGCCTTCCGCGACGCTTGGAAGCAGCTCGAGAAGGCCGACATCGCCGTCGTCGGCGTCTCGAGCAACTCGGCCGAGCGGCACAAGGAGTTCCAGGCGAAGCATCAGCTGCCATTCCCCCTCGCCTCGGACGACTCCGGCGAGATCGGCGCGGCCTATGGCGTCTCGAAGAAGCTCTGGGGCTATGACCGCGTGACGTTCCTCGTCGACCGCAACGGCAAGGTCGCGCACGTGTGGCCCTCCGTCGACCCGGGCATCCACGCGAACGAGGTCATGGCCGAGGCCGCGCGCCTTCCCTGATCACGGTACGACGCGCTTCAGGAATTCGGTGACGAGCGCGCGATAGCGACGCGGATCCTTCGGAAAGAGCGCGACGTGACGTGCCTCGGCGAACGCGTGACTCTCGGTGTCGATGCCCACCTCGCGCTGTCTCTCGATCCAGGCGCGAACGTCACGCGGCGGGACGAGAATGTCGCGTTCGCCGTAGAGGAACAGGTGCGGGCAACGTGGCTGCTTCGCCGTCACCCGTCCCGCGGCCGAGAGCATCGCCCGCACGGCGCGCGGGAACAGGACCTGGTACCCGAGAAAGCCAAGCGCGAGCAGAGGCGTGACGATCGGGAGCCGCTCGCGCGCGCCGAACCTCGCCATGCGCGCGACCGCCGGTGTCATGCCGAGGGCGAAGCGCCGTGCGAAATCGAGCGGCCCGCGCACCGCCCACAGGCCAGGCGCCGAGTCGACGATGACACCGCGCATCGCGCCGATCGCGCGTCTCCCGTTCTCGGTCGCGTCGAGCGCGTCGAGCAACGCGGCCCATCCCATGAAGCCGTTGTCGCTGAAGAGGTGCACGACGATCGGCCGCGCTCCTTGCTCGGCGGCGAGCTCGGCGGCGAGCGGCGCGACGATGCGGGCATACGCTCCAGGGCGGCCGAGGCCCTCCAGCGTGTCGGGGATCACTGTCGTCGGCTCGAGGCCGAGGATCCTGTACAGGCGCTCGTAGACCATGAGCTGCGAGCGCATCGCGTTACCCCAACCGAGGAGCACGACACGTGCGCGCGAGGTCATCGGCGCCGATGGTACACTGCCGTTCATGCCGCCCAAGGCCCGCGCCGCACGAGCTCTCGTCCTCTCCTATGCCGGCTGCAGCACGTGCAAGAAGGCGCTGAAGTGGCTAGGCGACCACGATGTCGAGGTCGAGGTGCGCGCGATCGTCGACGAGCCCCCGACGGCTGCCGAGCTGAAGGTGTGGGTGCCGAAGAGCAGCAAGCCCGTGCGCAAATGGCTCAACACCAGCGGTCTGAGCTACCGCGCCCTCGACAAGGACGTCGTCGCCGCCGCGAAGGACGAGGAGATCATGCGCTGGCTGACGAAGGACGGGAAGCTCGTGAAGCGTCCCGTCCTCGTCGCGGGTGATCGCGTCCTCGTCGGGTTCGACGCCGACGCCTATGCCGACGCGTTCGGCTGACCGAACGCGCGCTCGCTCACGGATCGAGCGTGCCGCGCACGCCCATGGAGAACCAGAGGTGCGCGCTGCCGGAGCTGTGGTCGAGGCTGCGCGGCTGCACGCCGCTGCCCCCGTTGACGTTGCTCACGCCGCTCTGGTTCACGAGGACGCCGCCGACGAGGCCGGCGAACGGACCGATTCGCGCCGTCTTCCCGGCCGACCCTCGGTGCACGACGAAGTCACCGCCGATACGCAGGTCGAAGAAGTCGAACGCGCCGCGGTACACGTGGCCCGCGGGATCGAGCGGCGCGCCGCCCTGGTACAGGATCTCGTAGTTGACCGCGTAGCGGAGCCACGGAATGAACGACTGCCCTCGCGCGAGCGGCGTCTCGATATGGCCGCCAAAGGCGTAGGCACGCGCGCGACACGAGTCTGCGCTGATGCAGTCGTCGCGTGACGCGAGCGCCGCGTAGCCGTGGAACCCGAGCAACAGAGAGGGGCTCGTGCGGAACGAGAGCGAGACGCCGAGCGGGAGCAGCGTGGGGGTCCCCGCGTTCAACCGGTCCTCGGCGCCCGAGAACGCGCGTGCGAAACCGAGCTCGAGGCCCAGCCTGATCCCCTCGGCGCGCCGTGTGTCGGCCTCCGGATCGGGCTTGTCGGCCGTCGTGGTGTCCGCGCCCACCGAGGCACGCGGCGCGAGCGGCGGTGCCCATGACGGCAAGGCGTCGGGGGACTCCGCGGCCGGAGCCGCGGGCGCCGCGGCGGGCGGAGGTGTCGACGAAGGCGAGGGCGGAGGGAGTGGCTCGAGCGCCGTCCCGCTCGCGGCAGGGGCGGGCGCAGCCGGATCGGCAAACGCTCTGCCCCCGATGAGCATCAGAGAGGCGACCGTCGCCGCGCCGGCGAAGAAGGGCGTGAGGCTGGGACCCAGTCGTATCGAGGACCGCATGTGCACCTACTCTGCAGCGGTCGTGCCGCTCCTGTCGAGTGCCGTTCTCGATCGGTTCGCGCGGAATTTCCCAACAATTGGCGCCCTGCGCCTCGCGAGGTGTGCCACTCGCTCTGGCGCGCGTGTCAGTGCTGGGCGGCGAGCGTCCGCGGGGCGACCCAGAAGATCTTCCCCGTCGTGTCGTCGGCGACGAACAAGCGGCCGTCTGGAGCGAAGGCGACATCCGTCGCGCGCGCGCTCGTGCCCTTGCCGAACCCGTCGACGAACAGCTTCGCTTCGCCCGTGGGGCGCATCGAGCCGGGATCGGTCTTGAAGAAGACGACCCCCGTGCCGCCGAACGACGTCCGCACGCCATGCAGCGCGATGAAGAGCCCGTGCGTGTACGGGGCCGGGAACGCGCCGCGATCGAAGTCGAGGCCGAACGGGGTGTCGTGGAGCGGGATCGAGACGAGCTCACGACCCACGGCTCCGCAGTTTGCCCCCGCGGGCATGCCCGGCGCCGGGACGTCCCTGCGCACACAGCACGGGTAGCCCCAGCTCTCGCCCTTCTGCTCGAGGAGGGCGAGCTTCTCGCGGCCCCCGACGCCGTCCCAGTTGTCGCCGGTGAGCTCGTTCGCGTAGCACTCGCCGCAGCTGTTCGGCGCGCAGCGCATGTACATCGGGTTGCGGAAGCCGTCCGCCACCAGCTCCGGCGTGAGCGGCATCGGCGGATTCGCCGCGACGTGAAGGGCGAACACGGCTCCGCGTGTCATCTCCTCTACCGAGCACCCGGAGCTGTCGGTGCGTCCGCGAGAAACGTAGATGCTGCCGCTCTTCGTGCGCTCGAGCGTGTGCGTCCAGCGCACGTCCTCGATGTTCTCACCGCCGAGCTTCGCGACGAGCTCGCTCGTCGCGGGGGGCGCAGTGCGCTGCCCGGCCGTGTACGGGAAGCGGCGGACCTCGTTGCTACGTGTAAAGTACAAGTATCCGTCGCTGAACAGAAGACCGTGCACGCACGCAAAGCTGTTCGGGTCGGCGTCGAGCAACGCGCACGTGCTGTTGTTGCGTGGAGTCGGCCCGGCGTAGGTGATGACGGAGTCGGCGCGTCCGTCGCCGTCGTCATCGGGGAGGACGACGATGGCGCCGCGGCCGTCCTGGGCGCCGCCCGGCGTGCTCATCGACGGCGCCGCGACGAAGAGGTCGCCGTTGGGAGCGAAGCTCAGCACGCGTGCTTCGACGACGGGCGTCGTCGTGAACTCGCGGACACAGAACTCCGGCGGGACCTTGAGCGCTGTCGCGTCCGTCCCGGGAAGCTCGCAGAACTTCCTTCCGGTCCCTGGCGCGATGTCGATGGGGGTGCACGTGGGTCCGGGAGGAGCGTCGGGATTCGTGACGACCACGGCACCGTCGGGCCCAGCGGTCGTGGCAGGCGACGCACCGCGGTCGGTCGCGCAGGCCGCGAAGACCGCGAGCGACGCCACCGTGAGGGCGAAGGGAACACCGACGAAGACGAGGATCAGGCGCGGAGCTTTCACGGCGGAGTGACCAGCTTAGCAGCTCGTTCGCGTGATCTCGTCGTAAGCCCGCGATGGCGCGGCGCGGCAGGGTGCACGATTCCGGCAGGGGCGAACGCGTCCCACGAATAGCTCCCTCGGCGTTGCGCCGGCCGACGCTGGTGCTATCCCCGGCGCATGAAGCTCGCCGCCCTCGCGCCGGTCGTCGTGACGCTCGCCACCGCGTTGATCACGGGCTGCGGCCCCGGGCTCACCACCCGCGCGAACGCCGCGTCGGACGTGGAGCTTGCGATGAACCGCGAGCTGGCGACCGCGCTGATCGGGACGACGACGGTGACGAGCGCGCCGCTGCCGGGACCGGCCGCGCAGAGGCTCGACCCGTGGGCAGCGGCCGCACGGCCCGTCACCCAGGTCCAAGCACCGACCCAGACCTGGGGCGCCGAGCCGGACCAGGACCCGAACTACAATCCCGAGTACGGCTTCTGAGCTTCGATCGGGCCTGATCAGCGCTTCGGCGCGCGCACGGGAGCGCGATGCCGCGTGGGCGGCGCGAGGGGCGGGGAGAACGTGATCGGGGGGATCACGTCGTCGCTCGTAGCGGCAGGGGAGGCCGCGGGAGGCGGAGCTCCCGTGCGTGCCGGCGCCATCGTGACCGCAGCCGTCGTCTCGACGCGGCTGGTCGCGCTGTCGTCGTACGACGCGATCGCCATCAGCGTCGTGCTGATCGTGATCGCGAGGCCGACCGCTCCGAGCCCGAGCTGTCGGCGGCGCCGTTGGTTTCGCGTGGCGAGGACGGCATCCGCCCTGGTGAGCGCCCGCGCACCGCGCAGCGTGTCGTCCGGTGTGTAGACCTCGTAGGTCAGGCGCGGCATCGGCTTTGCGACACGGGCGAGAGGCATCGTGATGGCCATCGGCGCGGTCGTGATTCGCTGCGGCGCGGCGAGCGGCTCGGTGCCGTTGCGGATCGTGTCCGGTGCGTCGGCTCCCGTGCCGGGCCCTTCGGGCCCAAGTCCGGGGCGCGTGTTGGGGCCAAGCGCTTGCATCGGTCTCGCGCGTGAATACGCAAGAGCGGCCGCGAAGCTTCCCTGGCACTGCCGCTACGGCTCTCCGGCCTCGCCCACGTTCGCTCACGGCGCCGCCGTCACGTGATCCGCGACCCTGAACGCACCCCCCGCGCTCGCCGTTAGGACGAGCACGGCATGTCCGGTCCACGGCAACCACCCTCGCTTCGTCCGCCTCTTCGCGGAGTCGGCTCCGTCCCGACCATATCCGGGGAGTATCGGATCCTCGCGCCGCGCTCCGCAGGCCGTGAGCTCGGCGATCTCGAGCTCGATTTCAGCGCCGAGACCGACGACCCGCTGGAGCTCGAGTGCGCGCCCTCCTCGCACCAGCTTCGTGACCGGGGATCGGCGCCGATGCTTCCGCCCGCGCTCGAGCGCTACGGGCCAACGAGTGTTCGCGGCGTCGACGGGCCGAGGTCGAGCCGAACGTTGGCGTCGTCGCTACCGGCGATCGACCCCCACGCGGCGCTCGTTGCCTTTGCCGGCTTCGGCGACCCGCCCGATTCTGTCTGGGGCACGCCTGCCTATGCCATGCGCGCTCTCGACCGACGGCGCGTCCTCCGCGCTGCGCTCGCGCGTGCCCGCACGCTCCGGTCGCAAGACGTCGCGCTCTACGAGGCGGCGCTCGGTGCAGCGGACGCCGCGGCCGTACGCACCGGGATCCTCGTCGGGCTCGCCACCGTTGCGGTCGTCACCGCCATCTGCGCGCAAGCGATCACGGGGGCGGTGGTCCTCCCGTGGTGACAGAGGCGAGGCGGCACCTTCGTGCTACCTTTGTCGTCATGACGTACTTGCTTCGCCGCGTCGGCGTGCCTTCTCGCGCCAGCGTGAGGCTCGGGGCGGCGGTCTCGATCGCGCTTCTCGCGGTGCTCGCCCCTCGCGCGGCTGGAGCGTTCTGCCGCACGACGACCACTCCCATTCCGGCGAACTACAGTCCTTCTCGCGGCTGCTTCACCGAGGGGCTCGTCCTGTTCTGGAAGAGCGCGTGTGTCGGCTACAGCGTGAACAGCGCGTCGACCGCAACCATCCCGCTCGCCAGCGCGACCACCGTCATCGACCAGGCGTTCAGCACGTGGAATGCCGTCGCATGCGGCGCGGGGAACGTCGGCATCACCACCTCGAATCTCGGCGCAGTCGAGTGCTCGGAGGTTCGCTACAACCCGAACGGGCCGAACCAGAACGTCATCGTCTTCCGCGACGACAAGTGGCCCTATAGCGATGTCAACAACACGCTCGGCCTCACGACGGTGACGTTCAACGCCGACACCGGCGAGATCTACGACGCCGACATGGAGCTCAACGCGACGGCGAAGAACCTCTCGACGTCGTCGATGGTGCCGGCGAACGGCTTCGATCTCCTCAGCGTCGTCACGCACGAGGCGGGGCATTTTCTCGGCCTCGCCCATGCGACGAGCGCGACCGCGACGATGTATGCGAGCTACAAGCCGGGAACGTCGACCCTGCGCACGCTCACTCCCGATGACACCGCGGGCGTCTGCGAGATCTACCCGAGCACGACGTCGCGGAAAGTCGACACGTCGGTCGCTGCCACCGGCACGCTCGCGGCCGACGCCTGTGATGCAACGCCGAGGCATGGGTTCGGCTCGACGTGCGCGGAGAACCCCGCCCCGACCAGCTCGAGCGGAGGCGGGTGCGCAGTCTCCGCCGGCCGCGCCGAGGACGTCGGCGCGGGAGGGGCGCCGCTCGTCGCACTTGCCGCGGGCCTTCTCGTCGCGATTCGCCGCAAGCGGGCCTCCTGAGCTCGTTGCCCAGGTAGTCCTACGGCGTCACTTTTGCGATACGCGCCACGCGTACGCCCCACTTCAGCTTCGCCTTCTCGCGCTCGCCGTCGCGCGTGCGGATGTCGCCGCGGTGCGGGAGCGCGGCGAGCAACCGTGAGGTCGCCAGCGTGACCTCCGCCACCGCGCGCTCGAAGGCCTCTTCGTCGGCACGGCCGGGCGCGCGGAGTCCGCTCACCTTCCGGACGTACTGGAGCGAGGCAGCCTGGATCTCCTCCGGCGTCGTCGGAGGCTGGAAGTTGTGGAGGACGCGGATGTTGCGGCACACCTCCTTCGCGTACGCCGAGATGCGCGAACAGGGAAGGCCGGAGCGCGGAAAAGAATCAGCGGTTCGGCTTGCGGCCGTGGCCTCGCGGCCTGGGCGCGACGCGCGCGGGCTGCGGCGTACCGAAGGGCTGGACCCTCGCGGCGGCCCCCACCTCGACCGGCAGCGCAGGCGCCGCCGAACCGGTGACCACCACGCCTGCTTCGGCCTTCGCGTCGGCCTCGGCCAGACCTGGCTCGGGTCCGGTGGCGAAGCTCGGCACGACGACCGGCACGGCCCGCGCGTCCCGCACGACACCCACGGTGATGCGGAACGTCAGCGCGACGCCGATCACCACGGCGAAGAACAGGAGGGGCGTGTCGGCGAAGACGGCGAAGAGCCGCGTCTTCATCAGCTGGAAGGCACGTCGGATCGACGCCGGCAGGAGCATGGCGACGAGCACGTGAGCTTCGTACCCTGGGAACGTCGAAAGTTCCCGGCGGCCCCGACTATTTCCTCAGGGGAGGGCCTTGAACCACTGGAACGAGTAGGTCCGGTAGTACTCGCGGACCGTGTGGTTCCAGTCCGTGGGCCAGCTCGCGTCGAACGAGGTGTCCTCGCAATACGTGAGGCTTCCCGGCGCCTTGCACGACGCGTGGACGCGGCAGTAGCCCATGTTCTCGCCGCTGTTCGAATCGGTCTGCGTAATGGCGGCGCCGGCCGCGCCGCAGACGTCGTCCGCCGCCCACCTCGTCTCGACGCTCAGCCCGTGGCTCGGAGGCTCATTGTCATCGTGGGTGCGCGTCGTGATCAGCACGGGAAGACGGCCGCAGCCGGCGTGGCCGCCCGTGCCGCCCTCGCCGACCCCGATCGCCTTGACGTACCCGGCGCGCTTGCAGCCGAGATGATCGGCGAAGTACCCGCCGTAGCTGAAGCCGTACCCGAGCACCCGTGACGGATTGATGCAGTACGTCTCGCCGAGCTGCTTGATCATCTGATCGAAGAAGACGAGGTCCGTGTCGCCGCCGACGTCCCAGTACGCGTTTGCGCCAGCCGCGTCCGGGTAGACCACGAACGCCTCGTTGTTCGTGTAGTCCTCCATCTTGAACCAGCTCTCGTGCGCCACGCCGCTGGCCTGGATTCCGTGGAACACGAGCACGACAGGGTAGGTCTTGTTCGGGTCGTAGCCCTTCGGGCCCCAGACGTGGAACGTGCGCCCGCCAGGGGTCGTGTGGTCGACCTGCACGGCATCCGCGCGCGGCGTGCCGCACGCAGGGCTCGTCGTCGCGACCACCGGCGGCGTCCACTCGGGAGCCGCGGGCGGCGGCGTCGCCGGCGTGGTCAGCGTCGTGCCCGGATCGGTGCCCGGATCGGTGCCGGGGGTCCCGCCACCGCCGGCTGTCGCCGTCGTTCCCTGGGCCGGCGGCGGCGCGGCAGGATCGCTGCTGCACGCCACCAGCGCCACCGTGGCCACCGTCGCCAAGAGGCCAAGCGTGCGGGTGCGCGCGCTCGAGGGGAGGAATCGCTTCATAAGGCTACGCCTGTAGGGTGATGCGGGCTCCCGACCTCGTCAACTGGACGATTCGGGTGACACTCGAATGATCCATACGAAACGACGGGAAATGGCCGAGCCTTCCGCGAGCGATTTTCGGGAACGCGTCTTGCGCGGCCCGGCAGAGAGGCTCCGGTCGCCGTCCGACGGCGAACGGTCGCCACGTGGCCGCGGCCGGCCAGCTTCCGCGACGGTCGCGCCGTAGCTTCAGGTCGATGCACCACGCGGAGATCGCGAGCGCGTTCGAGACCACGCTCTTCTTCTCGATGGTGGCCGCAGTCGGGCTCGCCACGCATCGCGCCTTGCCGAGCGCACGCGCGGCGGAGTTGCCCCCCGTGGCCGCGCGCGCGCGGAGTGCGCTTCTCCTTCACCCGCTGTCGCAGTTCGTCCTCGTCTGCGTCGTGATCTATGTGAACCAGGTTCTGTTCGGCGCGTTCATCCTCCGCGCGCACGGCGGGAGCGCCGGGTTCATCGCGCGTTACATCCCGGGCGACTGGTTCGCCATCGGGAGGCAGGATCCGCTCGTGCAGCTCGCGGCGCAGCACGTCGGCGACGGTAGGTGGCTCTCGCCGACGCTCCTCCGCGTCCAGGCGTTCCTCGAGTTGCCGTTCACCATGCTGGCCTACCTCGCGGTGGCGCGGCTCCTGGGTCGGCAGCTCTACACGACCCTCTGCCGTCCGCTCGGGCTCGCGCTCGCGGCGGTCTCGTTCTCGGTGACCTTCTCGCTGGTCGAGCTGTCTCTGCCGAATCCGTACACGAACGACGACCTGCTCCTGCGCATCGCCGCGTGCCTCCTCACGCCCGTGTATCTTGCATGGATATGCCGCGCCGAGAATCGGCGCTCCCCGCTGCGGGAGGACGCCGCGGGCCCCGCAGGAGCGCTCGGCTTGCTCGCGTTCCTCGCCGGCGCCGGCGCCATCTCTTACATCGTGCTCGCGCTCTACGACGCGCTCCTCCTCTACAACCTCGCTCACTTGCCGAGGTACGCATCCGGGATCGCGATCTCGCTCGTCGTCGCCTCGGGGGCGTCGTTCGTCGCGCCGCGCGTCGATGCCGCGCTCGCAAGGGCAAGAGCAGTCCGTGCCCCGTCGCCCGCGATGGACGTCTGCGTGTCCGCTCTCCGCGCCTTCACGCTCCTCTTCTTCGTGCCGTCGCTCACGCTCCGTTACTGGGGCGCACATCCGTCTGCGGCCGTCTGCGGAGCGCTGGTGGTCGCGATCGGTCTCGCGTCCGGAACGGCGAGCGCGCTGCGGCGGTCGCCGCCTTCGGCCGGCGGTGCGCTCCGTCTTCTCGTGGCAGGCGCGATCGCCCTCTCCCTCGGAGGGTGGGCGGCGCACGCCGCGTTCGTCACCGCGAACGAAGCCATGCCGGAGCTCGTGCTCGCGCGGATCGCGCTTTCGTTCCTGGCCGTGGCGATCACAAGCTTCCGTGGAATCGAGATCGCACTATGCTGGTCGCCGCATGAACCGAAAGCCGAAGCTGACCAAGCGTGAGAAGAAGGCCCTTGCACCGCCGCGTCCGGCGCAGCCGCCCGCTCAGCACAATCACCAACACATCCACTGCGTTGCCTGCGGCCGGCACCTCGATCCGAACGAGTTCGAAGCACCCGCGACCGCGACGACGATCACGTGCGATCACGGCTCGCAGTTCCCGACGTGCACGAAGTGCCTCGCCAAGAGCACCGCGCTCGTCAAGGAGCATGACGCCTCGAACCAGCCCATTCGCTCCGCGACGGCCTGGCACTGAGCTGTCAGCGCACGTCGCGAACCATTAGCCACGCGTCGCCGTCGTCGGGGAATCGCTCGTCGGAGTAGAAACCCTCCACGCGCTGAGCCTGGCGAAAGCGCTCGCTCGCGTAGAGGGCCAGCGCGGCGGTGTTGCCCGTCGAGACGTGCAGCTCGACGGTCGAGAACCCGCGCTTGCGCGCCGCGCGCACCGCAGCGCGTACGAGCGCGCGCCCGAGACCCGCGCGCCGATGCAGAGGCTCGACCGCGAGCCCGGAGATCTCGAGCGCGCTCTGGTTCGCCCGCGTCGCGACGAAGCCGATGACCGGCCCGTCGCGTTCGGCGCGCGCCACCCAGACCGACGGCGGTGCATCGCCCCCGAGCACGGGCGGGAGACTCTGGTGGGGGAAAACGGTGACGTCGAGCGCGTGCGCCTGCGCGAGCGCGACGAGATCCGCGCCGACGGGCTCGACGTGCGCTCGGGGCGGGAGTGAAGAGAGCGAACGGCGGAGACGGGCCACGCCGCCATGGTAGCGCGACCCGGGCCCGGGCTCACCTTCCTGACGTCGACGACACGAGCGTGATGGCCTTCTCCGGACATGCGACGACGCACAGTCCGCACGAGCGACACGCGGCCGCGTTCGGCGTGTACGCGCTCAGGCGGCCGTGCGCGCGACTCTTCAGCTTCGCGAAGAAGCCGAGCGCGGCGAAGTCGGCGTCGTCCATCCGACGAACCTCGAAGACGCCCTCGGGGCACACGTCGACGCAGTCCTTCTTGCCCTCGCAGCGCGCTCGATCGACGACGGGCTTCGATGTGCCCGCGAGCGCACGACACTCCTCACTGGGCCGATCGGGATGCCGCGCGGCGCGCCTCGCCTTCTCGGTGTCGCGCACGCGCTTCGCCATGAACGTCCGATGACTGCACACGGCCCCCGGTTTTCCTGGATCGCGCGAAAATTGCAGCGAGTGGTCGGGGCTGCGGCCAGTGCTGCTGGCCCACCTCAGTTCCCCAAGCCGTGATCCACGGAACAGGCCGCGGCCGACGTTGTGCGATGGGCGCGCCAGAACACGATTCGACGAGGATCCGGGGCGCGCGCCGGCACCACGGTCTCGTCGCCGCGACGGAACAGTCATTGCTCTCATCGCGCCCATGAGCGCTCCCTGCAGCAGGCCCTCCGTTCCTCGGCCGACCGTGCGCAAGACGGCCCCGCCGCCGAGCCCGGTCGCGATCCCGGAGGCCCAGGTGGAGCCGCCGCCCGTCATTCGCGAGCGGATGGCGACCCTCGATCTCGCGGACGACGATCTCGTGTTCGAGGAGGCGCCCGTCGCCGTGCGTCGCTCGACGCCGCCTCCTCCGCCCCCGAGCCGTCGCACCGTCGCGCCTCCGGCGTCGAGCGTTCAGCGGAAGCCGCGGCTCGAGTCCATGCTCGATCCCTCCGAGGCGCTCTTCGACGGCATGTACGATCTGAATTACGCTTCGAGCATCTGGCAGGCCGCGCGCCTCTGCGCGAGCGCCTTGGGGCTGGCGCTCGGCGCCCGCTCCGTCATCGTGCACGCGCATGATCTCTCGACCCGTGAGCTCCGCGCCATCGGCGTGCACGGTGAGGGCGAATTCGACGTTCTCGGCTCGTCCGACGGAAGCGACGACGACCTCGTGGCGTCGGCGGTCATCTGCAACCAGAAGGCCGTCACCATGCAATTCGACGGCGAACTGCCGCGTCTCGCGCCACGTCGGCTCAGCATGATCGGCGCGCCGCGCACGCTCGTGGCCGTACCCGCGATGGCGTGGGGTCGCTGCGTGGCCGTCATCGAGATCATCGACGCGGACGAGCGCCTCGCCAGCCGTGTCGCCGATTCGGCGGCGTACGTCGCGGAGCGCCTCGCCGAGTTCATGTCGCAGCAAGCCGCCGCGTGAGCTGACGCACGACACGGGCGTGGTCTAGGAGCGTGTGCAGCGCACACGACACGGCCTCCCGAAGGTCGACTAGGATGCTCGCCGTGAGCACCTACGAATCGATGCGCATCGAGCGGGCGGGCGGGATCGCGGAGGTCTGTCTCGTCGGGCCCGGCAAGGGCAACGCGATGGGCCCGGCGTTCTTCCGTGAGCTACCTGGCGTCTTCCGCGACCTCGACCGCGATGACGCCGTCCGCGTCGTCATCGTGCGTGGCGACAAGGGCACCTTCACCTACGGTCTCGACCTGAAGGCGATGGCGGGGGACTTGATGCCCCACCTCGCTCCCGGAAACCTCGCGAACGAGCGCGCCAAGCTGCTCGAGCTCATCGTCGACATGCAGCGCGGCTTCGACGCCGTCGAACAATGCCGGAAGCCGGTGATCGCTGCGGTTGCAGGGCCGTGCATCGGCGGCGGCGTCGACCTCATCGCCGCGTGTGACATCCGGATCGCCTCGCGCGACGTGAAGCTCAGTGTACGCGAGGTGAAGATCGCGATCGTCGCCGACATGGGGAGCCTCGCTCGGCTCCCGCGCATCATCGGGCAGGGCCATACGCGCGAGCTCGCGTTCACCGGGAGGGACATCGACGCCGAGCGCGCGTTGCGCATCGGCCTCGTGAACGACGTGTACGACGACGAGGCGAAGCTCCTCGAGGCCGCGCGCGCCATGGCGCGCGAGATCGCCGACAACTCTGCCGTCGTCGTCCAGGGCGTGAAGCAGGTGCTCGCGTTCGGCGAGGGCGGCAAGGTGGCCGACGCCGAGCGCTTCGTGGCCGTGTGGAACGCGGCGTTCCTCGCCTCGCACGACCTGACCGAGGCGCTGACCGCGTTCATGGAACGCCGTCCCCCGAAATTCCGCTGAACCCCAGGCCCTACTTGGTAAACGTGGTCTCGGTGCCGTCGCCCATGAGCGCGACGTAGCGCTCGATTTGTCGCTGCGTCTCCAACGAGTCGGGGGAAATGGCGAGGCCGAGCGCCCAGAGCCCGGAGCTCTCGCCGGCGTGCGCCGCACGCGACCACTTCACGATGGCGACCTCCGAGACGACGCGACCATCTAGCGGGAGCGCGAACCGCACGGTGACCTCGGCGCCCTCCTTGAGACCACCGCGCGAGACGACCAGCAGGCCGCCGCCGGAGATGTCCTCGGTGCGCCCGTCGACGGCGCCGATGCCCGGCACCTCGATGCGCACCGGCGTGCGGTAGGGCGCGCGCGGGTAGCGTCTCTGCTCCTGGCCCGGCGAGGGCGGCGGCGGACCGAGCGACTCGTCGCGCGCGAGCGGCGACGCATCGAGCAGCTGCGTTCGCTCCCGGGCCGCCGGGGCGGCCTCGAGCAGCGCCATGGCCAGCTGCTTCATCGATTCGAAGGCGGTCGCGTCGGAGACGAGGGCGCGAGCGATGACGCCCGCGAGCGGCTGCGGAATACCCGCGGCTTCCACGTCCTCATCGGACCTCGGATGCTTTCCCGTCAAGGCCTCGAACGCGCATACGCCGAGCGCTTCGATGTCGAGACGTATCTCTGCGACGGAAAGATCGCCGGTCGTCGCGTGTCCCCAGCTCGTGAGCTTCACGTGCTCGAGGCCGTATCCGTCACGAGCGACGACGATGTTGTCCGAGCCGACCTGGCGATGCACGACGCCGACCGCGTGCGCCGCCGTGAGGACGTCGGCGACCTGGAGCACGATCGAGCAGACGTCGTCTGCGATGAGCTTCGTTCGTGCCACGACGAGGCCGTCGAGCGTGCGGCCCTCGATCGGCTCGAGCACGATGTACGGATCGCCGAGCTCCGTGGTGCCCGCATCGCGCAGCTCGACGGCACCCGGATGCGTCACACGTGCGAGTGCCTTCTGCTCGCGACGGATCGCGACCGCGTTCTCCTCCCCGTCGTCGGCGCGTACGGCGAGCGCGAGGAGCGATCGCCGCGCCGTTCGCACGTTGCGCACTTCCCACCGCGACCCGGTGCCTCGCGTCGATTCGTCCGAGAGATCGCGGAGCAGCTCGTAGCGACCGTCGACGATCGCTCCCTTCTCGTACGACGAGCGGCCCCAGCGCGCGATCGCGCCCGCGAGCAGCGGCTCGAGCTGCCGACCACCGACGTCCTCGCTCCAGACGACGAGGTGCGCGTCGTTGTCGAGCGCGAGGCGGTTCAGCCCCGACCTGTCGAAGGCGTAGACGTCGTCGGTGACGACGATCGCGCACGGGCGATGCTCCTCGACGAGCGCGGCAGAGCTCCCGATCGCGCCGTCCACGAGCGTTGCGGTGAGCGACTTCGCAGCATCCTTGCACTCTGCAAGGAATGTCGGCGGTGCGTTGAGGACGAGGATCGTCGGAGCGCGCTTCTTCTGCGACGGCGTCTCGTCGATCTCGAGGATCTCGGTCTCGTCGACCGATTCGCGGATGGAGGTCTTCTTCGCGCGCGGGACCGGCGGCGCCGGCGGCTTGGGAACGACCTTCGGGGGCTCGGGAGTGACGGGCATCTCGCCGCCATAGAAGCGAGCGAGCGCCGAACGAACCTCGATGCTCACCGCCACCATCGGCCGCACGGCCATCTTCACGGCGATGCCGCACTCGTCGAGCGCGACGTCGTCGGTCGGGTCGTCCGTCGCGACATAGAGGACCTTGTGGCCCTTCGAGACGCGGAGATGTACGGGGACGACCGCGTGCTCGAGCGCGAGTCTTCGCGGCAGGAGCGAGAGGATCTCGGGGGCGATCTCGAGGTGGGCCAGCGAGATCCACGGGCAGCTCATCTGATGGGAGAGGAGCTGTGCGAGAGCCTGCGGATGGACGAGCCCACGTTCGATCAAGAGCTCGCCGAGGCGCCGCTTGTCGGTCCGCTGAAAGGCGAGTGTCTCTTCGAGTGCAGCCTGCGTGACCACGCCCGCATCGAGCAGGAGCCGTCCGAGAGAGACCGAGCGCATCATCCAGCGTCGGATCATCGCGCGGCGGCCCGGTGATGTCGATCGATCGTCCGCACCCACATCGAGGATTCGTGACGCGCCGCGGCAACGATTTGGTTTGCCCTTGCGCGCGCCTACCGTCGACTTACGCACGCAGCCCGTGAGAGAAGTGGCGGATTTCCGAAACGGCGCTAGAGGAGGCCGGCGACGATCTTGCACAGCGCCGCGCCGGGGGTGGAACGCGTTCGTTGACGCGGGCCATGGGTGCATTCGAACCGGAGCGACCAACGATGCGACGCATCTCTCCTCTTCTCGCCGTGCTCCTCGTGAGCGCGTGCAGCGCGACCGCCGACAAGGGCAACCCCGATCCCTCGGCGACACCCGAGGCCGGGGTGACGGCGATCGTCGCCGATCTGCGCGCGGACTCGAACCGCGACGGCCTGGTGCTCTTCGACGAGACCGACGCCGTCAAGACGACGTGGGACGCCAAGAACGGAGCGGTCTTCCTCGCGAACATCGACGACGACAAGGCGCGCTGCAAAAATACCGGCGACGACGTCGACCTCCCCAACTGCAACGACGCGTCGAACGAGGTCGTCGACGGCGCCGACGACGCGCTCGACCTCGCACGGCTCAAGACGAAGCCCTGGGCGGAAGCGCCGGACACCGCGACCGCGGCCATCTCGGTGACCGCTGCGGCGAAGGACCTGGTCCGCATCTTCAAGCGCACGGGCGCAGGCGCGGCAGACTTCGAGGTCCTCGCCGACGACTCGACGTTCACCGCGGAGGAGATCCGCGCGGGTGTGGAGCTGGCCATCGAGGGCAAGGACATCGTCCGCGACACCGCGAAATGGGACGGTTTCGTGGACGTCACCCTGCGTGTCACCGTCGGAGATTCGAGCGCGACCGACACCGTGAAGATGCGTGTGGCGCCGGTCATGACGTTCCACCATCTCCTGCCGGCCGAAGAGGTGTTCGTCAGCGACACGGCCACCGCCGGAAATCGCGCGATGCGCACCGACCTCGCGAGCTTCTCCACCGCGGTGGGCCTCCCGTCTCCGACGCTCGTCGCGGAGCAGGACCAGTGGGCACAGGACTTCTTCGAGACCGCGTTCATGTCGATGCCCGGACCGGGTGGCGCGCAGCACGTGATGCACGTCGACCTTCGTTCGGCCAACGTCTACGACGCCACCGACGCGCACAACCCGCTTCGCCCCGCGGGTCAGTCCGTGTTCACCGCATTCCGTGGCAAGGACACCGGCGGGATCCAGCAGTTCGACGCCCAGCATAGCCAGGCGATGGATTCGCTGAACTCGTTCGGCAATCTGGAGACGATTCCGCCCTACACGCTCGGCGACAAGAGCTACCCGCTCGGCCGCATCCTCCGCGGCAAGACGCCGTCGTTCTACCCGGACCCCACGTTCGTCAAGATGATGGAGTCGCAGGCGATGCAGCCTCCCGTCTACATCGACACGTCGTGGCTGCTCGTCGGGCACGTCGACGAGACGATGTCCTTCGTGAAGGTGAAGTCGCCGCGTGGCTGGGCGCTGCTCGTCAACGATCCGACGATCGCGAAGAAGATGCTCGAGGACCAGGTCGCCGCTGGCAACGGCGCCGTGCCGATGTTCGTCGGCAAGAGCTGGTTCGACGACAGCGGCAAGCCCTCGCCGGCGCAGGCGACCATCGCAGCGGTGCTCGCCGATACGGCGGTGATGAGCGCGAGCGCCGATGCCGCGACGGAGATCGACGCGCAGCTCGCGAAGGTCAAGGCCGAGACCGGGCTGACCGACGCCGAGATCATCAAGATCCCGTTCCTCCACACCTCGATGCAGGGCGGGTCCTACGCGTACATCCCTGGGATGGTGAACGGCATTCTCGTGTCCGACACGCATTTCGTCGTGCCGAACCCGCACGGGCCGGTGATCAACGGCGCCGACATCTTCCAGAAGACGATGACGGAGCGCCTCGCGGCGGTGGGGGTCAAGGTCGACTTCGCCGAGGATTGGGACGAGTACCACGCCGCCCTCGGCGAGGTTCACTGCGGGTCGAATACGCGCCGGAAGATCCCGAGCGCGTTGTGGTGGGAGAGCGGCCGATGAGAACCAACATGAAGCTCGTGACCTCCCTGGCGACGCTGCTCTGCGGCCTCGCGCTCTGCGCACCGGGAACCGCCGCTGCGGCACCCGGCATCACCCTCGACGCAGCGAAGCTCGCGCCGCAGACGCGCACGGAGCTTCGCGCGAGCATCGACAAGGCGCGCGTCGTCGACCCCACGGCGTTTCACGAGGTCCGAGACCTCTTCTCGAGGGCGCGTGAGCTCGACAGCCATGCGCGCGGGCGCAAGGCGCCGGTCTCCCTGCGGCTGGCGCAGCTCGGAACGAAGGCGCTCCTGCCGATGCTCGAGCTCGTCGCGTTCGAGGCGCCGGCGCTCTCGCCGGGAGAGACGGCGGCGGACCGAGCGTCGGTCAGCCGCGATCTCATCGAGGCGATCGGGCTCTTGCGCGACCCGCGTGCGATGCCGGTGCTCGTCGCGGTCCTGGCGCGCGAAGGTGACTTCGCGACGACGCGGACGTCGGCCGAGGCCGT
>JANXVA010000136.1 GCA_025351875.1 Myxococcales bacterium | reverse complement strand
CGGAGGCCCTCGAGCACGGCCTCGACGACGGTGGTGAGCGCGAGCCCGCGGCGCGTGTGGAGCATCGGCGAGTAGCGGACCTCCATGTACCGGACGTTCTCGCGTGCGGCGTCCTCGGCGAGCTCGTAGGCGGCGCGGGTGAGCGCGTCGGCGGTCTGGAGGACGCGGAGCGTGACGTCGAAGGCCTTCAGGTACTCGACGAGCGAGCCGCAGTTCTCGCCGAGGTTCATCGCCTTGCGAAGGCCGTCCTCGTCCTTCGCGGGGAGCTCGACCCGCTGTTTTTCGGCGAGATCGAGGATGGTCTTCAACCGAAGCGAGCCATCCAGGTGGACGTGGAGGTCGGTCTTCGGGAGCTTCTCGATGACGGCGAGCGGGATCGTGTGCGGCATGGCCGTACGTATCACAGGCGCAGGCTACGAACCTCTGAACGGATGCTCCGTTGCTCTCAGCTCCTCGCCAGCTCGTGCGTGAGCCACGCCTCCAGCTTGAGCATCGCGTCGGAAATCGTCTTCGCAGAGCCCTCGTGCGCGCTCATCTCCACGCCGATCCGGACGTAGACGAGCCAGCCGTCGGGATCCGGAAACAGCTCGTACGAGACCTGCAGGTGCTCGGGCGATACGACCGTGCTCCAGGAGAACAGCGCCTTGGCCTCGAGCGGCCTCGGGTTGAAGAGCGAGAGGTGCACGGAGCCGTCGCTGCCGTGCCTGAGCCTCGTGGCGACGGGCATGCGGACGGGCACGTTGCCCATCGGGCCCGCAACGTGACCGGAGCAGAGCGCGCTCGCCTCGCCTTGCCCGATCATCTCGTCGCATGCGCCGGACGGCGCGAAGCCCTCTGGCGAGTGCGCAAGCGCCTCGAGGCGCGCGAGCTGACGCGGGCCCTCGCTGCGCGGGATCCTGCGGTGAATGACCGCCGCCGAGGAAGGCTTCGTCAGGCCGAGCTCACCGAGCCGTGCGCGATCCTCGGCGGTGAAGGTCTTCTCCGCCGTAGAGCGACGGATGAACGACCCGCTCGCGGGTGGCTCAGCCGCACGCGCGACGTCGACGCCCGAGAGCGCAACCGTCAGGGACATCGCGCCGAGAACGAGCAACCTGCGCATGCATCATCGGATGCCGGGCGACCGGGCGTCGTTCAGAAGAGGACGGGCGAAGGAAGCGGGACCGTGCCCGAGCCGACACGCGTCGCGTTCGAGCTGAAGCGTGTCGTCGTCGTGACCCTCACCTCGCCCTCGCCGAGCGTGTCGGCGTCGGCGTCGTCGCCCTCGACGAGGAACGAGCCGTTCTGCGCATGTACACCGACAGCGTTGCGCGCGATCGTGACGGCGTCGACGAGCGCCTTCCCGCCGTCGACCGCGAGGCCGATGCCCGGGTTGTCGACGAGCGACGTGCCCGACAGGACGACGCGAGCGCCCACCCCGAGGGTCACGCCGTGTCCGAAGCCGCTGCGCGCCATCTTCGTGCCATGGACCGAGGAGCGGACGAAGCGCACCAGGGTGGCGCTGCCTTCCTGGATGAGGAGCCCGCTCGTCGTCGCTCCGTCGATGACGCTCGCCTCGAGGTCGAGCGTGCTGCCTGGTCCGACGCCGATCCCCTCGCCTGCGCCGTCCGTCGCGCCTTCGGCGACGCCGCGCACGAGGAGATGATCGCCGTTCAGCTTGCTGCCTTTGCCGAGGCTCACGCCCGCACCGGAAGTGCGCGTGATCGACACGTCGGCGACCGTGGCGCTCGCGCCGTTCAGCACGACGAACCCGACCGCGGTCGACCGGGTGGGGTCGGCGCCGCTGGTGCCTCGCGTCGCGTCGAGGAGAGAGCGCTTCAGCGCGAGCACCCCTCCCGCATCGACGAACGCGGCGACGCCCCAGGCTCCGAGGATCACGGTGTTGTCGAGCGTGGCCTTCCCCTTGGCGCTCACTGCGATACCGCCCCCGTGCCCGTCACTCACGCCCGCGCCGATCGGGTTTCCCACCGGAGCCGGTGCCACGATCGCGACCGAGGAGAGCTCGAGGGTCGACTTGTCGTCGCGGCTCAGCGCTGCGGTGTTTGCGACGTTCGCGATCATCGACGACCGCAGGACGACGTGCCCGCCGTACGTGGCCGTCACGCCGTAGCCACGCGCCGCGGAGCCTCCGATGTGGACGTCGCGCACGATGGTGTCCGTGAGCTCGACCACGCCGTCGTCCTCCGCGGCGGCCGCGGAGTCCGTCGTCATGTCACGAAGGATCGACTGCGCGATCGTCAGGTGCGCGCCGCCGATCGCAACGACGCCCGTGGCGCGCACGTTCGACGACGGGTTCGGCGCCTGCCTCGTGACGACGACGCGCGTGAGCGTGACCTTCGAGTCGGCGCCGGCGAGGACGGCCTGCACGCCCCCTGAGAGCGTGCCGTCGGTCATGGTCGCCTCGGCACCGACTCCGACGGCGAGGTCGAAGCCGCCGCGTGCATCGGCCTGAGGCACGGTGTCCTCGACCTTGGTCCGCCGGATCGTCGCCCGCCCTCCCTCGACGTAGACGCCCGCGTAGCGGCTGTCGCGTACGACGACGTCTTCGATGGTCGCCTCGCCGGAGCTCCTGACGGCGACTCCGTCGACATGACCGGTGAGCGTGACGCCGCGCACGATGACCCCGGTGGCGAGAACGCCGATGCCCGCCTTCACGCTACCGGGAGGCGACTTGATTTCGACCATCGCAGCGCAGCGACCTACGACGGTGACGCGCTTTTCGATCGTCACGGCATCCTCGTAGGTGCCGGTCGCGATCGCGATCGTCGCGCCGTCGCCCGCGGCGGCCACGCCCGCGGCGAGCGTCTTCACGTGCGTCGCGTCGACCTGCGCGTCGGCCAGCGACGCGTCCACCACGATCGCTCCCGCGGGAGGAAATGCGCCGGTGCAGTCGCCGACCGGTACGCAGGCGGGCTCGCCCACCGCCTCGCGCGTCGCGCCGCTGCACGGAGCAGGTGGAGCGACGTCTGCGCAACCGAATCCCGTGGCATCGCGCGTGGTCCCGGCGGGACACGCTGCAACCCAGCCGACGGGCTCGCACGAGCTCGAACCCAGGCGCGGCCGGGTGCCACCCGGGCAGCTCGCCGGCGCCGGCAGGTCGACGCAAGCGCCGTCGGCATCGAGCGCGAATCCGTCGGCGCACGGGTTCGTGGCCGGCGGCGTGACAGGAGCAGGAGCCGCGGCGGGGTCCGGATCCGAGCTGCACGCGACGCACGTGAGGAGAAGCGCGCCGAGGACGGTGCCTAGCGCACGGGGCCTCATGGAATCGTCACGTTCTTTGCTTCGGCATTCTCGGCGTCGAGCTTCCGCGCCTCGTCGAGGTGCTTCTTCGCCTCGACGTTGCGCTTGAGCGCGACGAGCTCCTGCGCGAGCAGCGCGTGCGCGGTCGCCTTCTCGGGCGGCTTGCCCGGACAGAGCACCGCCGTCTCCAGCTCGTAGACCGCCTTGTCGTGGGCGTTGGTCGCAGCGAGCGCGCGCGCGTACAGCGCGTGCGTCTGGAGGCCGAGGATATCGACAAAAATCGCGCTTTCGCCGATGCGGCGCGCGTCGTCCCAGCGCTTCGCGGTGACGAGCTTGTCGAGGAGGAGGCGCCACACCTTGCGATCGTGCTGCTCGAGCTGGGCCAGCTTCTCCAGCGCGGCGAGCGCATCGCCCTCGCGCTTGCTCGAATTCGCGAGATCGAAGAGCCCCTTGAGTGGCTCGCTCTGGCTGGGGTCGAAGCGATGGGCCGCCTCGAGATGAAACCGCACCGCGACCTCGTTCTTCTGCTCCTCGGCGATGTCGGCCAGCATCGAATGAATGACGTATCCGTCGTTGCCATTGCTCCGCATCGTGTCGAGATGCTTGCGCGCGCTCTCGGGATCCTTCTCGCCGCGCGCGAGCTGCGCCGCGACGTAGTGCGCGTCCGCGTTCTTGGGATCGATCGCAAAGGCCGCGTCGATCTCGGCCTTGGCCTCTTTGACCTTGCGCGACCGCACCAGAGCGAGCGCGAGCACCAGATGCGCCTTGGGATCGTTGGGTGCACTCTGCACGTTATTCTTCGCCTCGTCGAGGTCCTTGCCCTTGAGCGAGAAGAGGTACTGGTTCTTGTAGCGAGAGAGGCGCCCGAGCTGCCACTGGCGATAGCCGGCGTCGTACTCCTGCGCGGTCACTCCGAATGCGCCCTTGATGACGTCGGGGGTCTTCTTGCCGGCGCCCCAGAGCTTGAGAGCCTCGACGATCCGCGGCATCCCGAACCTCTCGACCGTCCACACGAGCATCTGGCTGGCGGCGTAGTACGCGACGGTCACGTCGCTCGCGTCGCTCGCGTGCGTGAAGGCGCGGTTCATGTCGACCGCGCCCGGCAGCTTACCGCTGTTGATCGCCTGGTAGAGCTCGGGGTCGAGCTCGCGCGCCCACTCAGGGCGACGCGCGAGCGTCTCGTACTCGGAGAGGCCTTCGGTGAACCACCGCGGGACGTGGTTCTTCGAGAGCTGGATCGCGAAGACGTGACCGAGCTCGTGCCAGAGGACGTTGCCGTAGTTGAAGGGCTCGGCCTTCGGACTTATCGCCGCGACGACTCTTCCGAAGCAGACGCCCTGGATGCCGATGTTCGGCAGACCACTCGTGCGAACGCTGAAGGTCTGGCGAGACGCGTACATCTCGACCTGCACGGGGACGGTCGGGACGAAGTTGTAACGAGCCTTCATCGAGGCGAACGCCTCGCCGAGCATGCGTGGGATGTAGCGCTCCATCACCGGGCGCTCCTCCTTCGCGTAGCGGACCTTGAACACGCCGTCCGAGACGAGCTCGTAGTCGTTCGGGATGTCCTTTTCGTACATGTTGAGCGTGTTGAACACGCGGACGTTGAAGTGGTCCTTGCTCCACGCCTTTTGGAGGCTCGCCATCCCCGCGGTCTCGTCGCCGCCGCGCATCTGCGTGAGGCCTAGCTCGGCCCAGGCCTTGCCGTCGTCCGGGTCGAGCTTCGTCGCTTCCTTCATCATCGCGACGATGTCGTCGTAGCGGTGCTCCCACTCCGCGTACTCGCCGATGATGCCGTACATGCGCGCGTACTGCGGGTTCCGCGAGAGCACCTGCTTCTTCATCGCCTCGAACCCGGGGAGGTCGTCGTCGAGGAAGCGCGACGCGGCCTTGAGGCTGATCAGCTCGAGATTGTTCGGGTCGACCGCGAGCCCCTCGGCGATGACCCTCTCCGCGCCGGCGATGTCCATGTCGCGGAGTGCGATGCCCGCGCGCACCGCGAGTGCGCCGGTGTGCTTCGGGTTGATCGCGAGCGCCTGCTTCGCGAGTTTGTCGCCCTCCTCGAAGTCGAGCGTCTGATCGAGCTTCACGCGGGCCAGCGCGACGATCGCGTCCGCGCGCTTCGGCGCGACCGCGAGCGCCTCCTTGACCTGTTCCTCGGCGTGACCGGCGTCGTACTTGTCGAGGAAGAGCTCCGCCGCCCAGAGGAGCGTCTCGACGCGCTTCTTGTCGGCGCGCTCGCTCTCCTTGAACGCCGTGTTCGCGTCCTTCGGGCTGCGGAGGAGGAACGCCGCGCGACCGACGTGCGCATTTCCTTCGGCGTCCTGCGCGGTGATCGTTCCGTCGTTGTAGTCCTCGATGACCTTGTGGAGCGGATCGTCGGCGTCCGCGCGGCGGCCCACGTCGATGAGGTACTCGCCGAGCAGGAGACGAACCCGTCGGACGTCGGCGCCCTTGCCCGTCTTCACCGTCTCGAGGAGCTTGATCGCATCGAGCTTCTTGCCGGTGGCGGAGAGTACTTCGGCACGCAAGCTCGTCGCGCGCACCTTCTGCGAGGTCGACGACGAAGCGGCCTGCGCGTGCTTGTCGGCGTCGGCGTACTTGCCCTGCTCGAACGCGGCCTGCCCGAGACCGAGCTTCGCATCGAGCTCCCCCGCTTCATCGGCTCCGCCGATCAGGTGCGTTTTCACACCGGCCTGGCGCAGCGGTTCGAGCAGT
>JANXVA010000416.1 GCA_025351875.1 Myxococcales bacterium | reverse complement strand
CGACGCCGGGCTCGCCGATGAGCACGGGGTTGTTCTTCGTGCGCCGCGACCGATGACCGGATCGATCTTCCCCTTGCAAACGGCGGCCGTCAGATCGCGACAGTACTTGTCGAGGGCCTGGAATTTCCCTTCGGGATCGCGATCGGTGACGCGCTGGGCGCCGCGCACGCCGGCGAGCGCCTTGAGCAGGCGATCGGTCGTGACGCCGCCGGAGGCCTCGAAGGCCGCGGCCATCTCGCGATCGTGCTTGGCGAGCGCGACGACGAAGTGCTCGACGGATACGAAGTCGTCCTTGAGCGCCTTGGCCTCGTCCTCCGCCTTGCGGTACGCCTCGAGGGTGCGCCGCGAGAGCCCCGGCTCGGCGTTGCCTCCAGAGGTCTTCGGGAGCTTGTCGAGGTACGCGTCGAGCTTCTGCTCGAGTGCGGCGGAATCACCTCCTGCCTTCTGGAACAGAGGCAGCGCAATGCCACCGTCCTGCGCGAGCATCGCGCGAACGAGGTGCTCGGGAACGACCTCGGGGTTGCCTCGACGCGCCGCGAGGTCACTCGCCTCGCGGAAGGCCTCCTGGCTCTTGGTAGTCAGTCGATCGGGTCGCATCGCAGACGTCTCCCTTCGCAGTCATTCGCGCGCAAGGCGTGCGTCGCAGCATCACTCGGCTACCGGCAACGGCTCGGTACAACCAACGCCCAGATTAACCACGGGCACATCGCATGCAAGTCACCCTCCCGAGATCACACGGAGGCTCGGAGGCTCGGAGTTTTTTCGGATGGCGCGGCTCGACGGCTGGGCTCCTCCCCGACTGCTGACGTTTGCAGGTTGAAAAGAGCCTCGCGGTCCGCAGAGAGCCATCCACAAGATCTCCGAGCCTCCGTGTGATCTCGGAAATTCGAGAGGCCGAAGCGCGCTTAGATGTCCAGGTTCCGCACGTTGAGGGCGTTCTGCTCGATGAACTCGCGGCGTGGTTCGACCTGGTCGCCCATCAGGATCGTGAAAATCTGATCGGTCTGGACAGCGTCGTCCAGCCGCACCTGGAGCATCACGCGAGCGTTTGGGTCGAGCGTCGTCTCCCAGAGCTGCTCCGGGTTCATCTCGCCCAGACCCTTGTAGCGCTGGATGTGCCAACCCTTGCGGCCTCGCGCGTCGATGAACTCCCAGAGCGCGTCAGAGTCTTCGATCTCGGTCTCGGCCGTGTTCGTGTCGGCCTCTTCGCCGTCCTCGGCGGCGGCAGCGGCGGCCTTTCCCTTCGGGGCGGTCTTCGCAAAGTACGGAGCGGGGCCGATCGAGCGAACGTCCTGCTCGATCGAATAGAGCTCCTCGTACTCGGCAGACTCGACGAGCGCCCAGTCGATGAGCGTCTCGCGGGCGGCCGAGCCCGGGCGCGGCTTGATGTGCAGCGAGCACGCGCCGTGCTCGGTCTCCCAGCCGATGTCGATCGTGAGGGGGAAGATGTCCGGAAACTTCTTCTCGAGGCGCGCCTTGATGAGCGGCACCGCCAGCTCGACACGCTTCCGCTCGCGGAGCTCGTTCTTGCCGAGACCGCTCGCCTTGAGCACCGCGGAGACGATCCGTGCGTCGGCGCGGCGCTCGATCTTCGAGAGCGCGCGACGGAACATGCGAAGGCGATCCGAGAGGCGAACGAGCGGCTCACCGGAGAGGGTGGGCCCCTTCGAGGCACGGACGGCGAGACCGTCAACGCCCTGCTCGAGGAAGAACCGGTCGAGCGCCGGCTGGTCCTTCATGTACTGGCCCTTCTTGCCCTTCGCGACGCGATAGAGCGGGGGCTGCGCGATGTAGAGGTACCCCTTCTCGAGGATCTCCGGCATCTGGCGGTAGAAGAACGTGAGCAGCAGCGTGCGAATGTGACTGCCGTCGACGTCGGCGTCGGTCATCAGCACGATCTGGTGGTAGCGGAGCTTCGCGATGTCGAAGCTGCCGCCCTGCTCGGGGCTGCCGATCCCGCAGCCGAGCGCGGTGATCAGCGTGCCGATCTCGGCGGAGGAGAGCATCTTGTCGAGCCGCGCGCGCTCGACGTTGAGGATCTTCCCCTTGAGCGGGAGGATCGCCTGGGTCTTGCGGTCGCGGCCCTGCTTCGCCGATCCTCCTGCGGAGTCTCCCTCGACGATGTAGAGCTCGCTCGACTCCGGGTCCTTCGACTGGCAGTCGGCGAGCTTGCCGGAGAGGCTGGTGTAGTCCATCGCGCCCTTGCGCACGATCTCGCGGGCCTTGCGCGCGGCCTCGCGGGCCTTCGCAGCCATGATCGTCTTCTCGACGATCTTGCGCGCAGTCGCGGGGTTCTCCTCGAAGAACGTGCCGAGCTTGTCGTTCATCACCGCTTCGACGGCGGTCTTCGCCTCGCTCGAGACGAGCTTGTCCTTCGTCTGCGACGAGAACGAAGGGTCTTGAAGCTTCACGCTGATGACGGCCGTGAGGCCCTCGCGAATGTCCTCGCCGGAGAGGCCGTTCTTGACCTCCTTGAAGAGGTTCGCGCTCGTGCCGTAGGCGTTGAAGACGCGCGTGAGCGCGGTCTTGAAGCCGGTCAGGTGCGTGCCGCCGTCCTTGTTGTGGATGTTGTTCGTGTACGGGAAGATCTGCTCCGCGTACGTGGAGTTCCACTGGAGCGCGACCTCGACCTGCACGGGTGTCCCGTTCTCGGCGGGCACCTCGGCGACGATGTGCACGACCTTCTCGTGGACGGGCTCCTTCGTCTTGTTCAGGTGCTCGACGAACTCGCGAATGCCGCCCTTGTACTCGAAGATCTCCTTCCGACCTTCGCCACGCTCGTCGGTGAGCGAGATGACGAACCCGGCGTTGAGGAACGAGAGCTCGCGCAGGCGGCTCGCGAGGATGTCGTAGCTGAACTCGGTGCTCGCGAAGATCTCGTGGTCGGGCTTGAAGGTGATCTTCGTGCCCGTCTTGTCCGTGTCGCCGATGACATCGAGCGACGTCATCGGAATGCCGCGACGGTACTCCTGGTAATAGACGTGCCCTTCGCGCTTGATCTCGACCTTCAGCCACTCGCTGACGGCGTTGACCGCGCTGACGCCGACGCCGTGGAGACCAGCCGAGACCTTGTAGCTCGAGTGGTCGAACTTCCCGCCGGCGTGCAGGACGGTCATCACGACCTCTGCTGCGCTGATGTCCTTGCCGAGCTTCAGCGACATTTCGGCGTGCTTGCCGGTGGGGATGCCGCGGCCCGTGTCCTCGACGGTGACCGAACCGTCGAAGTGCACGATGACTTCCATGAGGTGGCAGTGGCCACCGAGGTGCTCATCGACCGCGTTGTCGACGACTTCCCAGACGAGATGGTGGAGCCCTTCTCCGCTGTTCACGTCGCCGATGTACATGCCGGGCCGCTTGCGAACGGCCTCCAGCCCCTCGAGGACGGTGATGCTCTCGCTCCCATAGTTCGAGGGAGGGATGCTCTGCGGGACGGTTGCGTCGGTCGTCGTCATGCGTGTTTGATTGGCGAAGTGTCGCGTTTGAGTTCCACGACTGAGGGAGAGGTCAACTGCGTCTGAGAATCGGACGCCTATCGACGCTCGCCGAACGGGAGCGGAGTATAGTTCGGAGGCTCCCTTGCAGCAAGCGAGAAGACTCTAACTTTCAACGCAAATTCAGACACTTAGACTTCTCCACCCGACATCGCGGCAACTCCCGATCGCGGCCGGCAGGGCGGAGCAGGAGCGCGCCCCGTTTGCGGCGCGGTTCAACCCGAGAACGTGCGCACGATGACGCCGCTCTTCACTACAAAATCACGTCGAGCGCTGCCGTCCGCACCGGTATCGATGAGCTCGGGCCGGGTCGTGGTGAGAAAGACCTGTCCGCGCTGCTCACGCAGGAACGAGAACAGCGCCGCGGTGCGGACGCGATCGAGCTCGCTGGACACGTCGTCGAGAAGGAGAATCGGCCTCACGCCCCGGGCCTGGCCGACGACCTCGATCTCCGCGGACTTGAGCGCCAGCGTGACCGCACGATGCTGCCCCTGCGAGGCGACGCCGCGCACGGGGTGACCATCGATGGCGAGCGACAGGTCGTCGCGATGGGGACCGACGCCGGCGCTGCCACGGCGCATGTCCGACGTCCTGCGGCTCGCAAGAGCCTCGAGGAACGCCGCCTCGTCGGAGGGCGCCGAAGGCGCATAGCCCGCAGTGAGAACGAGCTCGGGGGCCGCGATGCGCGAGAACGCGAGGATCGCCTTGTCGCTGACGAGCTCGGCGGCACGCGCGCGATGCCCCATGACTGCGAGCCCATGTCGAACCACCAATGTTTCCCACTCCGGGAGATCGCTCGCGGACGGACCGCGCGTCTCGAGGGCGCGCTGTCGCTCCTTCATTGCGCGCGTATACGCCTCGAGATCGGCCATCGATTGCGGCGACATGTACAGCGAGGTTCGATCGAGCAGGCGCCTTCGCTCTCCGCTCGCGCCCATGGAGAGCGTCATCTCTCCCGGATGAAAGACGACGATCGGCGTGCGCACGGCATACGCCGCGAGCGACGCCGGGCGCTTGTCATCGATGCGAACGAGTCTTGCCCCCGGCTTCAGACCCACCGACTGCACGCGCGACTCGAAGTCGTCGGCGACGGTCGCGCGAACGCTCGCGAGCTCGGCACCGAAGCCGACGAGCTCGTTCATCTTCGACGTGCGGAAGCTCTTCGACGTGGCCGCCACGTAGAGCGACTCGAGCAGGTTGGTCTTCCCCTGCCCGTTGTCGCCGGAGACGACGTTGAATCGCTCGCCGGGCTCGAGGTCTACCGCCGCGAGGTTGCGGAACGCGCGGACCTGGAGATGAGCGACGTGGAGCGGACGCACGGGCGCTCGCTTCCTCGCCGCTCAGATACGCATCGGCATCACGACCGCGAGGAACTGGCGGTCAGAGCTCGCATCCGACTTCGTGGTGCCGCCCGCGGGGCGCAGAACGGCAGGATCGAGCTCGCCCGAGAGGCTCACTTCGACCTCGTCGTCGGTGATCGAGGCGAGGACGTCGAGGAAGTACTTCGCGTTGAAGCCGATGCTCATGTTCGGCCCGGAGTACTCGACGGGGATCTCGTCGAAGCCGTCACCGCTCTCGGGCGACTCGCTGGTGATGCGCATCGAGCCCTTTGTGAGCGAGAGCTTCACGCCGCCGGTACGCTCGCTGGCAGCCACGGAGACGGCCTTGAGCGCGTCGGCAAAGGCCACGCGGGGGGCACGTACGGTTTTGTCCGCGCCCTGCGGAATGACCTGCGAATAGGGGGGAAACTGCGCGTCGACGAGCTTCACGCTGAACGTCATGCCTGCGCCCTGGAAGAACGCGGAGGAGCCGCTCTGCGTGATCAGCAGCTCGGGCTTACCGCGCTTGCCGTCCGCGTCGACCGTACCGCCTTCGGCCATCATTTCGTCGCAAAGGCGACGCAGCTCGTGGATGGCCTTCAGCGGGATCAGCATCGTCGCCGAGGCCTGCCGGCCCGCGACCTTCACATCGACCTTCGAGAGGCGGTGCCCGTCCGTCGTGACCATGCGAACGGTGTCGCCCTCCCACTCGAACAGCGCCGAGTTCAGGTGCGCGCGCGTCTCGTCGGTCGAGATCGAAAAGTGGGTCTTCTGGATCAACTCCGAGAGCACCTCGACGTCGAGCGCCAGCGTCGGCGAACCTTCGGCAGGCTGCGGGAGCGGCGGAAAGTCATCGCCCGGCATTCCGCGAAGCGTGTACCGGCGCGCGCTGCCACTGGCCTTCAGCGTGGTCGTCGCGTTGTCTTGCGTCGCGATCACGATCGGACCGTCGGGCATCATTTTGACGCGCTCGAAGAGATCCTTGGCGGAAACGGCGACGCTTCCGGGCTTGCTCACGTCGGCAGGCACGCGACCGAGCAGCGACAGGTACAGGTCCGTGGCCGCCAGTCTCATGGCACCGGTGCCATCGACGGCGAGCAGGACATTCGCGAGCACCGGCATCGTGCTCTTGCGCTCCGCCACGCCCTGCATGCGCGCGACGATCTTCAGCAAATCCTTCTTGGCGACCGTGAGCTCCATATCGTGTCTCCGAACGCCAACCGAAGTGCCCGGGTTCCGGTGCGGGGTCAAGGGTCGCTGAGCACGCGACCGCGACGTGGCACCTGGGCCACGATCCGGCGCCTGACCTCTCGGCTCGGATGGGAGAAGAGAGAGTATTTAAATTAAATAGTCGTAGTACTAGAGCCTGGGGAAACCTGGGAGAACCCGGAATCCCAAGCACTTGAGATGCGTTAGATCTCAGCCGCGCTGGGGATGGTGAAGGGGACAAGCTCCGGCGCTCCCGTGGAAGGGATTGTCCTACTCCGTATCCCCAAGGACCACCCCCACTCCTCCCCAGGGGTTTGAGGCATCTTGCCCCCAATCCCGACAGGGATGGTGCAACTTGCTACGAAGCCGTTTTTTTACGCGTCGCTTTGACGGGCTTCGGGTCGGCCGCGAACGTGCGCGCGAGATCGTCGATCAGCTCGCGACGGGCACGCTCGTACGTCTTCGGGCCGATGGAGCCCTCGCGGTGCCCGAGCTCGAGGCCCTCCAGCGCCGCGAGGAGCTGCTGCCGCTCGCGTTTCGTGTCGCGAGGCGGCGCCTTGCGCACGCCGAGGACGACGCCCGCCACGAGGCCGCTGAGCGCGAGCAGCGTGGCGATGAACTTCCCGGGGCCTTCGGTCGGCAGACCCTTGATGGTGAGCTTCAGGCTCTTCACCGGAGGGTCCTCGCGCCGGAGTTGCTTCTCGGTGACGAGCGCCCGCTGGCCCATGCCGTCCGTCGAGATCTTGGTCGCGTCGAAGCCTTCGACCTCCATGCCCATGCCCTTGGAGGCTGGCGCGATGATGCGCGCGGCGGCGAGGTGGGGCGGCATCCCGACGTCGACCTTCACCTCGGCCTCGCCGGCGTAGGGGAGCTGCCACTTGAACTCGATGACGTGCTGGCCGGGCGCGAACGTGCCGCGGATCCGGATGCCTTTCTTGGCGACCGCGTCGACCCCTACGTCGGTCATCCCCTGCTGCGTGGCGAACGCCGTGAACGTTTCAGGAAGCGGCACGATGAGATCCGGCGGAGGAACCCAGGCGTTCTTGCCGAAGTTGTAGATCTTGTAGGCCTGCTGGATCTGAACGCGGTCGTCCTTCACCTCGGCGTAGACCATCGACTGCGTGACGATGAGCGCCTGGTCGATGTCGCTCGTGACGGGGTAGACGTGGAGGAGCGCTCGTATGCCGCTCTTGAGGCCGAGACCGAAGGGCGTCGTCGAGAACGTCGCGCCGTCCTTGAGCACCATCGGCCGGAAGGCGATGCCGCTGCCCACGTCGAGGTCCTTGAAGCGCGCGGTGCCAACGTCGTCGGTTCGTGCGGTGATGCGCTTCCTGCTCTCACCCTTCGCGACCGAGTTGTAGATGATGCCGAGCGTGACCTCGGTGTTGCCCATCGGCTTGCCGGTCGGATCGCTGATGTGCACCTCGACGGCGCCTCGCGGGATCGTCGGGTCCTCCATCGCTCCGTCTTCGGGGGCCGGGGCCATTCCGGGGGCGCCACCACCGCCGCCGCCGTGCGGGTCTTCGTCGCCGTCGTCGGCGACCGCGGGATGTCCGGCCGGCGGCCGTGCGGCCGGATCCTGGGCGGAGGCGTGCGAGCTGACGAGCACGCACGCCGAGAGGGCGAGCGCGCCGAGGGTGGTGACGAGCTCACGCTTCATCGGACGCCTCCTCCTTCGCGAGGGAGGTCCCGCACTTCTTGCAGAAGGTCGCGTCGAGTTCGTTGGAGGTCGCGCACTTTGTGCACTCTACACGTGAACGCGAATCCGCCTTTTTTGCGGGCGTTTTGACGATCGCGGGCTCGCTCTCCTGGAGGTCGTCGTCGTCGTCCGTCTCGGACTCGCTTGGCTCAGGGGCGACCAAAACCTCCGGCGTTCCGCGCTGGCCCTCCTCGGCGATGCCGGCCTTCGCGAGGTAGGCGCGCGCGGCGTCCTCGGCCTTGGGACGGTGGGGCTCGAGCGACGCGTCGATCCGCGTGAGGACCTCCTTCAGCTCGCCGCGGTACGTGTGGGAGAGCTGCTCGAAGTCGTCGTCCTCGAGCTTGCCGAGGGCGCGCTCGTTCTCGAGGTCCTTCAGCGCGCGCACGAGCATTTTCCTGCGCGAGGCGAGGGCGTCGACGGCGTGCGCCGTGGCGTCCAGTGCCTCGAGCTCAGGAGAGAGAGCGGCGTCTCCGCTCAGGATGCGCAGGCTCGCCCAGAACAGCGCGATCACGCCGAGAAGCACGCCCGAGGCCAGCACCAGGATCGCGATCGGCGGGCCGAGGAGCGCACCCGTCGCGAGCGCGAGGGTCGCCGTCACCAGGGGGAGTCCGATCGCCACGCCACGTGCGATGCGACGCTCGTCGAGCTCCGCCTTCACGTCGCGGTGCGCGGTTCCGTCGCTCGTCTCCATCGCTTCGTCAGCCATCGAGGTCTCTCAGCTCCGCGTCGATGCGGTCGTCGTAGGCATCGCGCTTCTTGCTCTCTGCCGCCACCGGAGCGTCGGTCTTCTTCCCGCCATCGCCACCGCCGCCGCCGCCGCGCCATCGACGCAGCAGGACCGCGAGGCCGACGCCGCCGCCCACGAGCGCGACGATCGGCACGACGTAGATCGAGCGCATCATCCCTGAATTTGGGGGGATCGCGAGAGATGCAGTGCCGTTCTCCTTCACGTAGTCGTCGATGATCGACTCCGGCGACTCGCCGCGCGCGAGGCGCATTCGAAGGCGCGTTCGCGTCTCGTCCGCGGTCGAGCATGCGCACGACGAGAGCAGCTCGCGCGGGCATGTCCCGCACATGCAGCGAAGCTGGCCGAACACCTGCTTCTCGTTCATGTCGTCGATCTGCACGCTGCCCGAGTGCTGCGACGCACCCGTCTGGGCGAACGCGGGGACCGGGAGCAGCGCGAGGATGATCCCGAGCGTGATGCTCGCCGTCACCGCGCCTGCGCCGCGCGCGACCTGCCAGACGCGCGACTCCTGCGGCTCGAACTCCGGCCACATGCAGATGAAGCTGCCGAAGATCAGCACGAGACAGCCGAACCAGATCCATCCCACGAGCGGGTTCAAGTGGATCTGTAGCGACGCCGTCTTCGTCTCGGGGTTGATGCTCCCGACGACGAGATAGAGATCGTCACGCACCGAGTGGAACATCGCGACCTCGGTGGTCGGCGAGTCCGGCATCTTCTTGTAGATGAACTTGGCCGGCGCGAGCTTGCCGACCTCCTTGCCGTTCTCGAAGACCTTCACGTCGGCGAAGATCATGCGCTTGTTGTTGTCGACCTCCATGCGCGGGCCGACGTACTTGATGGTCAAACGCTCGACCTGGTAGCTGTCGCCCTGCTTCATCGACGTCTCCTTGTCGACGGTCCACGACTTCCCGGTGAAGCCGAGGAACATGAGGACGATGCCGAGGTGGACGATGTACCCGCCGTAGCGGCGGCGACCGCTCGGCGGCAGCGAGGCCATCGAGTAGATGAAGCCGGGCAGGAGCCCCGCGTACCAGAGGAACTTGGGCGTCTTCTCGGCGCCGGTCTTGAAGCGCGATTTGTAGAGGAGCGAGAACTCCTGGATGATGACCGCGGCGTTGAAGATCGCGAGCGAGAAGCCGAGCACCGGACAGATCGCGTTGAACGCCTGGAGCACGGTGCCCATCGCGCCGCCGTAGACGGGCGGTGACCAGACGATCGCCGGGAAGCCCATCCACTTGCCGAGCGCAACGTGGAGCGCGACCGCGAGGAGCCCCGCGCCGACCGGCACCATGAAGTTCTTCTTCAGCTGGTCGTCGCTCGATTTCTTCCAGCCGAAGAGCGTGCCGACGCCCATGAGGAAGAACACGCCGAGCCCGAGGGGCTGGAGGAACGCGTTGTAGATCGGCGGACCGACCGTGACCTTCTCGTTCCAGAACGCCTCGCTGACCATCGGGAAGGTCGTGAAGACGAGGACGAAGAACATGACGAAGAGCAGGCCGAAGTTGTTCAGGAGGAAGGTGAACTCGCGCGACCAGATCGACTCGAAACGCGGGCGCTTCGCCTTCAGATCCATGCCCTTGGTCATGCGCCGGAACACCAGCTCGATGTTCGCGAACACCGCCGCGCCGGCGAGCACGCTGAACGCCGCGATGCGGATCATCGAGTGCTTCGACGTGGACGCCGCGATGGCGTCCGAGCTGGCGCCGCTGAGCGCGTCGAGCGGCGTGCCGGCGAGCTTCGACGAGACGACCCACGCGGTGACGAGCGCGATCAGGGTCCCCCAGCCCGTCGCGATCGCCGCCGTGCGCAGGCGCTCGGTGGGCTTGAGATCGCGCAGCTCCGGCCACCGGTACATGACGAGCGTGAAGCAGAACGCGCCGATGAGGATGAGGAAGTAGAGGAAATAGTCGCCGATCGACGACTGCGCGAACGAGTGGACGCTCGCGATGACGCCCGAGCGCGTCAGGAACGTCCCGAAGATCGTCATGAAGAACGTGAGGCAGATGAGGAAGACGTTCCACACCTTGAGCATCCCGCGACGCTCCTGGATCATCACGGAGTGGGTGAACGCGGCGAGGGTGAAGAGCGGCATGATCGCCGCGTTTTCCACGGGATCCCAGGCCCAGTAGCCGCCCCAGCCGAGCTCCTCGTACGCCCACAGCATGCCGAGCGTGTTGCCGATCGCGAGGAACAGCAGCGCGAAGAGCGTGAACTTGCGGCTGGCCTGGATCCACTCCGTGTCGAGTCGGCCGGTGACGAGCGCCGCGACCGCGAACGCGAACGGAACCGAGCACCCGACGAAGCCGATGTAGAGGCTCGGCGGGTGGATGATCATGTAGAAATTCTGGAGGAGGGGGTTCAGCCCCTCGCCATCTGGCCGCGCGCCGGAGACCCCCGTGGCGAACGGATTCGCGGCGAACGCCATGAGGACGCAGAAGAAGATGACGACGCCCATCAGCGTGGCGATGACGTACGGCTGGAGCTCGAGGTGCTTCTTCCCCATCGAGAACACACACACGCCGATGTAGAGGCTCAGCAGGAACAGCCACCAGAGCAGCGAGCCGTCCTGCCCGCCCCACAAGGCGGTGAGCAAGAAGATCGTCGGCATGCTCCGATCGGAGTAGTGAGCGACGTACCGGAGGCGGAAGTCGTGGCTCACGAAGGCGTAGGCGAGGCAGAGCACCGCGACGGCGATGAGCGCGACCGTGCCGTAGGCGCCGAAGCGCGCCGCCATGAGCGTCTTGATCCGTCCTGTCGACCCCGCGCTGAGCGAGACGGCAAACGTGTAACTTGCAGCCACCATCACCGCGAGGAGGAGGAGAAGGCCGAACGACGGGAAGTCGCCGACCACGTACTTCGCGATGAGCTGGGACAGATTGGACATTGAGAGGCCTCGTGAACGAACGACCCGCGGCAGAGCTCGGAGGCGGGCAGTCTAGCCCTTCCCGAGGCACGTGGGCCACCCACGCTGCCCTTGTCCTCGTGCAATTCGCGTTCGCATCGCAAGCGGTGGAGGCGAAGGTGGCGATGATGCCTCGCGCGCTGGGAGGCGAAGAAATATTCCCTGAAGCGCTCGCGATGATCCGAATGCTAGGAGGCGCGCTGTTCTTCCGCGCGATCGTGACCGTGCGCCGGGAGCGTCTAGAGCCAATCGCGCGCGCGGACCACCTCCGATTGGCAGGTTTGAGCGTGCTGGGCATCGCTCTCAACCAGACGCTCTTCCTCCTCGGACTGAGGTGGACGTCCCCCTTTTCGGTGTCCTTGCTGGGGGCCACCATCCCCGTTTTTGCAGCTGCGCTTGCGGTGCTCTTCGGCAAGGAGAAGCTCTCGTGGAGGACCGCCGTAGGCATCGCGCTGGCGATGTCGGGGGTGGTCTCGCTCATCGGGATTGGATCGCTCGACCGGGGGGCGATCCTCGTGGCCCTCAACAGCCTGAGCTATGCGGCGTACGTCGTGCTCTCGCGGGACGTCGTCCTGCGCGTAGGAGCGCTCCGCTCGGTCGTGTGGATCTTCATGTATGCCGCGATCCTCTTCGCTCCGCTGGGAATGAGGCCGATGCTCGCGACGTTGCCCGCGCTGACGCCACGAGGATGGGGCTTCGTGCTCTACATCCTTGCGATGCCGACCATCGTCGCCTACCTCCTCAACGCGTGGGCGCTGGGTCGGTCGAGCGCGACGCTCGTGACGATCTACATCTACTTGCAGCCGCTGATCGCGGCGCTCCTCGCGTGGGTTCAGCTCGGGACCGGGATCTCGAAGCGAGCATGGCTGGCCGCCGTGCTGATCCTCGTGGGGCTCGGCGTGGTCGCCTCGCGAAGGCCGCCCGCTCGCGAGGGTCGCTCAGCGCAGAAGAGCGCCTAGCTTCGCGAGCGCTGCTTCGAAGCGCTTCGTCGGGAGCGTTGCCCACGACAGTCGAAACCCGTTGGGCACGCCGAAGAACGACCCGGCGCCGACGAGCAGGCCGTGCTCGTTCGCCCAGGACTCGATCCTCGGGAGGAGATCAGGCGCTCCTTCGAGGGTGACGAGGCCGAAGAGGCCGGAGGTCGGCGCGCTCCAGCTGGCGTTCGGGATCGTGCTCGCCCACTGCGCAGCGATGTCGCGTTTTCCGGCGAGGATGCCCTTCGCGCGGACCGAGAGCTTGCCGACGTTCGCGACGGCGACGGCGCCGCGCGCCGCGTGCGAGAGTGGCAGGTGCCCGCACGTCGCGATGATGGCGGTCTCGGCGCGCTCGACGATCTCGGGTGGACCGAGCACCCAGCCGATGCGGTGCATTCCGAGGCCGTAGCACTTGGTGAGGCTCGAGACGGCGACGATGTTGGGCGCGAGCTTGCGCGCGCTCGCGTGAAAGACGCCGTCCTCCGGGAGCGCGTCGAACGGCGCATAGACCTCGTCGACGAGGAGGTAGGCGCCGCGCGCCTCGGCGATCTTCGCGAGCTCGCGGAGCGTCTCGTCCGAGGTGCGAACGCCCGTCGGGTTGTGGAGGTTGGTGACGACGATGACGCGCGTGCGCGACGTGACCGCGGCGGCGACGCGCTCGGGCGAGATCGCGAAGCCGTCGGTCGCGAGTCGCTCGAACGTGCGGACGGTCGCGCCGAGGCCAACGGCCGTACGCGTGAGCGGCTCGTAACCGGGGAGCTCGACGAGCACCTCGTCGCCGGGGGAGAGCATCGCCGCATACGCGAGGAACACCGCGTGCGACGTCCCGAGCGCGGGGACCACCTCGCCGCGAGGGACATCGTTGTAGAGTGCAATTGTCTCGCGAAACGCGGCGTACGCCGAGGGATCGTCGAGGCTCGGCTCGGGGACGCCGAGCTCGCTCCATGACGCCGTCGGGATGCCACTCGACGCGAGATCGAGCGGGACTTTCCCGTAGAACTTCAGTGCCCACTCGATGTAGCGGACGGGCGCGAACACGGCGCTACTTCTTCTTGGCCTGGAATCGGGCGAACCGGACGACGGCGGCGTTCGACTCGGCGAGGTTCATCGTGCCCTCGATCGTGTCTCCCGCGACCTTCGCCTGGAGCGTCCCGGTGAGCCCCTCGTCGGACGGGTCCTTGCGTCGGACCGTCGCCATGAGCGTCGTTCCGTCGCTCTTGCCGTCGAGCACGGCGGCGCCGAGCGGCCCGGCCTCGCTCCCGCCCGAGACGCGCCCGCTGGCGTCGATCGCGATCGTGAGCTCGCCCTCGCCGAGCATCTTGCTCTCGTCGTTCTTGAACTTCACCGCCGCCCAGTCCTTGTTTTCGGGCACGTACATGCTGCCGGCGCTGACCGCGTACTTGCCCGCGAAGCTCTTCGCCGTGCCCGCGCTCGTTCCGGCCTCGGCCGCGCCGCCCGCGTCCGCGCTCGCCGCCGTCGTCCCCGCTGCCGCCGCCGCAGCCGCGCTGCCCTTGGCGGCGCGATCCTCTTCGGTGAGCTCGGACTTCTTGCAGCCCGCGACGGTGGCGACCACGAGCAGGCCTGCGATCCACGCGCGATTCATCGTTCGTCTCCGGTCCGCGTGCGCGCCACGATCCTCACGCCATATTCCCCGTCGACCTGGACGAGCTCGCCGCGCGCGAGCTCGACCCCTCCGACACGCAGGATCGCCGGGTCGCCGACGCGGCGTCCGAGCGCGATCACGTCGCCGGGCGCGAGCTCGGCCCACTCGCGAGCCTTCATCTCGACGGTGCCGAGCTCGACGCGCACCACCACGGGCGCGTCCTCCAGGACCTCGAGGGTCGTCGTCGTGCTGGCGTCGGCAGGCATCGATCTCTCCTGAATCCAGGGATGATTCTCGAGCAGACCTCGTACCACGAGCCGCCCGCCCTCCGCGAGATCGGCGCTGAGGCCGCGCTCCGAGGTCGGCGCCACGAGCGCGACGGCGCCGAGGACCACTCCATCGGCACGACGAGCGGCGAGCGACGCGCTCCTCGTGGGGACGAGGACGTCGCCGGGGGCGAGCGCCGCGATGTCGAGACGGGTCGCGAGCGTCGTCATCACGACCAGAGGCACGGCGATCGAGGCATCACCCATCGCAGCGAGGGCCACGAGCGAGAGCTGGGGCACGCGCGGCATCGGGGCAAACGCATCCGGCACGCTCACGCGAGCCTCGAAGGCATCGTCGTCGACGAAGACCGTGAGCGTCGCGGTCGTCACGTTCCGCTCGGCGAGCAGGAGGTCGCGCGCGAGCTGCGCACCGGGGCCCGCGGCGACCACCTCGAGCGCCACCCCCGCGTGCGCACGACGCGCCGCCGCGACGAGGACGGCGGCGAGCGCCCCCACGACAGCGTGAGAGGGCGCGCGCGCGCCATCGACCACGCGAGGCGCCTTTTGCCGTAAGGCACGGGCCACGATCGCCGCCCCCAGCGCGCCTTCGACCTCGACGAGGACACGACGCTCTGCTCTGCGCTCTCCCGCGATCGCAAAGACGACACCCTGCGCGTCATCGGCCCCTCGTGGCGCGTCGAGCCGACGGATACGCGCGGTCTGGAGGCCGACCCGTGCGCCGATGAGCTCGCCGAGCGCGGTCTCGATGGCGCGAAGATCGACGACCTCGCGGGCGACGCGTCGCATTCGTGCGGCGGTCGCCACGTCCGCGCGGGTGAGCTGCTCGAGCGCCGCGAACCGGAACGGAACGACGTGCGAGAGCGCGCCCGGGGAGGTCATGGCTTCACGCAGGCGAGCGTCCAGTGGCGGTCGCTCGTCATCTTCACGGCCGAAGCGGGCACTCCGAGCGGTCCGACCAGCGCCACGACCTCTCGAACCGTGAGCGCCGCGCAGAGGGACGCCCGGAAGAGCACCCGCTGGTTCTCGAAACTCGCCACGCGCGCCGGGTCGGCAGGAGGCTCGCCACGCAGCCCTCCTCCGGGCGGCGCTCCGGGCGGCTCTCCCGCGTAGAGCGCAACGAGGCGATCGACCTCGACGTGGTCGTCGGGTCGATGCAGATCGCGCACGAAGAGGAGGCCCCCTTTCGCCGTGACGCGCCACATCTCGGCGAAGCAGACGGCCGGCTCGGGGATGTGGTGGATGATCGAGTTCGAGATCGTCGCGCCGAACGCGCCGTCCTCGTAGGCCGTGCCCTTTGCGTCGACCCGCGCGAGGCTCACGCGCGCCTCGAGGCCCGCGCGCGCGATGTTCGAGCGACCGAGCGCGAGCATGTGCTCGGAGAGGTCGATCCCCTCGATCGTGAACCCCGAGGCTCGGCCCGCGAGCGCGATCGGGATGAGCGCCGTCCCGGTGCCGAAATCGACGACGCGGGCAGGAACCATCTGCCCGAGGGCAGGCTTGCCGCCGAACGTGGCGAACTGCAGGAAATCGTCGCAAAACCGCGCGTTGACCGAGGCGTGGTCCATCGAATCGTAGTCACGCGCCTCTTCAGCAGTATCCATGACCTCCGGCTCGAGGACCCTTTCGAGCATCGGGGTCCCACGATGGCGCAGGGCCCGGGCGCAGCGCAAGGCACTTCTCCGCGGAAACGTCGTGATAAGCTCGGCCCATGCCCGCACGCCCCCGGCGCCGCCGCATCCTTCCCAACCACGGCGGCGCGCGAAAGCTCCGCGCGGTCGCCAGCGCGACGGCCATCGCCTCGGTGGCGCTCGGCGTCATTCTTACGCTCGCGCCCTCCGACGCCGCGGGCCAGAAGCCCGATGCGCCGAAGGCCACCTCCGCCAAGCCCAAGGCCGCGCCCGACGCCGGCGACCGCTACGACCCCGAGAACGTCACGGCGATCAGCCAGTTCATGGAGATGGTCGGCAAGGGCAACGAGAAATACAACGCGAAGGACTACCCGGCGGCGATCGACACCTTCAAGCGGGCGATCACGCTGAACGCGCGGCACCCGCTCGGCTCCTACCTGCTCGGCGAGGCCTATCTCGCGAGCGGGAACCTCGGCGAGGCCGAGGCCGCGTTCAAGGCGGCCGAGGAGCAGAACGACCCCAAGCTCCCGCTGGTGCGCTCGCACGTCCTCTTCGCCGTCGCCGACTGTTACGAGCGCGAGAAGAAGTGGGAGCTCGCCCGCACGGCGTGGCAGGCCTACACCGAGCACGCCGCGAAGCTCGGGACCGACGGCGGCGCGCACCCTCAGTCCGGCGCTGCGCGCATCAAGGCCATCGACGACTGGTTGAAGCTCGACAAGCAGTACGAGATCGTTCGCCAGCGCATCGCGGCCGAGAAGGCTGACGCGGGCGCCAAGCCAGCTCCCACTCCGCCGAAGAAGTAACTTTTCGCTCGCACGCGAAGAACCTCGAAACGTACGCGCGCGCCCAACCGGCCCGTCGTCGGAGGTGTCCATGCCGCGGAGGTCGCGACATGTCCATTCATGCTCCGGGGCGCGTGGTTCTCGGCGGGATCCCTCGCGCCGCGCGGATAGGGCTCGGTCGAGCAATCGCGCGTGCGCTGCCGTCGTCCGCGCCGCACGCGGGAGGACGTCGCTCGGTCTCGGCGGGTCTCTCGATGACGAGCATGATCGACGTGCTGGTCGTCATGACCGTGTTCTTGCTGCTCACGTTCTCGGCGAGCGATCACACGCCGGCGCGCGGCACCGAGTTGCCCACGGCGTTCAACGGCCAGGAGATCATCGACGCGCCGCTCATCGACGTGCGAGCGGACTCCGTCGCCGTGGATGGTTCGGTCGTCGCGAGCCATGGCGAGCTCACCGCGTACTCCACCAGGGGGCAGGTCGCGCGGCTCGAGGGCCTCTTCGCCACGCTGAAAGCCAAGCACGATCTCGCCGTGCAGCTCGCCCCCGGTCGGGAGCCGCCCTCGCACGTGATCCTCGCCATCGACGGCGACGTTCCCGCGGCGGTGGTGAAGAGCGTGGTGATGACGGCCGCGCGGAGCGGCTATCCGTCGATCGACTTCATGGTCCAGCCCGGCCCGCGAGGCTGATCACCGCATCACGCCGCGACGATCACGATCTTGGTAACCTCGGGCGGCGCGCCGACGCGTGACGGCGGACCGGCGACGCCGAACCCCCGGTTGACCCACAGGGTCGAGCCCGCGCGCTCGTAGCGACCCTCGACGAAATCCATGACGAGCCCCGCCGGGCGGAAGCCTGGGTTGATCTGGCCGCCGTGCGTGTGTCCGCTCAGCTGGAGCGCGACGCGGCCGGCCGCCTCCTTGAAGTACCGCGGCTGGTGGGCGAGGAGGATGCGCGGGACCTCGACGTCGAGCCCTCGCTCCGCCGCGTACAGATCGGGGCCACCGAAGCCGGGCGAAACACCGCTACGCCCCTGCATGTCGTCGACACCGAGGAGCGCAAAGCCTCCGCCGTCGCCGGCGCGTAGCCGCACCGACTGATTGCTGAGCACGTTGACGTTCATGCTGCGAAGGCGCTGCACCACGTCGGCGGCACCCGCGTAGTGATCGTGGTTGCCCAGGATCGCGAAGGCCCCGTCGCGGGCGTCGGCGCGCAGGAGCCGCTGGGCCAGCGCGCCTACGGTCGTCGAATCGAAGTCGACGAGGTCTCCGGTGGCCACGACGAGATCGGGGCGAATGCGCATCACCAGCTCGAACCCTTCGTCGAGCTCGCGGTCGCCGACGAACGTCCCCACGTGGACGTCCGAGACCTGCGCGATCGTGTACCCCTCGAGAGCGCGCGGCCAGTTCTTCACGCGAACGACGACCTCCTCGAGCGCAAAGGCGTGGCGCCCGCGGACCATGCCCCAGCCGAGGGCGGAGGTGGTCGCTCCGAAGATCGTCACCCCGGCGACGCGTTCGATCGCCTGACGGCGTGAGACGATCGCAGCGGGGACGAGGTCCACGGCAGGAGGCGGGACGTCGGCGGGCTCGGGCTGCCTGGCCGCAAGGACGCGAGACACGCTTCGGGTGACGAGCGTCATGAGCCCGATCGGCACGAGCGCGATGACCACCGCGCCGAGCTCGAGCATGCAAACGGCAACGAACGTCCGCATCGCCGACGTCTCGAACGTCACCGTAAGAAGCCGTGCCGTGGCGAGCAGCAGCGAGAGCGCGGCCGCCGTGAGCACGATGACTCGGCCCCGGCGCACGCGCGTCGCCGGAGAGAGCGTCGAGAGAAGCCAGCGCGCCGCGAGAAAGTGAGCGAGGCCGCTCACCAGGAGGAACACGAGGACGCGCACGTCCCTATTCTACCGCAACAGCCGCGCCGAGGCTCGCCTGGGGGCTCATCGGCCGAGCGTGATCTCCTTCTCGAGGAGCGCGTCCGCCTGCTGGGTGAACGCCACGAACCGCGCGTATTCCGCGCCGGGCTGGACGCGTCCCGCCGGGATGTCGACGATGCGACGGAGCAGGATGGTGTGACCGTCGACGCCGTCCGTCACCGTCACGGATCGGTCGCCGTCGTGGAGCACGCCGCCCTGGATCGAGCCGGGGAGCTGCACCCCGTCGGGCGCGAGGATCTGAAAGCGAACCTCGACGTGCGAGGACGACGCAAGGAGCAACGGCGTCTGACGAGCGGCGAGGGACGCGACCTGCGCGATGCTCACGGGGAAGAGCGCCTTCAGCACCAGCCTGCCCGAGACACGCCGCGCCATCTGCGGCACCTCCGCGTGCATGCGAAGGACGAGCGGCGCCGCGAGGTCTTCGTTGTTCTCGATCTTGAGATCGCGGAGCCGTGCACCGGGGAGGTTCGCGGCGAGCAGCCGGGTCTCGACGAACTCGTTCCTCTTCGCCTCCGGTACGCGATCGAACACGGAGCGGAGGCCGATGCCCATGCGGCCGACGTAGCTCTGCGCGATCTCGACGGTCGCGGAGCCGTCCTCCTTGAGGACCGCCTTGCCTTCGAGGAGCACGCCGTCCGCGGCGCCGAGCGACGGCGTGGTGTCGCGCGGAGTGCCCGGAATCAGGCGGATCGCGGGCTGGCCGCGGAGCTCCGCGGGCACGTAACCGAACGGCGCGAACTTGTCGCGGATCACCATCCAGCGCGGGCCGACGTCCGTGTCGAGGCGAGCGACGACGTTGTCGTACGTCTCGACCTCGCTCATCTTGCCGACGGGGGGCATCGCGATGCGGCTCTTCACCAGCGCGAGCTCGGTCGGGATCCCGAGGAGGCGCACGAGGTACATGAACGCGGACTGACGCGAGCCGGCGCGACCGGTGATGGCGCGGCGCCCGTCGGTCTCGTTCGACTCCTGGAGGCCCTCGCCGACCCAGCGATAGAGGGCGCGCGCGCGGTCGTCCGTCTTCGCGGGAGCGATCTTTCCGACGATGTCGCGAGCGACCTTGCGGAGGCGTGGATCGAGCGGCGTCTCCTCGACGGCGGCGTCGACGTAGCGGACGAGCGTGTCCTCGAGGTTGATGCCCCAGCCGACGCGCACGCTGGGCAGGAACTCGCGCGGGTTCGGGCTGTCGGGCTCCTCGGCGGCGGGCGGCGACTCGTCGACGCGCCACTTGCGCTCGATGAACGTGCCCTTCTCGGCCATCTTCGGCTTGGGGACGTTGCCGACGATCTCGATGTCGACGTCGCGATCCTTCGGCGTGAGGACGACGAACTCGCTGCGCCAGTAGCCCTTGTCGGCTTCGCGGAAGAACCAGTGCGGGCCGCGGTAATGCTTGCCCTTGACGCCCTCGCTCGCGTTCGCGGTGATGTGCTCTATCTCGAGGTAATCGCCGACCTCGAGGTGAGGCATCGTGAGGGTCGGCTTTCCGGCGACCGTCTCGGGCTCGAGGATCGAGCCGTCCGGCTTGATCACGCGGAGGTTGAGCACGAGGCCGCCCGGGGGCTGCTGCTCGGCCTCCTTGCCGACGGCCTCCTGCGACTGCATGCGGAGGATCTCGTGCTCGAGCATTTCGCTCGAGCCATCCGGGTGCACCCACGTCGCGGCGTAGTCGAAGACTCGGGCGGCCGTGCCGTCCATGTGTTTGCCGCTTTTTTCCCAGGCCTCGAACTCCTTGATGACCTTGCGGCCGTCGGTTCGGTACGGCTCGAGGAGGCTCGCGCCCTCGATGAGCTCGACGGCCTCGCGGATCTCGGTGCCCTTCGACCCGGCCTGGAGCGCCTCGGCGAGCGCGCGGCGAAGCGCCATCGTGTCGCCCTTCGCGTAGGCGTGATCGGCGATGCGAAGGCGCGTGCCGGCATCGGCGGGGTTCTTGGCCAGCGCCTTCGACAGCTGATCGGCCGCGGCGCTCGGATCTCCGGACCGCGCGAGCACGTTCGCGATGCGCGTGGGGATCTCCTTGCGATCGGGGCGGCGCTTCTCGAGGCGACGCAGCTCGGCGATGGCCGCCTTCCAGTCACGACGAGCGATCGCGCGATCGAGATCGATCTCCGAGTCGGCATCGAGCTGCTTGAGGCGGGTCGCGACGGCGTCGGCCTCGGCGAGTGCGCCGTCTTCCTCGAGCGAAGCGACGTAGAGGCCGAGGGCCTCGCGATCGTCGGGGAAGCGCTGCGCGAGGTCCTTGATGGTCCGCATGCGCTCCGCGTGCCAGCCGAGCTTGCCGTAGACACGCGCGAGCTGCTCGGTGACCTCGGGAACGGCGGGCACTTCGGAGGCGATCTTTCGGAGCGGCTCGACCGCCTCGACGAGGCCTCGCTGCTCGGCGTCGTCGAGAACGAGCCATGCGCGCGAGTACCAGAGGCGCGGATCGCCGGCCGAAGCGCGCGTGTAGAGCTCCTTCTCGTTCGTGCGGCGCGTCTGCTCCGGGTACGCGACGTCGGCACGCGCGAACTGCGCGGCCATCAGCACGGAGACCGGCGCTGCGTCCTTCGGCGTGACCAGCGGCTGGATCATCACCGTCGCCACGTCGTTCAGCCCGTCGATGTGCGCGGCATAGGCGCCGAGCACGGTGACGAGCGGCGTCGTGCCCGGGTCCTTCTCGGCCGCCACCGTGGTGATGAGCTCGTCGATCGGATTCGGGTTTGCGAGCACCGTCGGTCGAGCGAGGCCGTAGGGCTTCCGGGCGTCGTCGTCCGTCTCGATCTTCGCGGCGGTACCGTCGAGGTTGAGGAGACGAATCGAGCCGACGTCGGCGATGACGCGCGCGACGACGCGATGGCGACCCTTGCCGAGATGCGCCGCGCCGCCGAAGCGCTGCCAAACGCCCCACTGGCGGAGATCGCGCTCGACGATCGAGACGTCATCGACCCAGACGGCGAGCGAGCCCTGGACCGCAACGAGGACGTCGCGCTCGACGGGCGTGTCGAAGAAGGTCTCGACGTAGAAGACGCCGTCTTCCGTCTTCTCCGTGCTCGCGGTCATGCAGCGATGACGCTCGGTCTTGAGGACGTGCGGGACGGTCCCGCGCTGGGGCTCCTCGGCCCATGAGGGCGGCCAGGGCGCGCGCTCCGCAGGGAAGCTGCGACGGCGCTCGGCCGCGGTGCCGCGCCCGAACGGGCCCGCGATGCGGATCTTGCGCGCGCAGCCCATGCGGGTCGTGACGAGCACGTCGTACGCGTCTCCGGTGACCTCGGCCTTGTCGAGGGCCTCGGCGGTCGACCACTCATGAAGCTCGGCGAGCGAGCGCCAGCCGAGATGCCCTGGGGCCTCGATGATCGGAAGGAGCGCCTGCTTGTTCTGCTCCCAGAGGTTCGCGACGCTTCCGCGAAGGCCCACCAAGTGGTGCGACGCAAACCATGCCGCGAGCGGCGTGGCTGGGTCTTCGCTCTTCTTCGCGGCGACGAGGGCGGCAACGTACGCTTGCGCGGCCTTCTTCGGATCGCCGTGGACCTCATCGTAGAGGCCGCCGCCGAGCGAGGCGTAGACGCCCTTGTCCTTGGCCCGATCGAGCTGCGCGCGCGCGTCGTCCGCGCCCTTGGCGGTGCCGCCGGGCGCGAGCATCTCGTCGAGCAACCACCGCCCGACCGTCTCCCCATCCGTCGACCCCTTCGCGCTCGACCTGAGCGCCTTCAGGTCATGCGCCGAGTTCGCGGCCGGCGGCCCCCCACACGCGGCAAGCACCACCATCGCAAGCATCGCGACCGTCGCAACCGGCTTTTTCACACGGAGGCTCGGAGACTCGGAGATCTTGGGCTTCGGTAGCTCCGTGCGACGGGGCGAAACAGGTCCATGCGGGGCTAGGCGCAAATCCAAGAATTCTCCGAGCCTCCGAGCGTCCGTGTAAATCCGGTTCATCACTTGCCCACCGTGAAGGTCAGGGATTGGCCGAGCTCGCGGTCGGCCTGTTCGCAGAACGCGCGGAACGCGGCGTATTCGGCCACGGGGATGCGCGACTTGGTGATCGCCACGGTCGTCCTCACGCGCACGACGCTTCCCTGCGTATCCACGTCGATCTTGTAGAACCCGAACGGCGACTTTCCCTCGGCCGGATGCGCTGGGCTGACGACCTTCGCCCCTTGTGGCAGCTTCAGGGTGGTCTCGGTCTCCTGCGTGGAGAGCGCCTGGATGCGGATGTCGCGTCGGCGCGACGAGAGCGGTGCCCACGATCGGACCATGTGCTCCTTCGGGCCGACCGGCACGGTCCACGACTCGCCATCCCTACGTGCGTAGCTCGGCGCACGCCCCTTCGCGCGGAGCTGCACCTTCGCCTCTACATCCTCGAGGTCGTTCGACGTGACCTGCGACACGTCGAGCCCGGGCAGCTCGGTGGAGAGGTCCTCCTGGACGCGCTGCTTCTGCGTCGCCTTTGCGTGATAGCGCTGGCGCCACGAGCCCGCCGAGGCGCCGGTGATGTCGACGCGCCAGTCGATCTGCGCGCTTCCGTCGGTGCCGACCGTGGCCTCGACGTGCTTGCTCGACACGCTGTCGGCGGCCGTCGGCTCGGGCAGGTGCACGAGCTTCGGCTTCCCTTCGTTCACCTGGAGCGCGAGCGACCCGCGGTCCATCGACGGGAGCTCGCTCGAGCCCGTCCACTCCGCCGTTCCGTC
>JANXVA010000355.1 GCA_025351875.1 Myxococcales bacterium | reverse complement strand
GACTCGCGGCAACCGTAGAGGTTGTCGAACTTCGACTTGGTGACCGAGTCGTTGACGTTGATCGCGGGGACCTTGAGCTCGCCCTTCTTGGCCATCTCGTAGAGGCGGTGGACGCCCGTGGTCGTCTCCTCGGAGAGGCCGCGGATCGGATCGTTGCCCGAGAAGAGCTCCGGGTGCTGCTTGTGCGCGATGACGGTGAGATCGCCGCCGTCGTCGAGGATCATGTTCGGGCCCTTGCCGCCCGCGAAGGCCTTGAGCTGCATCTCGATGCAGTGCTCGTACTCGGCCTCGGTCATGCCCTTCCAGGCGAAGACCGGGACGCCGGTCACGGCGATCGCCGCAGCCGCTTGATCCTGGGTCGAGAAGATGTTGCAGCTCGTCCAGGTGACCTCGGCGCCGATCGCCGTGAGGGTCTCGATGAGGACGGCCGTCTGGATCGTCATGTGGAGGCAGCCGGCGATGCGCGCGCCCTTGAGGGGCTTCGAAGCGCCGAACTCCTTGCGGAGCGCCATGAGGCCGGGCATCTCGCTCTCGGCGATCGTGATTTCCTTGCGGCCCCAGCTCGCCTGCTCGATGTGCGCGACCTTGAAGTTGTCAGCCATGTTCCTAAATCTCCTCTTTTTTCCTACGTGAAACCATCACCTGCCATGGCAGGTGTGCGTCTTTGCCCTTGCCGCACCATGCGGAGGGAAGCTTGATGACCTCGGCGTTCTCGAGCCCCGCTTCGCGGGCGAAGCGCAAGAGCTCCGCGGCGTCGAAGCCGAGCCAGAGGTCGGCCTCGTCGCGCATCGACTCGTCGTCGTGCTGGCCGTAGTCGACGATCACGACCGCGCCGCCTGGACGCGCGAGCAGCGCAAGCTGACGGACGAGATCGACGGGGCGTGGCGCGTGATGAAGGAGGCGCGACGCGAAGACGACGTCGGCGCCCTCGCCCACGTGCTCGCGAAGCTCCGGCGCGCCGAGCTCGGCCTTGAGGAGGCTCACGTTCGTATAGCCGCGATGAGCCACGCGAGAGCGCGCGCGATCCAGCTGTGCGCCCGAGCGATCGACCGCGACGACGCGCTCGAACGAGGGAGCGAGCACGTCGAGGAGCGCGCCGTCACCGGTGCCGGCGTCGACCGCGAGAGCGCGGTTGGGGAGGAGACGAGCGAGGGCGGCGACGTACGCCGCCGAGGCGTCGACGGCGTCCGGCATCTCGCGCCTGGCGCTGGTCCGCCCGTCGTCCCGGCTCTCGAAGAACTCCTTGGCGACCTGATCGCGGTCGCGCAAGACCTGCGCGATGCGGACCAGGCTGCCGTCGGCCTCGCACAAGGCGCGGCCGCTCGCGAGCGCATCGGCGACGACCGGATCGGCCGCCGCGGCCTCGGCGATCCGGACGAGGCCGCGCGTTCCCTCGCGGCGCACCAGGACGAGCCCCGCCTGTTTCAGGGGCGTCAGGTGCCGGGAGACGTTCGGCTGGCTCTCGCCCAGGAGCCCCGCGAGCTCCCCGATGGCGAGCTCCTCCTCGGCGGCGAGGGCAAGGAGACGAAGGCGCACCGGCTCCGCGAGCACCCGATAGAGCTCCCAGCGGGCGCTCTTCAGGGGATGAGTGGCAACAGCTCCGTCCAGCACCCCTTCTATATATACAGTCATGCGCATGTTCGCAAGTAAAGCTTAGAGACCTCATATTTGCGCGAAATCCTGTATGTTGCGCCCCGACCCCGTGCCCGAGACCGTCGCCGTACCTCCCCGAGACACCCCCGCCGGCACCCCCGCCACGCGTGGGCCGATAGGGTCGCGCATCTCGCCGCGCGTCGCTGCGCGGCTGCGCCGCATCGCGGGTCGCGCGCTCCTGTTCGCGCCGACGATCGGGATCATCGCCGTCGATCTCTCGAAGCGGCATCCGCGGCTGCTCGGGCTCGCAGGCCCCGACCTCCTCTTCTATCTCGGCAGCCTGCTCGTCGGGCTCGTGCTCTGGTCGTCGCTGCTCGCGGTCGCCACGCGCGCGCGCGGCATCGCCCGCTGGCCCGCGCGCGTCTTGCTCGTGCTCGGCGCGCTGCTCCTCGTCGGCAGCCAGATCTATACGTTCCAGCGCTACCAGGCGTACGTGAACCACCGCGCGGTGCTCGTCGGCACGTCCTTCCTCCCGAGCATCGGCCAGCAGCTCTGGTTCGATCGCTGGACGTTCCTCCGCGCGCTCCTTCCCTGCCTGGTCTTCGCGATCGCCGTGCCGTTCGCCGCCGTGAAGCTGGCGCCGATGCGCAAGCGCTCGCGTGGGTGGCTCTGTCTCGATCTCGCGATCGTCGCGCTGCTCCTGGGCGCGTTCATCTCGCCCGAGAGCGGGGCCGAGCAGGGGCAGCCCCCCGACATCATGTACGTCGCCGCGATGGGTCAGCTCGCGCGCGCGCGCTGGGATCATAACGAGACCGTCGAGCGCGTCCATCCGGGACCGCGCTCGCCCGAGGCGGTGCCCGCGCTCGTCGCGAAGCAATCACGCCCGCGCAACGTGGTCATGATCATCACCGAGTCGGTGCGCGCGCAGAGCGTGTGCCTCGACTACGACGAGAAGTGCAAGTACACGCCCTTCTCGAACAAGGCCGTGCCCGACCGCTTCCCGCTCACGCAGATGCGCGCGCTCGACTCGACGACCGCCATCTCGCTCGCGATCATGTGGAGCGGCCTCCTCCCCATCGAGAAGCGCCACGAGCTGCACAGCGCGCCGCTCCTCTGGGAATACGCGCACGCCGCGAAGCTCGAGAGCGCCTACTACACGTCGCAGAACCTCCTGTTCGGCAACTCCGGCACGTGGCTCGAGGGCACGCCGTGGACGCGCCACGTCAGCGCGACGATGATCGAGCCGGAGGCCACGTACGAGACGGGCGCCGACGACGGCAAGCTCGTCGACTTCGCCCTCAAGGACATCGGCAACCTGAAGGAGCCGTACCTCGCGGTCGTACACCTCTCCAACACGCACTTTCCCTACAAGATCGACCCGGACGACATGCCCTTCACGCCCCAGGAAGAGGCGACGGGCCCCGGCTACGAGAACGAGATCCTGAACCGCTATCAGGACTCGATCTACATGCAGGACAAGGCCGTCGGTCGTTTCCTCTCGTCGATGAAGCAGCGCCCCGAAGCGGAGCGCACGGTCATCGTCTACGTGTCGGATCACGGCGAGCAGATGCGCGAGAAGGGCGCCGTCGGTCACACGGGAACGCTCTTCGACCCCGAGATCCGGATCCCGTTCTGGGTGTCTGCCCCCAAGGGCACGCTCACCGAAGACGAGGAAGCGAAGCTCCGCGATCTCCACAACGCCCCGGTCACCTCGCTCGACGTCTTCCCGACGATGATGGACCTCATTGGCCTGTGGGACGCGCCGGAGCTCGCGCACTTCAAGACGAAGATCCCTGGCCACAGCCTCCTCCGCGGCGGCTCCGCGCCGACCGAGTCGATCGTCCTGACGAACTGCTCCGAGCTCTGGGCCTGCGCGTTCAAGAACTGGGGCGCGATGAGGGGCACGAAGAAGCTCATTGCGCACCAGGGCGATCGCGCCTGGAACTGCTTCGACGTCGCGACGGACCCTGGAGAGAACAAGCCTCTGGACGTGGGACAGTGCGGGGACCTCTTGCCGATGACCGAGCGCGTCATGGGCGGTCACCCGTTCTGAGCCTGCTACGATCGGTCTCGTGCAGCCCCGTCGCTTGCTCCCCCTCGCCGCCGGCATCGCGGTCGCAGGCGCATTGGGTGCAGGATGCACGTTCCTGATCGGCTTCGACGAGGTGACCGTCGCGGGTGACGCCGGCCTCGACGCGCAGACGCCCCTCGGTCCCCCCGACGTTCGGATCGACGCTCCCTCCGTTCTCGACTCCGCGGTGGACGCGGGACCGGACACGAGCGACGCGCTCGCGAACCCCGACGCGTGCAAGGGCAAGCTCGATGGGAAGTACTGCGGCGGCGATACAATCGTCTGGCCCGGTGACAAGGACGACCTCATCACCTGCAAGACCAGCCTCGTCTCGAACGTGAGGCTCTGCACGACCGGGGTGGGCTGCATCCGGATGCTGAACGGGTATCCGGACCAGTGCGACGAATGCGCTTCGAAGGTCGACGGCACGTACTGCGGGCGCGACATGACCGGCTGGGACGCGAAGAACGCCGAGACGCGCGTGCGCTGCCAGAACAAGGCGGAGGTGGGGCTGCTCCTCTGCGCGAACGGCTGCGCGTCGAACGGCGCCACCTCGGTCTGCAAGTAAGCGCGATCCGGGCGAAATAACGCCTAGAACGGCCCGCGTTCCATGCGACCATGGCGGACATGGAAGGCGAAGGCCGCGCGCCGAAGTCGCCGCAAGGTGGCATCGCGAAGCCGAATCCCCGCGAGGACGCCGCCACCGAGCGTGGCGTCCGCGCAACGATCGAGTCCATCGAGTCCATCGATCTCGAGGACGTCGAGCTCGAGCCGATCCCGGCGAGCGTCGACGACGTCACCGACGGCATCGACATCGAGTTCGACGACGCCGAGCGAGGCTCGGTCGACAAGCTCCTCGCGATGACCGGTGAGAACTGGTCGATCGACGCGCAGCGCGAGACCCTGAAGGAGGCCGCCAAGGGCAAGACGCCCGAGGAGGCAACCAGCGAGGCGCCGTCGAGCGCGAAGCCGTCGCTCTCCATCCCGACTCCCTACGACTTCGGCGCCGCGGATCTCGTGACGGACATGCCGGGGACTGCGCCCTCGCCGGCACCGACGCAGGCGACGCCGCGGTCCATGCCGCCGCCGCTTCCCGGTGCTGCGAGCACCAGCCCGAGTACGAGCACGAGCGTCGTGCCTCCGGCGCTACCCGGGCCCAAGCCGGGCGTCCGTAGCGTGCCGCCCCCGCCTCTTCCCGCGCGCGATGCGCGCGAACGTAGCGAGGACACGGGCTCGCTCCGTCCGCCGGCGATGCCGTCGAATCGGCCGCCGCCGAGCGGCGTGAGCTCGACGGCCTCGCCTTCCCGCAGGCCGCCGCAACCCCCGCTCCAACCGCCGACGCCGCGCGACCAGACCGGTGGCCAGAGCAAGCCGCCGGTCCAGGCCGGAGGCCGAGCGCCGGAGACGTCGCAGGAGGGCGCCGCGCTCGTCGAGCTCCTGAGGACGCGTATCGAACGGCTCGAGGCCACCGACGACACCGTTGGTCTCTCGCGCGCGCACGTCGAGCTCGCGATCGTCCACGAGACGCTCGCGGACGACACGAAGGTCAACGCGGCCGCGGAGGCCGCGCTCAAGGTCGATCATGACATGGCGGCGGCGCACGCGATCCTGCGCCGGCGCCTGCATTCGCGCACGCAACTCGTGCCGATGCTCCGTCACCTCGAGCGCGAGCTGGCCGTCGCGTCGAGCGAGTCGGCCGCCGTCGAGCTGCTCGCGGAGAAGGCCCGCCTCCTCGAGGCCGGCGACCGTGCCGAAGACGCCCGCGAGGCCTGGGAGCTCGCGCTCGGTCGCGCTCCGCACCACGCGGCCGCGCTGAAGGGGCTCGAGGCCGATCTCGTCCGCCGCGCCTTCGCCGAGGGCGCCGACGAGGACGCCTGGGAGGATCTCGTCGCCCACCTCGGACGCATGTCCGACGCGTTCGCGTCGCAACCGAACCTCGCGGGATGGCTCCACGTCGAGCGCGCACGGATCCTCGAGCTGCGCCTCGGGCGTATCGACGCCGCGCGCGGCGCCTACGAGCGCGCCCTGCGTCTCGACGGGAGCGTCGGCCCCATTCGCGATGCGTTCACGATGCACGCGGCCGCCCACCACGACTCCGCGCGGCTCGCGGCGCTGCTCGCGGACGAGGCACGGCTCGAGCCGACCTCGAGCCGCTGCGCACGGCTCGAGCTCGACGCGGCGTGCATCACGCACACGCTCCTCGGTGACGACGCACGGGCGATCGATCTGCTCGAACGCGCGGCCGCACGCGCCCCCACGACGCCCTCGGTCGACCGGCGCGCGCTCGACGAGCTCGTGCGTCTCTACGAGGCCTCCGCGCAGTGGCCGGAGGCGGCGCGCTCGCGTCGCATGCGCGTCCGCTTCTTCACCGACGCGACCGCGCTCGTCTACGAGCTTCGCCGCCTCTCGAGCATCGAGGAGCGCCTCGGCAACATGGAGGCAGCGATCGGCGACATCGAGCGAGCGCTCTCCCTGGACGCCGAGGACAACACCCTCGTCGAGGAGCTCGACCGGCTCCTGAGCGCCGCGGGCAAGGACGACGAGCGCATCGCGCTCTGGCACAACGAGGCGCAGCGCACCGAGGACAACACGAAGCGAGCCCGATCGCTTGGCCGCGCCGCTCAGCTCGCCGAAGGGCTCGGGCGGCACGACGAAGCGCTCCGCCATCTCCGCGCGGCCTGGGTGGCCGCGCCTGGCGACTCCGAGATCCTCGATCAGCTCTCGCGGCTGATGTCGCCCGCGCCCTCGGAGACCTTCGACCGCGAGGTGCGCGCGCTCATCGAGCTCTATGCGCAAGCTGCGCAGTCGACGCGCGACGACGGACGGCGCGTCGCATACCTCGAGAAGGTGGCGATGCTCTGGGAGGAGCTCGTCGGCGATCCACTCCGCGCGACGCGCACGTACGAGGAGATCCTTCGTATCGAGCCGGGGCGGCGCGGCGCGATCCTCGGGCTCGAGCGAACGGCAGGGCGCATCGGAGATGATCGCTCGCTTTCGAAGGCGCTCGTCGAGGAGGCGAAGCTCGCGGACGACGGCGCCTCCGTGCTCGCGTTGCGCGTGCGTTCGGCGCAGGTGCTCGCGCGGGTCGATCC
>JANXVA010000312.1 GCA_025351875.1 Myxococcales bacterium | reverse complement strand
GCGACCCGAGCCCGCGCGCGTCGCGCCGCCGGCTCCTCAGGGCGGCGCCACGAACGCGGCCGCACGTCTGGCTCAGCTCGGTGGGTCGGGCAGCCCTCCGCCGCTCGGTCCTGCGCTGCTTCCGGCGGTCTTCAAGCCGGTGGACATGGGCGCCGCCGCCCTCGATCTCGCGCCTCGGGTCGCGCGCGTCGCCGGGGCGAGCGCGCATCCTGTCGGACCGCGGCCCTCGCTCCCGCCGCAGGGCTACGGTGTCACGGTGATGAGTGCGCCGCGCTTTGCGCTCGATCTCGACGCCGTGGGGCCCGTCGACATCGACGGCTTCGACGGCGGTCGCCGCAAGCGCAACGTCGCGCGCGTCGTCGTGGTCTTCATGCTCCTTCTCATCGGCGGTGCCATCACGATGATGGTGCTCAGCTACAGCTGAGCCGTCTCTTCGAGCAACGCCGAGCAACGCTCAGCCCTCGGCGAGCATCACGAGCGGAGAAGAATGGACCTCAACCGTGTCTCCGCTTTCGTTCGCGTCGTCCAGGACGGGAGCTTCACCGCGGCCGCGCGCGCGCTCGGTCTGCCCAAATCTTCGGTCAGCCGCAGCGTCGCGCAGCTCGAGCACGACCTGGGGATCCGGCTGCTCCAGCGGACGACCCGGCAGCTCCACCTCACGGACGCGGGGGCGGCGTACTTCGAGCGAGTCTCTCGCGCGCTCGGTGACATTGGGGAGGCGACGATCGCGGCCTCCGACGCGCAAGCGGAGCTGAGCGGTGTGGTCCGGATCACCGCTCCGGTCGACATCGGCATCTGGTCGCTCGCGGCGATCATCGGCCGGTTTGTCCGAAAGCATCCGCGTATTCGCGTGGAGGTGTCACTGACGGGTCGTGTGGTCGACCTCGTCGCCGAGGGGTTCGACCTCGCGGTGCGCGCCGGTCCGCTGCGCGACTCGTCGCTGGTCGCTCGGCGCGTGGGAGAGCTCCAGTCCGTCGCGTATGCATCGCCGAAGTATCTCGCGCGGCGAGGTACGCCGCAAAAGCTCGAGGACCTCGTCGCGCACGACTGCGTGCTCTTCCGGCCGAACGGAAGCACGGCCAAGTGGGAGCTTCGGCACACGGACGGCACGGTGGCGTCCGTCGACGTCACGGGTCTCGTCGCGAGTGACGACCTCTCCTTCGTCCGCAAAGCCGTCCTCACCGGCTCGGGCATCGGCGTGCTCCCGACCTTCCTCTGCGGGCGCGCCGAGGCGACCGGCAAGCTCGTGCGTGTGCTCAACGACTGGTCGCTCAACGGCGCCGTCCTCCACGTCGCCTATCCGTCGGCGCGGTTCGTTCCGCAGCGCGTCGTCGTGCTGCGCGAGCACCTCCTCAGCGAGCTCGGAAACATCGGCAAGGAGTGCGCGATCCGGCTCGCCCGCCGCGAGCAACGGAAGGCGAAGACCGCCGCCAGGCGCGCGACGAAGAGCGGCGCGCGCGTCACTGCGTGAGGAAGAACGACCACGTCGCCGCGGCGGCGTGGTCCCAGACCCAGTGCCCGAGGCCTGGAATCGGGCAGAAGCCGACGGCCTTGCCCTTCGGGCAGCCGCGATAGACCTGGCACTCGCGGTAACCCGTGGTCTCCATCGCGTCCGTCTTGCAACCGTTCACGTACGCCCAGTACTCGGCGGAGAAGCGCCCGCTCGAGAGCGTCACGCCGTAGTCGTCCTCGCCGTGGAGCGCGAGCATCGCGATGGGCGCCTGGTCCGGGCACTTCGCATAGCCGTTCGGCCACGTCTGGGCCTGCTTGTACGGCGCGCCGCCGGCGTTCGAGGCGATCGCGCGGAGCAGACCGCTTCGCTGACACGCAATGACGTTCGCGAGGAAACCGCCGCTCGAGTAGCCGGTCGCGAAGAGACGCGAGCGGTCGACGGGGAAGCGCGTGGCGAGCTCGTCGAAGATGGCCTCGGCGAGCTTCACGTCGCGGTTCTCCGAGAGCGTCTCGAGATCCCAGCTGAAGCCAAGGCCTTCGGGGTAGGCGAGGATCGCGTCGGCACCGGAGGCTCGCTCGAACGGATAGCCCGCGTGGAAGCCGGACGCATCGCCACCGTCGCCGTGCATGACGAGGATGATGGGGTAGCGCTTGGTGGGGTCGACCGCAGTCGGCTCGACGAGGAAGTAGCGGCGCTGCCTGCCGCCGACCTCGATCGTGCGCATCGACCCGCGCGTGAGGCTCGACGCCGAGGCTTCGCCGATGGCGGTGCGCGAAGGGAGGATCGTGCTCTCGCCGTCGAGCGTCGTCAGGGTGATCGGTCGGCGCTCGCGACGGCAGGCGCCGGAGGAGAGCAGGAGCGCGATCGAGAGGCTACCGAGCGCGAGGCGACCGATCTCTGCGCGGACGGCCCAGGGCCTTTGCTCGAGGAGAGCCCCGATCGCCGCGAGCGCGCCGAGGATGGCGACGACTCCAGTGACGACGACGCTCCGCGGAAGGCCGTGGTGCCACATGAGGAGCGCGGTCGTTGCCGCGACGAGGAGCGCGTACTGGAGGAGCACGTACGCGGTGAGTGGGCGCGAGATCGGGCGGTCGTATTTCGTGCGGCCCTCGACGGGCGGCGTGACGACGACGTAGCCCTCGGGCTTCCACGCGGGGGACGCGACCCAGACGCGCAGCTTGTCGATCGGGCGCTTCGCCGCGCGCATCATGCGCCCCATGTCCACCCAGTAATGGATCTGGGCCCACAGCGGGTCGAAGCTCGCGAGCGGATTGGTGATGCCGTAGACGGGCGGCGCCACCTCCTCGGCATAGGTGCCGAAGAGGCGGTCCCAGACCACGAGCGTCGCGCCGTAGTTCTTGTCGAGATACTGGGCGTTGATCGCGTGATGGACGCGGTGATGGCTCGGGAGGTTCATGATCCAGTCGACGGGCCCGCGGAATTTCCGGACGAGCTGCGTGTGGATCCAGAACTGGTAAAGCGTCGAGAGCGCGTGGACGACCGCGAAGACGAGCGTGGGAACGCCGAGGATCGCCAGTGGGAGATAGAAGGGCAGGCTCGTCCAGCCCGTGAGGACCGACTGCCGGAGCGCGACAGCGAGGTTGTAGTCCTCGCTCTGGTGGTGGACGACGTGCGCGGCCCAGAGGACGTTCACCTCGTGGCTGAGGCGGTGCCACCAGTAATAGAGGAAGTCGACGCCGACGAAGGCCAACGCCCACGGGAGCCACGGCGCGCCCCACGATGGCGAGAGGTTCACGAGGCGCGCGTGCTGGTATACCCACGCGTAGATCGCGAGCTGCGTCGCCGCCCAGAAGATGAGGATGACCTGGGAGGTGATCCCGCAGCTGAGATCGGTGAGCGCGTCGGTGACTCGGTAGACGACGACACCGCGGCGCTTCGCCAGGAGCAGCTCACCGCCGATCAGGAGGAAGAAGAACGGGATCGCGAAGGCGATGGGATCGGGCATCGCGTCAGCGTGCGAGCGGCGAGATCAGAGGGCGCGGACGCGTGCCCACGGGAAGACCCAGGTGCGGAAGACGCGCGTACCGCCGCGGCGGTCGAAGTCGGTGCGGACGGCCTCGGGTACGTCCGTCCAGGCGAGGTGCTTCGTGGCGGTGCCCGCGTTGCCGTCCTCGTAGCGGACGCGGAGGGTCACCTCTACCTCGCTGTCGTGGGCGTACTTCACGAACTCGAGCTCGACGGCCTTCACCTTGTCCTCGACACGCGAGACGACCTCCGGGTCCGGGTCGCCGCGAAGCGACTTGCCGAGCTTGCGGCGCTCTTCAGGCGTGGACGAGCGGAGCCCGAGCGCGCCCTCTGCGAGCTCGACCTCGAGCGCGTCGGCGATCCAGCGGTCGAGCGCGGGCGTCGACTCGCGCACGACCTCGGCATCGCCGTGGGTCTTGCGCGAGCGCATGAAGAGGTACGCGACGACGAGGACGGCCAGGGCGGCGAGAGCGAGGCTCATGCCGGGGAGCATAGCAGGAGGCCCCCCGGGACGCCGCTCGTGGCGGGGCCTCATCCCCGCACCGTAGCGGGCTCCCTCGGTCCGGTTTCAGGCGCCTTTCTTGGCGCGGATCAGCAGCTTGATCACGACATTGTCCCGGATCAGGTCGTTCGGCATTCCGGCGTAGTTCAGCGAGAAGTCACGCCGGTTGATCGCGAACTCCGCATCGACATTCGCCGCGTCGCCATTGAGGGTGACCGTCGCGGGGAACGAGATCGTCTTCGTGATGCCCTTGATGGTCAGGTTTCCGGTGACGGTGTGCGTCGCGCCGTTCTCGCCGCCCTTCTTGATCTCGGTCGAGACGAAGCTTGCCTTCGGGTGCGCCTTGACGTCGAAGAAATCGGGTGATTTGAGGTGTCCCGTCAGCTTCTCGGCGTCACTCGTGAGTGACTCCGCCTCGATCTGGACGTCCACCTTGCTCTTCTCGGGAGAGCCGTCGACGACGTCGACCGTACCCTTGAACGTACCGAAGCCGCCCTCGTGCTTGCCGGTCACCTTGGAGCCGACCCACGTGACCTTCGACGCGCCTTGATCGAAGCCGTACTTGACGGCGCCCTGTGCCGCGAGTGCCGCTGCTGACTGGTTGGTCGTCGTCGCCGCCGGCTCGGAGGTCGTCGCCTTGCTCGCGTTCTTGGAGGGGTCGTCACATCCCGCCAGGGCGGCCGACGCCATCGAGACCGCGAGCACTGCACCGGCGAGCGTGTTGAATGAGAGCTTCATGATGTTCCTTGCCTTCACTTCTGGCGCACGAGCTCGACGTCGATGGCGATCTTGACCTCGTCACCGACGACCACGCCGCCGGCCTCGAGCGCCGTGTTCCACGTCATCTTGAAGTCCGAGCGCTTGATCTTCGTCGTGGCCGAAGCGCCGACGCGGTCGTTGCCCCAGGGATCTTTCGACGGTGCGGAGAGGTTCTCGATGGCGAGCACCACCTCGTGCGTCGTCCCGCGAATCGTGAGGTCTCCGACGAGCTCGAGCCCCTTGTCCGCGTGTCGAACGGACGTGGACTGGAACGTGATCAGCGGGAAGTGCTCCGCGTCGAAGAAGTCGGCGCTGCGCAGGTGCGCGTCACGCTGCGGCTCGCGTGTGCTGATCGAGCCGACCTCGATCTCGGCCTTGAACGAGGCGCTCTCCGGCTTCTGCGGGTCGAACGTCCCGCTGCCCGTCACCTTCTGGAACTCACCACGGACGTTCGAGATCATCAGGTGGCGCACGCTGAACGTCGCGTTGGTGTGCGATCCGTCGATCGTCCACGCGGTGCTGCGTGCGGGGGTCGTGCCTTCGGTCGTGCTGGAAGCTTCCATGATCGTCTCCTCGGTCGGTGCGCGCTGCACCGGTTGCTCGTTTGCGCTCTTACCGATGAGACGATGCGCCGCCGCGTTGTCCGCGAAGAGCCGACGAGACGGGAACGGATTGTTCTATCGCGGGAACAATCGGGTGCGGCGCACGAGATCGCGCGCGATGCCCGTGGCATCCGCACAGCCGGCCAGCTGCATCGCGCGCGTCAGCTCCTCGTTCAGGAGGGCGAGGACTCGCACCACGCCGGCCTCGCCGGCCGCACCCAGGCCCCACAAAACAGGCCGCCCGACGAAGACGGCGCGCGCGCCCAGACCGAGCGCGACGAGCGCGTGGGTGCCCGAGCGGATACCGCCGTCCACGTAGATCTCCGCGCGACCGTCGACGGCTGCGACAATCTCGACGAGCCCGTCCGCGGTCGACGGCGCGAGGTCGAGCTGACGTCCGCCGTGGTTCGAGACCCAGATCGCGCGCGCGCCGTGATCGAGCGCCGCGAGCGCGTCGTCACCGCGGACGAGCCCCTTCACGACGAGCGGCAGCGGCGCGCAGTCCTCCGCGAGCGCGGCGAGATCCTTCCAGGAGACCGACGCGTCGTGTCGCGAGGCCACGAAGCGCGCGAGCTCCGAGCCGGCGCCATCGTGCAGGTCCGGCGGGAGGATCTCGACGAGGTTCGCCATCACCATCCCCGCGGGGAGGCTGAAGCCGTTCCGGACGTCGGCGCAGCGGCGACCGAGCACGGGCGTATCGCAGGTGACGACGATGGCCCCGTACCCCGCGGCCTTCGCGCGCGCGACGAGCCGCGCCGTGAACGCTCGGTCCTTGTGGACGTAGAGCTGAAACCAGCGAGGCGCGCCGGGCGCGGCGGCGGCGACGTCCTCGAGCGTCGTCGTCGCGAGGGTCGACGCGACATAGAGCGACCCGCTCGCAGCGGCGGCTCGCGCGGTCGCCCGCTCGCCCCCTTCGTCCGCGAGCGTGTGATATGCGGTCGGCGCGATCAGGATCGGAGATGACACGGCCGTCCCGAGCACGGTGGTCGCGAGCCGCGGGGCGGAGACGTCGACGAGCGCGCGATACCAGAGCTCGAAGTCCGTCCACGCGTCGCGGTTGCGGCGCAGCGTGTGCTCCTCGTCAGACCCCGACCGATAGTAGTCGTAGGCCATCTTCGACAGTCGAGCGCGTGCGGCGTCCTCGAAGTCGTCGATGGTCACCGGATCGGTCACGAAGACTTCTCGATCTCCACGAGGCTCTCGCCCTGGAAGATGCAGACGCGCGCCACCGCCTGGAGGCTGTCGATGTGCGTGTCGAGGGTCTCGAGGGTGATCTCGTCCTGCATCGCCGTGAGGACGGCGAGCAGCTCGGTCTCCTTGCCGTCGGGGAAGAGCACGAGGTCGGTGCCGGCCTCGGACTCGTCGGTCACGTGGAGGTGGAGCGAGCCGTCACACGTGTGGTGCTCGACGCGGAGAAGGTGAGCCGTGGGCGACTGGTACTGCAGCGCGAGCGCGCCGAACCCGCTGAGCGCGACGCCCGCATCGCGGAGCGACTGCATCGGGTCGACCCACCCGCGGCGAACGAGCTCGTCCGCGATGACCTTCGTGGTCGCGTTGGGCTCGTCGTCGTGCGTCTGGCCGACGGGCGCGATGGTGTCGTTCTTTCCGCCGACGCCACCGATGATCTCGTCGGCGTCGACCTCGAGCACCACGCACACCTGGCGTACGACCTCCTCCTCCTCGGGGGCGAGGCCGTCGGCACACGCGACGACGCAGGCGGCGCGGACCGCCTCGTAGCGTCGCGCGGCGGGGATGCGCGCCGGGAGCTTCGCGACGTACTCGTCGACCCCGAACTCGGAGATCGAGCCGAGCTCCCCATCGAGGAGCGCGGGCAGCCTCATCACGTCGAAATCGTCACCGAGCAGGTGGCCCACGCGGTTGCTGAGCGCGCCGATCTCCTTCTCCGAGATCTCGCCGTCGACGGCTGAAAAGAGGATGCAGAGGCCGATCTCCGCTTCGATGCTGCTCTGGGTCATGAACGCGTCATGCTTACACGCGGTCGGCGCGTGTCACAAGGTGAGCTACGTGCGCGGCTCTTGCTCGGCCTTCGTGTCGACCTTTGCCTCGGCGTCGACCTTCGTCTCGGGCGTCGACGGGGCATCGGGCATCGAGCGGTTCCGGAGGAGCGCGGGATCCCGCGAGACCCCGAGGCTCTTTCCGCAGCGGCGACACCGGAACTCGATGCGATCGGGGAGGGGGGTGACCCCGAGCATGCTCAGCTGTATCCAACCCCAGAGCGTGTATTCCGCGTCCTGAGCGACCTCGGGATGGCCCCGGGTGTGGCCGCAGGGGCACTTCCGCTCGCGCATACCCTCACGCATCCCCGCACCATAGGGGCGAGCGCGGCGCGTTGCTAGAGCTGGGAGCGTCATCCCCGTGGCGCTTCCGCGCGCCCCGCTGCCGGCGCGGAGGTTGCAGCGCTCTCGATGCATGAGAACCGTCGTCGGGCTCTTCCTCGCGGCAGCCGCCGGGCTCCACTGCAGCGCCCCGGCGGATCTGCCGGGCACATCCTCGCCAGAGCTTGCCTCCGAGGGGCGGAGCTCACCGCCCGACGCGAGCGAGCGAGCAACCGACGCGACGCAGGGGAGGCGCGCGGCGAGGGTGCCCAATCAACTTGCCCGTCCGACGGGCGACCTGTCGTCGTTGATTGCCGGCGCGTCCACGACGCACGTCACGTCCACCGTCGTCGACCCGACGACCGGCGCGACCTACGCGGCTGGAACGTTCGTGGACGACGTCGTCATCGGGGGGACGGTGCTCAAGAGCAAGGGGGACGAGGACGTCTTCCTCCTCAAGGTCGACGCGCTAGGGACCCTCGAGTGGGTTCGCGCCGTAGGGAGCGCCTATGCGGAGAAAGAGCCGCGGGTCACGCTCTCGGGGGCCGAGGTGAATCTCATCGGCATGACCGCCGGCAGGATGGACTGCGGGACCGGCCCGCTGGGGAGCTGGAGCTCCGCGACCTTCTTCCTCTGCGTCTTCGGGGCGAGCGACGGGACCTCCGTGTCGGGGGGCGTCTTCCCGACCGGCACCCCCTGACTTTGGCGTATCCTGCGCCGGATGAAGCGCATCGCTCTCGCGTCCCTGGCCGCCCTCATGATCCTCACCGGGTGCGACGAGGACAAGAAGAAGGAGGAGCTGCTCGCCAAGGGAGGGGTCACCTCCGCGTCGACCGCGGCGTCCGCGCCGCCTTCGGCGACTGCCGCCGCCGCGCCGTCCGCCTCCGCGAGCGGAGCCGCGAGCGCAGCGCCGAAGAAGGAGGCGCTCTGCGCGCCCGGCCCCGAGCTCACGCTGACCGACCCGGACATCGAGGCGCAGGTCCGCCTGAAGCTCGGCAAGAAGCCCGCCGACGCGCTGAAGATGAGCGACCTCGCGAACCTCAAGTCGCTCGACCTCACGAAGAAGAAGGATCTCGACGAGCTCGACGGCTGCCTCTTCCCGAAGATGGTCGGTCTCAAGTTCCTCTACCTCGGCCCGGGCAAGCTGCGCGATCTGAAGCCCATCGCGAACCTGACGCGCCTCGAGGCGCTTCGCGCGTCGATCAGCGAGGTCGAGGATCTGAAGCCCCTCGAAAAGCTCACGCAGCTCGACGTGCTCGATCTCGGGCGCACGCACGTGCGTGACATCTCGTCGCTCGCCGGGCTCGTGAACCTCACGGAGCTGCAGCTCGACAACACGCAGGTCTCGGATCTGAAGCCGCTCGAGAAGCTGAAGAAGCTGAAGGTCCTCAGCATCAAGAACACGACGGTCACCGATGTGAGCCCGCTCAAGGGCATGACCGACCTGAAGACGCTCAACGTCGAGGGCTGCGCGATCTCGAACCTCGACACGATCCAGCCGCTCATCAGCCGCGGGCTGCGCATCGTCACGAAGTAGCCGCCCGGCGGCGCGGTTCACGCTGTGTTAGCTTCTACGGCCGATGCGGCCGCGCATGCTCCTCGTGGTCGATGAAGTCCGGGCCGCCGAACCGCGGGGTCTCGCTGATGCGCCTCGAGATCGACGAGAACAACCGCGCTTCGGTGATCGACGTCTTCATGTTCGACGGTCTGTTCGCGATGGACGAGAACGTGTTCGGCATGCCCTCTGCGAGAAGAACACCTACGCGCGAGGCGCCCTGAAGATCCTCGTCGGCGCCTTCTACGCCCCGGACGGGCTGGCGCAGACCCTTCATTACGACGACATCGCCGTCACGATTCTCCCCTGACCATTCGTCGATGCGCACGATCGTCGTAGGTGCGGGCTCTGCCGGATCGGTGATCGCATCGCGACTCACCGAGTCCGAGCGGCATGAGGTGGTTCTGGTCGAAGCGGGCCCCGACTACGTTCAGGCTGCGGAGCGACCCGAGGTGCTGCCCGATGCGCTCCGCGACGGCCGCCAGAACGCGCTCCACGGCCACGACTGGGGCTACTCCTATCGCGCGACGGACCACAGGTGGTGGAGCGCGCTCTCGATGGGGTTCCCGCGCGGGCGGGTGGTCGGCGGCTCCTCGGCGGTGAACACGTGTATCGCCCTCCGCGGCATGCCGTACGACTACGACGAATGGGCCTCGCTCGGGCTCCCGGAGTGGTCCTGGGAGCAGTGTCTCCCCGCGTTCAAGCGGCTCGAGACCGACCTCGACGTCGACAACGAGTGGCATGGGCAAAGCGGACCGATCCCCATCCGCCGGCACACGCCCGCGGAGCTCGTGACGTGGCAGGCGGCGTTCGTGGAGGCATGTGTCGAGCTCGGCTTCCCGACCTGCGCCGACACGAACGACCCGACGACCACCGGCGTCGGCCCGCATGCGATGAACAAGATCGACGGCCAGCGCATCAGCGCGGCGCGCGCGTATCTCGGCGCCGCCGTGCGGGCGCGACGGAACTTCACGATCCAGGCCGATACCTCGGTGCGAAGGCTGATCCTCGCGAACCGTCGCGTCGTCGCGCTCGAGGTCGAGCGGCATGGTCGTGTGTTCGAGATGCGCGGCGACCGCGTGGTGCTCTCCGCAGGGGCCATCGCGACGCCGGGGATCCTCCTGCGCTCCGGGCTCGGCCCCGCGGCCGACGTGGCGCGGCTCGGCGTCGAGCTCGTCCGAGACATCCCCGGCGTCGGTGCGCGCTTGCTCGACCATCCGGGCATCGCGATCTTCTTCTTGCCGCACAAGTCGGGGATGGCGCGGGTCGATCACCCGCTCATCCAGACGACATGTCGCTATCGATCGACCGGAGGCATGGGCGCGAACGACATGCAGCTGCAGCCAGGGTCGTTCATACCGCTACCTCGGATGCCGCTCGCGGCTGTCACGATCGCGGCGGTGGTCGGCAAATCGATCTCGCGCGGTCGGCTTCGGTTCGAGACGACGCGCCCCGGGGATGCGCCGGTGATTTCCGCGAACCTCCTCGGCGACGAGAGCGATCGCAGGGCGATGCGCGAGGCGCTCCGGTGGATCGGGCGGCTGTCGAAGACGACCGCGGTCTCCTCGCTGGCGCGCCCCGTCTATCCCCGGCGCGCGCCATTCGACGCGAAGGGCGAATTCAACGGCGCGCTCGAGCAGATCTCGGGCTCGGGCTACCACCCGTGCGGCACCGTCCCGATGGGCCCCGACACAGACGACACCGCCGCGACCGATGGGCGCGGGCGTGTGCGTGGCATCGAGAACCTGTTCGTCGCCGACGCGAGCCTGATGCCGACCATCACGAGCTCGAACACGAACCTCGCGAGCCTGATGATCGGCGAGCGCTTCGGCGAGTGGCTGCGCTAGGAGGATCCGCTCAGCGCGATCGGACAGCGAGCAGCGCGCTGATCCCGAGGATCGCGGCGTTCACGAGGATGTTCGCTCGTCCAACGTCGGCGGAGAGGCGCTGCAGGCGCTCCACGCGGCGGCGCGTCTCCGACGACGGGCGACTGTCGATGCGGAGCGGCTCGTTGCTCGTGGCCACCTCCTTGTCGAGCAGCCGTCCAACGACCATCGAACCGATGCCGGTCGCGAGCGCGCCGCCGACGAGCACGTCCTTGACGACCGTGAGCGCCGGCGACGAACCACCGAGCGCGCGCCTTCCGTGGAGCGCGCGTTCCGCGAACCACGTGCCGGCCATCAATGCGAGCGACGCCCCGTTGAGCACCTTGTAGCGGTCCCACGCCACGTGGGTGACTTTGCCACGCTCGCGCTGGGACTGGATCTCCGCGACCGCGGGGTTCAGCGCGAGCTGCCCGAAGAGGTTTCCGCCGAAGCCTGCCGCGAGCCCGAGCTCGTGGAGCACCCATGCCGTCGTGGAGAGAGTGGCCATGCGGAACCACCTTGCAATGCCGATACCTCCGCACACGTAAGCTCGGCCGTAAGCTCTTGAAGTCAGGCCACTTACGGAATCGGTCGGACCCGTTCGTTTTCTTTGTCACCAGCGCCCAGGCGAACTGCGTTGGCCGTGTGAACCGCAAACGAAAGGTCGCCCGCCAATGACGCTAGCCTGGACTTCTTCCTCCTCTACCTCGCCCTACCGGATGCAAGACGTCCGCTCGCCCGACGACAAATCCTCCTCGCACCCCGCTCGTTCGCCCGAGCTGCTCACGCCCGACGGGCGTTCGCTGCCGCTCGTGTCCGCGAAGCTGCGCGTCGAGGCTGGCGGTGGGCTCGCACGCGTCGTGCTCGAGCAGACGTTCGAGAACCCGTACGACGACACGCTCCGCGTCACCTACAAGATGCCGCTCCCCGCCGACGGCGCCGTGAGCGGGTACGCGTTCACGATCGGGACGCGCACCATCTCCGGCAAGGTCGATCGCAAGGAGCGCGCCCGCGCGCGCTTCGAGGAGGCGATCGTCCAGGGCAAGACCGCAGCGCTCCTCGAGCAGGACAAGGCCGACATCTTCACGCAGGAGATCGGCAACATCCCGCCGCGTTGCACGATCGTGGCCCAGATCACGATCGACCAGCGCCTCGCCTGGAAGCCCGAGGGCGAGTGGGAGCTCCGCTTCCCGACCGTGATCGGCCCGCGCTACATCGGCGCGAACGTCAGCGCCGAGGATCGCAAGGCCTCGCACGTCGAGCTGGCCGAGGGCAGCGTCCGCGGGCGCGTGCACCTCGAGGTCAAGATCGCCGACGCGATCACGAACGGCCGTCGCGTCGAGTCGCCCTCGCACCGGCTCCAGACGCGCGCCGACGGCGTCGTCGAGCTGCTCGACCTCGCGGGCGCTCGCCTCGACCGCGACGTCGTCGTGCGCTGGGCGGTCGCCAAGCACGACGTCGGGCTCTCCGTTCAGGTCGCCCGCCACGGCGCCGGCGTCGCGAACAGCCGTGAGGCGTACGCGCTCCTTTCGATCGTTCCGCCCGCGCCCGACGCCGGCTACGCGGCGGTGCCCCGTGATCTCATCGTCCTCCTCGACACGAGCGGCTCGATGGACGGCGGTCCGCTGGAGCAGGGCAAGCGCGTCGTCGCCGCGCTGATCGACTCGCTCTCGGAGATCGACCGCCTCGAGGTGATCGAGTTCTCCATGCGTCCGAACCGCTACACGCGGTCGCCGGTGCCCGGCACCAAGCGCGAGAAGGAAAAGGCCATCCACTGGGTCATGGAGCGGAAGGCGAACGGCGGCACCGAGATGTACTCGGCGATCGTCGACGCGCTCCAGGGCCTCCGTCCGGGCGCGCAGCGTCAGGTCGTGCTCGTCACCGACGGCTATGTCGGAGGCGAGGAGCAGATCGTCACGCTCCTCCACGAGAGCCTCCCCGAATCGTGCAGAATGCACGTGGTGGGCGTCGGCTCGGGCGTGAACCGCACGCTCGCCGTGTCGCTCTCTCGCGCGGGGCGCGGCGCCGAGGTGCTGGTCGGTCTCGACGAGGACGCAGAGAAGTCCGCGAAGTGCCTCGTCGACAAGACGCGCGCGCCGGTGCTCACCGATCTCGTCATCAGCGGCGACGCGGTCGTCGAGCACTGCCCCGAGCACGTACCCGACGTGTTTGCAGGGTCGCCGGTCCTCGCGGCGCTCCAGGTCCGCCCGGCGGGCGGCGAGCTCGTCGTGCGCGGCAAGCTCGCGCGCGGCGTGTGGGAGCAGCGCATCCAGATCGCGCCTTCCGACCCGGGCGAGGGGAACCCCGCCGTCGTGAAGCTCTACGCCCGCGAGCGCGTCGCCGACCTCGAGATGCGCTGGAGCATCGGCAAGGCGGTGCAGGAGATCGATCGCGAGATCGAGAGCATCGGCCTCGTCTTCCAGATCGCCACGCGCAAGACCTCGTGGATCGCGATCGACGACGACCGCAGCGTCGACCCGCGGCTCGGCACGCGCCACGAGGAGGTCCCGCAGGAGCTCCCGTACGGGACGTCGATGGCGAGCTTCGGTACCGCCGCGCCCGCCCCGATGGCGCAGCTTCTCGGATCCCCGCTGGCGGCGATGGCGCAGTCGTCCAACATGTTCGCGCCGCCGCGCGCGATGTCGATGCCGCCGGGTATGGCGCCCCCTCGTCATGCGGCAGGCATGCCGGCACCCCGTCCCGCGGCTGGGCGACCGATGGCGCCGAGCCGCGACGCCGACGACGCGGACGAGGATCAGACGATGGCGACGCGCACGGGCGGCATCTTCACGCCGTCCTCCGCGTTCCCGATCAGCGCTCCGCGGTCCGAAGAGCGCGACACGCTCCCTCCGCCGGCCCAGGCGGCCGAGTCCTTCGAGGACGAGACGCGCTCGGTCACCCTGCGCGCTCCTTCGGTCGCTCCGCAGGTGCCCGAGGCACAGCGCATCACCGCGCCGCTGCCGCCCGCGCCGCCCGCACAGCAGGCGCTGCCGCAGGAGCAGGCTGCGAGGCCTGTGCTCCCGCAGCCCGGGTACGGCCAGCCGCCGACCATCCGGACGAAGCAGGAGAGTGAGGCTGCGCCTCGCTCCATCGGGATGAGCGCGCCGTCCGGCGCGCCACTGACCAGGCCGGCGGGCTCGCGGCGGTGGCTCGCGATGGTGATCGGCGCGCTCGTCGCCCTGGTGTTCGTGCTCGCCGCTATCCTCGCCTGGGTGCTGTACACGCGCTGAGACGCGCATGATGACCATGGACCTCGATGCCCACATCCCTGCCATCCTTTCGGGGGACACCCGCGCCTTCGGGCGCTGGATGGCGGGGGCGGAGGGGACGATTCGCAGCAGCCTCCGCTCGTTCGCGAGCGTGCTCGACGTCGAGTCGGTCCTCCAGGAGGCGCTCCTGCGCGTGTGGCAGGTGGCGCCTCGCTTCGTTGCGGACGGACGCCCCAACGGCCTCCTCCGCCTCGGCATCCGGATCGCTCGCAACCTCGCGGTGAGCGAGCTGCGAAGGACGAAGTCGCGACCGGTCCCCGAGGAGGACCTCGAGCGCGCGCTCGCGATGGCCGAGCAGGTCGACCTCACGGAGAGCGGCCCTGATCCGATGCTCCGCGAGGTGCTCGCGCGGTGCCACTCCCAGCTCCCGGACAAGCCTCGTCAGGCGATGACGATCCGCCTCGCCTTCGAGGGCGGGCGCACCGATGACGAGCTCGCGACGTCGATCGGGATGCGCCTCAACACGTTCCTCCAGAACTTCACCAGGGCGCGTCGCATGCTCGCCGAGTGCCTCCGGAAAGCCGGCGTCTCGTTCGAGGAAGGGCTCGAGTCATGACGCAGCCTCCCGGCTCTGGATCAGGCTCTGCCGAGGAGCGCGACGAGGAGGTCCTCGTCGAGCAGGTTGCCGGTGCCTACCGGCCGCGCGCGCGAGACGAGCTTCGGTACCATCCCGCGTGGCACGACCTCGGCCACGCTGCGCGCGTGAAGGCGTACGAGATCGCTCGGGCGATGCGCCCGATCGAGGCGGCGCTCGATGGGGAGGGGCTCTCTTCGACGGCGCGCGCGGTGCTGGCGCGCATCGAAGGTCGCTGACCTACTTCGTGGCGCAGCTCGACTCGCCGACGCACGCGTCGAACGCGACGCAGTCCGGATCGGCCGTGCATGCGCTCTTGATCGACTGCGCGCACGCGCCGTTTTTTCCGTTCACGCACGTGGTGCAAGCCGCGTCGGGGCTCTTCGGGTTGTCGGCGTTGCAGAGCGTCGAGGCGCAGTCCTTCTCGCAGTTCGCGGGGAGGCACATGCAGTCGATGGTCGCGACGAGGTAGGCCCCGGCGCCGTCCTGGTGAGCCTTCGAGCAGCAGCTCACGCACGCCGTCTGCGTGGCCTCGCCCGAGCACTCGCCCGTCGAGGTCTCGGCGACCGACGCATCCTTCGTCGCGGCGTCGGTCGTCGTCGTCGAACCGTCGGCCTTGATCGAGGCGTCCGTCGTTGCGCCGTCCGGACCGCCGTCCGCGCCGTCCGCGATGGAGCTGCCCTTCGCGGCCGAGCATGCTGGCAGCGCGACGAAGGACGCGAGCGAGATCAGAAAAGCGGAGCGCCAGATGCGGATGCGTGCGGTAGCCATGAATCGGCCGCACGTATGGCCGCGATCGACGCCTGGCGCAAGGCGGGCGCGCCGACGTCGTCAGCTCACTTGCTGGCCGGCGCGCAGTCCCAGCTCACGTCCTCGATCTTCCAGCTGTCCTTGCACGAGGCCGCCGAGCCGGTCGTGTGATGGGTATCCGAGGCCGACAGCACGAAGCGAGCCTCCTGCTTCGCGGTGCTCGTGGTCTTGCCGGAGGCATTCGAGCAAGTGAGCGTCCAGGTGAGCGCGCACGCGAGCTTCTTTTCACACGCGTTCTGCACGTCGAACGCGAGGCCGGTCGACATCTCCGCGCTCTGGATGGCCACGCACGCGTTCGCGGAGTCACCCGCCCGGGCCGGACCCGCGACGGCGAGGACCGAGGCCACGGCTGCTGCACCCGCGAAAACGAAGGGAAAGGCTCGTCGCATGCCAGTAACGACAGCGCCGGGTGCGCGAAAGTTCCCGGGCCCTTTTTCAGCCATCCTCGCGATAGCTTCTCGGGATGTCGCGCACCCGTCTTCTCCACTCCGCGCTCCTCGCGCTGGCCTTCGCGCTCTCGCCGCGATCGGCGCCCGAGTACGCGTGGCCGTCGAGCTCCTGCGATCCGTGTCCTGGCGGCGTGAGTGGACTCTCGGAGAACGATCTCGCGACCCTCGGAGCCGACGTCGTCCCGTCGACGCTCTCCTCGCTGTCGACGTCCTCGGGCGGCGGGAGCGGAGGCCCCGCCGTCGGGCGCTCGGGAGGGCTGCCCTCCTTGCGGCAGGGAGCGACGGTGGTCACGGGCAAGCTTCCCGTGGAGGTCGTCCAGCGCGTCGTCCGCCATCGCGCCGCGCGGCAACCCGACACTCGCGGCGTTCGACGCCCGCCTCGCGTTGCAGTTGCCGCCTGGCCGGTAGCTCTGGCGGAGAGGCGCCCTCCCTCGCGGCTGCGGCAATCGCGCTGACGGTCCTGGCAATCCGACGACGCGCTCGAGCTCGAACGTGAGAAGTCGGCACGTCGCTTGCGACGGTGGCCGCCAGACCGCGCATCCCGCGCGGGCTTCAATCCCTACCCCTACGGAGACTATTCATCATGAGCACGAACGCGACGAACCGCGGAGAGGGCGCTGCTGAAGAGGTTGGCGGCAAGATCAAGAAGACCATCGGCAAGGTCATCGGCAACGAGCAGATGGAAGCCGAGGGCAAGGCCAAGGAGCTCGAGGGGCAGGCCAAGCAGGAGGCCGCCAAGGCCGGCGAGCGCGTCAAGGGTGCCGTCGAGGAGGTCACCGGCGCGATCAAGAACCGTGTCGGCGCGGTCATCGGCAACGAGCAGATGCAGGCCGAGGGCAAGGCCCGCGAGCTCCAGGGCGACGCGCGCCAGAAGCTGAACAAGTAGGAAGCACGCGGGCCGAATCGGCTCGTTTTGCCACGCACGGGGCACGAGAGCCCGCCCACGCAACGGCGTCGGCGGGAGCTCGGCCGCGTGGCGAACGCGTGCTCGCTTGAAACTGGAGCGCTCTCGTGGAAGGTTGTGCTGCGTGCAGCTCTTCCCGCGTGCGCTCCTTCCTTTTTCGCTGGTCGGGCTGACGCTACTGGCGGCGTGCGCGACCGACTCGGAACCGCCCCGTAACAACGGCGTGAACGACGTTCGCAAGGCCTGCGAGGTGCGCTCCGCGTGGACGCGGGCGGGCACGGAGACGTGCATCAACTGCATGGCCGCGGCCCCGTCGCCGAAGTGCCAGTGCGAGTCGTTCAAGGAGTTCGGAGGGTTCTGCGAGATCCAGGAGGTTGAGCGCCACGCCGAGCTGACGTGCACGTCTTTGCTCGACGACTGCGCGCATACTTGCTCGAAGCTCGACTGCAACTGCCTCGAGGGCTGCTACGCGCAGGCCGCTCGCTGCAAGCAGCTCGCCGGCGCCAGAGATGGCTGCGTCACGGCCGTCTGCGCGCAGTACTGCGAATAGAGGAGCATCCGATCGATGGCCTGCGCGCATGGGTGGATGACGGATGCGGGGGATCAGGTCTTCTCGATCGACGCCTCGAACGTGGTCTTCGGGCCGGGCTCGCTCGCGGAGGTCGGTGACCATACACGCGTGCAGAGTGCACGGGATGCGAAGCGCGTGGCGCTCTTCACGGATCGCATCGTAGCGGCGCTCCCGCATGTGTCCACGGCGCGCGCGTCGCTCGAGGCCGCCGGCTTCGACGTCGTGGTGTACGACGAGGTCGCGATCGAGCCAACCGACGCGTCGTTCCTCGCAGCCGCTCGCTTCGCGCGGGAGGGTCGCTTCGATGCGTACGTGTCCGTCGGCGGCGGGTCGGTGATCGACACGTGCAAGGCAGCGATCCTCTATGCGACCTACCCGGCCGACTTTCTGACGTACGTGAACAAGCCCGTCGGCGCGGGGGAGCCGGTGCCCGGGCCGCTTCCTCCTCACATCGCGTGCCCGATGACGTGCGGAACGGGCAGCGAGACGACGGGGATCGCGGTGTGTGACGTGCTCGCGCTCGAGGCGAAGACGGGTATCGCCTCGCGGCGCCTGCGTCCGTCGTTAGCGCTCGTCGATCCGTCGTGCACGGCGACGCTCCCGGCGAGCGTCGTCGCCGCGAGCGGCTTCGACGTGCTCTGCCACGCGCTCGAGTCGTACACGGCGCGTCCTCATCACCTGCGTCCTCGTCCCGATCGCCCGACGTCGCGACCGATGAGCCAGGGCGCAAACCCGTGGAGCGACCTGGGGAGCCTCGAGGCGCTGCGCCTGGGCGGCCGGTTCCTCGAGCGCGCGGTTCGCGATGCCACCGATACGGAGGCGCGAGAGACGCTCGCCTGGGCGGCGACGCTTGCCGGGATCGCGTTCGGCAACGCGGGCGTGCACCTGCCACACGGGATGGCGTACGCGGTGGCGGGCCTCGTCAGAGGCTTCCAGATGCCGGGCTATCCGGAGGGCGCGCCGATGGTGCCTCACGGCGTGTCGGTCGTGCTGAACGCCCCGAGCGTCTTTCGCTTCACCGCACGAGCGTCTCCGGAGCGTCATCTCGAAGGGGCGACGCTGCTCGGTGCGGACGTTCGTGGTGCCGGTCTCGCCGACGCCGGCGAGGTGCTCGGCGCGACGCTCGAGCGCATGATGAGAGCCACGGGCATCCCCCATGGGCTCTCGGCGATCGGGTACGCTGAAGGCGACGTCGATGCCCTCGTGCGTGGAACGATCGTGCAGAAGCGGCTCCTCGACAACGCGCCGGTCCCCGTCGCCGAGCCCGAGCTCGCCGCGCTCTTCCACGGCGCGATGAAGCTGAAATCGCCGGCCTGACACCCCTGGAATGGAGCACGAGATGACGAAGAGCGAGAAGCCGGCGATGCCGGAGGACACGCGGCGGGACTTCCCTCACTTCGCGCACATCCCCACGCGCTGGATGGACAACGACGTCTACGGACATCTCAACAACGTCGTCTACTACTCGTACTTCGACACGGTCATCAACCGATGGCTCATCGCCGAGGCCGGACTCGACATCAAGAAGGGCGCGACGGTCGGTCTGTGTGTCGAGTCGAAGTGCCGCTTCTTGCGGACCATCGCGTTCCCCGAGGACGTCGACGCCGGCCTCCGGATCGAGAACCTCGGGGCGTCGAGCGTGCGCTGGGGCGTCGGGATCTTCCGGCGCGGGAGCGAGGAGCTGTGCGCGATCGGATACTTCGTGCACGTGTTCGTGGACCGCGCCATGAAGCCCGCGAAGCTCACGCCCGAGATGCGCAAGGTGATGGAACGCCTGGTCCGTCGGTAGAGCCTGCTGCGGCTCGGGGCAGCTCGGTCGCGCGCAGGGTCGACGCGGGGCACCGTCGCGAGGTAGAAGGCGCACGAACCTTCACTTCGGAGACGCCGCAAATGGTCCGTCCATCGCTCGCCACCTCGCTCGTCGTCCTCGTCGCGCTCGCTTCGTTCGCGTGCAGGAAGGACGACCCGGGCCAGGCGATGGCGTCGTCCTCGTCGCCCTCCGGCGCCGCGTCCGCAGCGCTGCCGACCGCCGCGAGCGCCGCTTCCGCCACGCCGAGCGCTGCCGTTCCCGCGAGCGCCGGCGCGAAGAAGGAGCCGGTCGTGACGTTCAAGAACGTCGGCCTCGCGACTCCCGAGTCCGTCCTCTACGACGACACGAGCGATCTCTACCTCGTCAGCAACATCAACGGTAAGCCGCTCGACGCCGACGGCAACGGCTTCATCTCGAAGTTCACCCCGGACGGCGCTGGCGCGACCCTCAAGTGGATCGAGGGCGGCAAGAACAAGGTCACGCTGAACGCGCCGAAAGGCATGGCGATCATCGGTGACCTACTCTACGTCGCCGACCTCGACACCGTGCGCATCTTCGACCGCAAGACCGGCGCGCCCTCGGGCGATGTGAAGGTGCCGGGTGCGGTCTTCCTCAACGATCTCGCGGTCACCTCGGACGGCCGCGTCCTGGTCTCCGATACGGGCATGAAGGCCACAGCCACGGGCTTCGCGCCCGCAGGCACCGACGCCGTCTACGCGATCGACAAGGCGAAGAAGCTGACCACGCTCGCGAAGGCGGCCGACCTCGGCGCGCCCAACGGGCTCCTCTCGTCCGGCGACAAAACTTGGGTCGTGACCTTCGGCTCGGGCGAG
>JANXVA010000296.1 GCA_025351875.1 Myxococcales bacterium | reverse complement strand
TCGTGACCGTGAAGACGCCTGGCGCCACCTCGGCCTGCACGGAAGGCTTGACCGACGCGCCGTGTCCCATCGCCGGCATCCACGGGACGACGTCGAGCTGGAGGCCGATGGCCGGACCGCCGTCACCTACGCGCGTCACGACCATCCGGAGGGTGTTCACGCCGCGGGTCGGCTGGGCCTCGGGTGCGCTATACACGGATATTTGGTAGTCACCGGAGTCGCTCGTGACGGTCGAGGCCGGCTCTGCAGCGACAGGTCCAGGGTCGCCGGCGCCTCCCCCGCCACAGCCTCCCACGAGCAGCCCGGCGCCCAGGGCGATCGTCAGGAGAGACCGGTGAGTGCGCGCGCCCATGAGTGACTCTCAGTCTACCGCGCGCGCGTACGCCGCTCCCCGCGTCATATCGTCGCGGGCCGAATCAGCGCGAATTGGGGTATTTCGAGAGCTTCCGCTGCAAGCTCCGGCGGTGGAGCCCGAGCAGGCGCGCGGCCTGCGTGATGTTTCCGCCGCAATCGGTGAGGACCCGGTTGATGTGCTCCCACTCCGCACGGGCCAGCGTCGGCACGTTGTGCGCGACGACCGCGGGCTCGGTCGGCAGGCGGCTCGCGCGATCGAAAGCGGCCAAGATGTCGTCGACGTCGGCCGGCTTGGTCAGGTAGTGCGTCGCGCCGAGACGGACGGCCTCGAGCGCCGTCGCGATGCTGCCATAGCCGGTCAGCACCACGATGTTCGTCATCGCGTCGATCGCCTTGAGCTCGCGCACGACGTCGAGCCCCGACATCCCGGGCATGCGCAGATCGACGACCGCGTACTCCGGGCTCTCCTTCCTCGCGAGCGCGATGGCCTCCTCGCCGTCGCGCGCGCCCTGCGCGTCGTACTCACGCGACGCGAAGGCGCGAACGAGCCTCGTGCGGAACGTCTCGTCATCGTCGACGACGAGCACCGACGCCGCGTTCGTCATGCGCCACCTCCTGCGGGTCTCCAGGCCTCGATCGGGAGGGAGAGCGTCACGCGAGCCCCCTTCCCCTCCTCGGAGGCGAACACCAGCTCGCCTCCGCAGCGATCGGCGAACGCGCGCGCGAGGAAGAGCCCGAGCCCCATCCCTTGCCCGGCCGGCTTGGTCGTGAAGAACGGCTCGCCGACCCGATCGAGATCCTCTCGCGCAACGCCGCGGCCGTGGTCGACCACCGTGAAGCGCACCGTGCCGGCCGCGGCGTCCGCGGCGAGGACCACCGGTGTGCCGCCCTCCTGCGTGGCGTGGAGCGCGTTCTGAAGGAGGTTCGCGAGGACCTGCACGAGGCCGTGGAGCGGGGCCTCGAACGGCGCATCGGAGATCTGGACGTCGACCCCGACGAGCGCGGCGTCACCCATTCGCTCGCGTAGCGCCGCGACGACCGCGGTGGTGGTGGTCGGCGCGGCGAGCTCGCCGAGCGTCTGTCCTGCGCTCGCGCTCATCCGGCGCACGATCGCGCGGCACCGCTCGAGCTCGTCGCGGATGAGACGTGCGTCGGCGATCGCTTCGTCGGGAGCGCTCCGGATGGATCGCTCGAGCTCCTTGGCCGCGATCGCAATGGTGCCGAGCGGGCTGCCGAGCTCGTGGGCGGCGCCTGCCGCGAGCGTGCTCAGCGAGGCGAGCTTCTCGTTGCGCGCAGCGAGCTCCTGCGTGTGGAGGAGCTCGGCCTCGCGGGCGCGGAGCGCGCCGGACACGCGCGTCACGAAGATGGCGATGAGCGAGGCCGCGATGGTGAGAGCGACCCACATGCCCTGGAGGTGGACCGAGAAGGCCGTGCCGCTGTGATGCGCGTGCTCCATCGCGGGAACGTTCACGTGCGCGAAGAAGAGCGTCGCGTACGATCCCACGGACAGGACCACCACCAGCGCGGCCCAGCGCATCCCGAGCGCCACCGCGGCAATGGTCACGTGGACGAGGTAGAAGACGCTGAACGGATTCGCCGGTCCACCCGAGAAGTAGAGGAGCGCGGTGAGCAGCAGCGTATCGAGCGCGAAGACGCCCCCCAGCGCGGCGTCGCTCGGGCTCTGCTGATTCCTAGCCCACACGCCGAGCGCGAGGTTCGACGCGCCCGACGCCGCGACCACCCCGGCGAGCGCACCGATCGGCACCTCGACATCGAGCACGTAGCGAGCGCCGACGACCGTCGCCGCTTGCCCGACGAAGAAGCCCCAGCGCAGGCGGACGAGCCACGTCAGCGTGATCGCCGTCGCCGAGCGCGCGCTCGCGGGCCGTGCGACCACGGCTCCTGCGGACCCGGGCGAGGACGCCAGCGTGCGGCTGCTGAGGAGGGCCTCGCTCACGCTCCCAAGCCTAACGCCGCTCGTCCGAGCCCACCATCTATCGCTGGCCTCCACCCTGAAGCTCACGCACAATGCCGCCTTATGACCGAGCCGGGAATGCTGACGATGGTACGTCGCGTCGCGCTCAACGCGCTCGCGAACGTTTGCCCGTCGGACAGGGGACGCGCCGCGCTCTACCGTCGCTTCGGCGTCAAGGTCGGCAAGGACGTCTTCATCGGCGAGGGGGTCCTCTTCGACAAGCTCTATCCGCACCTCATCGAGATCGGTGATCGCACCGCGATCGGAGCGCGCGTCATCATCACGGCGCATCAGGTGATCCCCACACCCACCACGCTGCGCCGTCTCTATCCCGAGAAGCAGTACCCGACCGTGATCGAGAACGACGTGTGGATCATGCCGGCCGTCATCATCGCCCCGGGCGTCCGCATCGGTCATCACTCCGTGATCGCCACGGGCGCCATCGTCCACAAGAGCGTCCCGCCTTACTCGCTCGTCGTCGGTGCGAGCGGTCGAATCGCCAAGCAGCTCGATCCTTCCCTCGGCGATGATGCTCGTTGATCGCGGCCCGCTCAGCACGGCCTACGTCACCCATGCGTCTCCCGACGATGTCGCGTCGCTCCACCGGCGCGTCTCCGTGCGTCGTCATGGCGTAGCCGTCGCCTCTGCGCGCGTTCGTTTCGGCGGCGCCCCCCACGAGCACGCGTTCGACTCCCTCGAGCTCCCGGTGAGCGCGCTCGAGGTCGGTCCCGGAGACGAGGTGCTGGCCTCGATCGCCTCGGACGAGGTGACCGGCGCGCTCCTCGTCGCGCGCGGCGGCCAGGTGGAGGCGGGGTTCCCGTTCTTCGACTGGGAGGCACGCTGCCTCGACGAGAGCTACGTCGACCTCTCGCAGCCGCTCTACAGCAGGCTGCCGGTCTCGTACGGAGTGGTGCCCTTCCCCGTTCGCGCCGCCCTCTTGCGCGTCGCGGGGGCGGTGCGTGCGACGCGCGCGCCAAGAGCGGCCGCGCCCGCTGCGTCGTTTCCCGAGTACCCGGTGTGTGGGGTGGTCGATCGGATGCGCGCGGAGATCCTCCGAGGCGTCTCGCTCGGGCAGCCGTCGACACCGGCGCGCGGCACGCTCGTCCTCACGCACGACATGGACGAGCTGGCGGCGCTGCCCGGTGTCGAGAAGCTGCGCGCGATCGAGCGACGCCACG
>JANXVA010000285.1 GCA_025351875.1 Myxococcales bacterium | reverse complement strand
CGCGGACGGAACGCTGCTGCGCGCCGATTTGCTTTTGCGCGCGGGCGCATTCGACAAAGCGCTCCAGCTCTACATCGGCGTTCGCAGCGAGTACGAGCCGAAGCGCGACCAGGTCACCGAGTTCTTGAAGAACACCGACGTCGCGGTCTTCTACCAAAAGCTCTCGCAGCAGCAGCTCGACATGCTCGATCAGAACGAGCAGCTGCCGCCGATGGTGATCCGCTGGGCCCGCGACGCGGAGGACGGCCCGATGGCCTTCGCAGTCATCGATGACGTCAACCAGTGCAAGACGCTCATCCGTCAGAGCTACCTCCTGATCGACAAGCTCAACATCATCCTCAACGCGACGAACCGCGTGCGCGCCTTCCCCGAGCTCCAGGCGGGCGAGGAGCGTGCGCTCGCCCTCCTGAACCGCATCTCCAAGATGCGCCTCCAGATCGCGAAGGGGATGGACGACGAGGAGCCGCGCGATCTCCAGGGCGACATCCAGCAGGTCCGTGAGCAACGTCGCCAGGCGCAGGGCCTGATCTCCGGCCTTCCGATCTCGAGCGGGGAGTTCGCCGAGCGCGACTACGCCGGCGCCAAGCAGTGGAACAACGTCTCGCAAGAGCTCTCTCGTCGCGTCGTCGAGATCGACTACCTGAACGCGACGATCAACGGCCTGCGCCGCATGATGAAGGAGGACGCGCAGCGAGGGGTTGCCCGTTCTCCGTCCGACGTCACGCGCTTCAACACGGAGCTCGACGAGAACGAGCGTCTGCTGAAGCAGCGTCAAGGTGAGATCGTGGAGCTGCGCAGGCAGATCGAGATCGGTCGGGCCCAGATCGGCATCGGCGACGCTCGTTACCAGAACGACGCCGTCGCGCGCGTTCAGTTCCGCGATGCACTGGAGCGCGAGGTGCAGCTCGCGTCGCAAGGCCAGGGCGGGGGCGGCGCGCAGCGCTACGCCTCGAAGGTACGCTCAGCGCTCGAGCAGTCGCGCGCCGTCGAGGACAAGCTCGTGCAGCAGTTCGCAGAGCTCGAACGCCAGGTCGGGGCGCGCATCACCGAGGTGCAGAACAAGGTCGAGGCGGAGCGCGTCAAGATCAACGGCTTCAACATGACGCTCGGCGCGTACGACGTGGAAGCCCACGACCTCGTCGGCCAGGTGGCGAAGCGCAACTTCGGTTTCGTCCGCGACAAGGTTCGCGGGATCATCCTCCGCGCCGATGTCGGTATCACCGAGCAGGCGTGGGAGGTTCGTGAGGAGGAGCTCGACCGCGTTCACAACCTCCAGACGGAGCGCGCGCGTGAGGAGCAGCTACTCGACGAGGAGCTGCGCGAGGTCCTCGACGACACGGGTGAGGCCTCGAAGCCCTCCGGCAAGCAGTGAGAGCACGCGAATGACAACCACGATGAAGAAGGCTTTCTTCGCAGCTCTGATCGCGTCCGCGGTCGCGTTGCCCGGCGCGGTCTCCAGCGTCTCCGCACAGCCCGCAAAGCCGGCGCCCGCGAAGCCCGCACCGGCGAAGCCCGCACCGGCCAAGCCAGCGCCCAAGGGCATCACGGGAGCCGATGCCGGCGCGCCGTCCACGTCCACGTCGTCCATGTCGAGCGGTGATGCCGGCGCGTCCGCCGTCACCAGCAGTGGCGACGGGGGCACGGACACGTCGCCCACGATGGCTGCGCCGGTGGCGCGCAAGATGAACCCGCCGCCGCCCCCTCCGACGCCGGCCCAGGTCGCAGCGCTCGGTGCGCTCAAGGACGAGGTCGACGCTTACGAGAAGGGCGCGAAGGACTATCGCGACACCGTCACGACCATCATTCGCCTCCACTACGAGTCGAAGAAGAGAGAAGTCCTATCGGGCCTCGATCGCGAGATCGCAATCGAGAAGGCCGAGCTCAAGAAGGCGCGCGAGATCGCGATCAAGCGACTCGAGGAGTTCATCGCCGTCTACGCCGGTGCGCGCGCGCAGCCCGAGGCGACGCCGGACGCGATGTACCGTCTCGCTGCCCTCTACGAGGAGCGCGCGCGTTCCGAAGAGGCGACCGAGCCGGTCGAGATCGGCCTGAAGGACGCCATCCGTCTCTACAAGCGCGTGATCAACGAGTACCCGAAGTACCGCGAGATCGCGGGCATCTACTACTTCCTCGGCCACGCCCTCAATGACTCGGGCCGCATCCCCGAGGCGATGCAGGTCTGGCGCTCGCTGGTCTGCATCAACCACTACCCGTATCCGACTCCGCCCGATCCGAAGGATCCCGAGAAGGACACGATCAAGCCGATGCCCCAGGATCACGAGGAGGCGTTCTGGACGGCCTGGCGCAACAAGTACAAGGACGCGAAGTCGCCGCGGAAGACGAACCCCGAGACGGTGTTCCAGGATCCGTTCTTCGGTTCTGACTGCAAGTACATCCCGCAGACGGCGCTCCGTCAGGGCGAGGACCCGAAGTACGTCGCGGAAATCTGGTGGCAGATCGGCAACTGGGAGTTCGACCAGCTCGACTTCGGCAGCGGCGTGACCAAGGAGGACCCGGGGAGCGTCTGGGGCTACAACCGCGCGTCGTCGGCCTACGTCCAGTCGATGAAGTGGAAGAAGCCGCCGCTCTTCGGCGTCGCTCTCTACAAGTACTCCTGGGCGCTCTTCAAGCAGCAGCGTTACGAGGAGTCGACGAAGCGCTTCGTCGAGCTGCTCAACTACACCGACGAGCAGCAGAAGGTCACCGGCGACACGGGCGCGGACTTCCGGAACGAGGCGTACACCTACATCGCCGGCTCGCTCACGAACGTGGACTTCAAGGGACCGGAGGAGTGGGAGCCGTACATCATGCGGCCCGACATCCTCGACACCGAGCCCCGGCCCGACGTCGCCGAGAAGAAGCTCCACGTCGGCATCGACCGCGTGAAGGACCCGAAGATCATCCCCCAGGACAAGCCCTGGACGATCGAGATCTACAAGGCGCTCGCGCTCGAGTACCGGTCGCTCAACCAGTACGCGAACGCCGTCGAGGTCTACGAGACGATGCTCTCGAAGTGGCCGATGGATCCGTCGGCGCCCGAGACCCAGAACTCGATCGCCGAGACCTACGACCAGCTCAACCTCACGAAGCGCCCCGGCACGCCCGAGCACGACGCGATGGCGCAGAAGGCGCTCGAGGCGCGCACCAAGCTCGCGAACTACATCGGCAACACGCCGTGGGTCGACGCGAACAAGGACAACCCCGCCGCCATTCAGAACGCCGAGCGCCTCGTGCGCGGCGGTCTCCGTCAGGCGGCGGCGCAACACACGAACAACGGCAAGGCAGGCCTCGTGGCCGCCGGCGAGACGAGTGATCCTGGTCGACAGCTCGAGCTGCTCTCGCGCGCGGCCACCGAGTACAAGCTCGCGGGCATCGGCTGGTTCGGCTACCTGAAGCAGGACGAGAACGCGCCCGACGCATACGAGAGCCGCTACTGGCTTGCCGATGCGCGCCGCCAGTACGTGCGTATCCAGGTCGTCCTCCACAAGGTCGCCGGCAAGACGTACCCCGAGCCGAGCAAGAAGGACGTCGACGAGGCGCTCGCCGCCGCGATCGACGTGCGCGACTCGAACGAGGACGACAAGTACCTCGAGAACGCGGGCTTCTTCGTCGTCGACGTCAGCGACGTCGACCGTGACCTCGCCTACCAGCGCGCAGAAGCCGGCCAGCCCGGCGTCGAGAAGCGCGAAGAAGTGAAGTTCGACGGACCCGACGAGGCAACGCGCAAGCCGCTCCGCGATCCGGTTCCGGGCGTGGTCATGCAGTCGATGACGGCGCGCGACGAGTACGTGAAGATCGTCCCGGCGAGCCTCGACATCCAGCACCGCTCGAACGACTACCAGTACTACGTCGCCGAGCAGTACTTCCTCTACGGGCAGTTCGCCGAGGCGCGCGCGCGCTTCGTGCCGATGTGGAAGGAACACTGCGGCAAGGACGAGCTCGGGTACAAGGCTTGGGAGAAGCTCATCACGATGAGCAATCTCGAGCGCGACGCAGCGCAGTCGATCAAGCTCGCCGAGGAGGAGAAGGCGCACACCTGCGCGGTCAATCCGGAGCAAGTGGGCAAGGCCGGGTCGATCATCAACCCGACCATCCAGGAGGCAGGCTTCCTCCGCGCTCGCGAGCAGTTCGAGAAGGCCTGCGGCGCGAAGCTCGGACAGAAGTGCATCAACCCCGATGCGCCCGAGAAGCGTGACACGTGGCGCAAGGCTGGCGAGCTCTACGAGTCGGCCCTCGCGGCTGCTCCCGGTCGCGACGAGGCGCCCGAGGCGGCCATGAACGCCGCGTACGCCTACAAGCAGATCGGCGAGTACAACAAGGCGATCCAGCTCTACAACCTCTTCATCTCCGACTACGGCTCCGAGACTCGCCTCACTGCGCTGCAGAAGGGCGACCCGAAGACCAAGACCGCGGCGGACCCGAAGAAGTACACCGAGCGCATCGGGTTCCTCGGTGACGCGTACTCGGCGCTTGGCGAGACGTACTACTCGTTCTTCAACTACCAGCGCGCGGCGGAGACCTACGACAAGGTCGCGTCGAACGAGCGGTTCCCCGAGCAGAAGCGCCGGGAGAACGCGAAGAACGCGATGATCCTCTACGCGAACCTCGGTCAGCGCGACAAGATGATGTCGGCCTACCGGATCCTCCTCAAGGAGAACCCGACGGCGGACGACAAGGCGAACGCGGACTACACGGTCGCGAGCTACGACTACAAGCAGTGGAGCCCGACGGGGGGTGACACGGGTCAGAACCGCCAGACACGCTTCGCCGCCGAGGCGGCGCTCACGAGCTACTTCCAGACTCAGCGGAACTCGCCGGGCGCTGCGAAGTACGTCGTCGAGGCCGCCTGGGCCATCGCGAAGATGAAAAAATCGGGCGGCGACACCGGCTACCGCGGCTGGTTCAAGAGCACCGTCACCGCGTGGGACAGCTACCGCGCAAAGGCACCGGTCAAGGACAACAAGAGCGAGGCGCAGCAGTCGCCGTACGTCGACTACGCGGCGGAAGCCGAGTTCACGGGCCTCGACGAGGCGATCACCGCGAGCTTCGACGACCCGGCGAAGCACAAGTATGCGCGCAACGTGAACGACATCTTCGGCGAGGTCGAGGTCGACGCGAAGACGAAGAAGCCGGTCATCGGACCCGACGGCAAGGCCAAGCTCAAGAACAAGGGCAAATACCAGACGAACGCGGCGGAGGCCGAGAAGTGGGACCTTCAGCTCGACGCGATGATCAAGAAGTACGAGTCGCTCGAGTGGGTGCCCACGGCAATCGCGCGTCAGGGCGCGATCTACGACACGCTCCGCTCGGGCCTCTACAACATGGTCCTCAAGAACGACGAGCTCTTCACCGCCAAGGAGAAGGCGTTCCTCAAGACGCTCCGTGACAGCGGCCGGCCCGAGCTCGAAGAGACGGCCGACAAGATCGAGGACGGAAAGCAGGACTTCTGGCGTCAGAAGAAGCAGCAGGAGCTCGACGGCGCCGACCAGGTCATGGTCAAGCGATACGCCTCCGCGGTCGCGTACGCGCGCAAGTACAACATCCGGAACCCGCAGCTCTCGCGCGCGGTCAGCCGGCTCGCGTACTACACGGACATCATCTCCGGCGGCGACGCCAAGATGGCCGAGTACGTCACGTCGACCCCCGACCCGACCAACAAGGGCGCGACGAAGCTCACCTACTCGTCGCGTCAGTACGTCCAGACGCGGCCGGGCCTCGCGGCGCTGCCGCCTCCGAAGGGGAACGCGTCGGCGCTTCCCGCGGCTCCTTGAGAGGAACACGACATGCGTAGCATCAAGCAAGCGGCCGTCCGCATGAGCAGCCTTGGGCTGCTCGTCCTCTCGATGGCCGGCGCGTCACTCGTCGCGCCGGCGTGCGGCGGCGACAAGCCCGTCAACTACCCGAAGGGGGACGCCGGCGCCGGTGGCGTCGTCACCGACAACCAGGGCGGTCAGGTCGGCGTCGTCGACGGGGCAGGGACGTCCGGTCTCGATGGCTCCGCGAAGAGCACGTACGAAGCCGGGTGGCAGGCCTGGCTCAAGGGCGATCTTCCGACGGCGAAGAAGAAGTTCCAGGAGGCGGCGGAGGCTGCTCCGAAGTCGCCGTCCCCGCCCTACTCGCTCGGTGTCGTGCTCGAGCACCTCGGTGAGGTCTCGGGCGCGCAGCAGTCGTTCCGTACCGCCTTCTCGAATGATCCGGAGCACGAGCTGTCGATGTGCGCCTACGCGCTCTCGCTCGCCAACGGCAAGAGCCCCGGCGAAGCGGACACCTTCCTCGCCGACAAGCGCGCGAAGAAGAAGGAGTCGCCGCGCCTCACCGCGTGCAACGCCGAGGTGAAGTCGCTCCAGGGCGATCACGCCGGCGCGCAGACGATGGCGCAGGACGCGCTCCGCATGGATCCGAACTTCAAGGATGCGATGGTGACGATCGCGCGCGACCATTACCGCGCGCGGAAGATGGACCTCGCGAAGTACGCGCTCCAGGCCGTGCTCGAGGGCTTCGGCGATGCGACGCCGGCACGGGACAAGGACAACGCGGAGGCGCACCTTCTCCGCGGCCTCATCCTGCGCGAGTCGGGATCGCGCATCGTCGCGCTCAAGGACTTCGAGGAGGCGACCAAGCGTCGTCCCGATCTCGTCGAGGCGCTCGTCAACCTCGGCTCGATGCGCCTCGAGGCAGGCAACGCGAACGACGCCGTCGGTCCGCTCGAGCAGTCGACGAAGTTCGCGCCGAACAACGCGCTCGCGCACCTGAACCTCGGCGACTGCTACCGGCTCCTCCAGCGCTACGCCGAAGCGAAGACCGAGTTCGACAAGGCGCTCTCGCTCGACTCGAGCCTCGCTGCCGCCCACTACGACATCGGGCTGATGTACCTCACGGCACAGGCCATCCCGGGGACGAGCGCCGACAACCAGGTGTCGACCGCCATCAAGGAGCTCGAGACGTACAAGACGATGCGCGGCGCGAAGGCGCCTCCGGGAGTCAACGACGAGATCGACGACCTTCTCAACCGCGCGAAGGCAAAGCAGGCGGAGCTCAAGAACACCGTCGCGACGCCCCCTGGCGGCGCCGCGGCAACGCCGCCACCCGCGGCAAAACCGGCCGCTGCAGCGCCGGCACCCGCCGGAAAGCCCGACGCGGGCGGCGGAATCGTCCGCGATATGCCATGATCATGGGCAGGAGCAATCAGCCCATGAAGTCTGCCCGAACTCGTTCGCTCGGCATCGCCTTCGCCGTGATCGCATCACTCGCGATTCCGAGTGCCGCGGGCACCGCACGCGCGGACGAGAAGGGCACGCAGACGCTGAAGACGATCAACGTCGTCGGCAACGCCCGGCGGCCGTCCGTCGTCATCGAGATCTCCCGCGCAAAGGCGGAGATCAAGCTTGCCGATTTGCAGGATCCTGCAGTCGAGAAGATCGTTCGCGCCGCTTCCAAAGCACCGTTCTGAGCTCCGAGGGAATCGCCATGACACGCTCGCTCTTCACCCGTCTCGCCATCGGTTCGATCGTCGTGAGCGTCGCCGTCCTCGCGGGCGAGCACGATGCCTCCGCCCAGCAGAAGGGCGGGGGAGTGATCACGATCAACGAAGTCACCATCGTCGGCCGTGTGCAGAAGCCCGTCGCCTCCGTCGACGTGAGCAAGATCCAGCCGAAGCTGACGCTCGCCGAGCTTCGCCAGCCCTTCCTCGATCGCATCGAGGAGGCGGCGCGCAAGGACCCGTTCTGATCGCGGCAGGCGCCCAGGCGCCGTGATCCCCCTCTTCGCCGTCCTCGTCGTCCTCGCGTGCGCCGCCGCGAGCGCAAGACGCGTCTGGCTTGCGGCCAACGCGACCGCGCTCCACCCCGAGGACGTGAACGCCGCGCTCGCGAAGGCGCAGGGGCGGGAGGCCGTGGAAGAGCTCCGCGCGCTCGTCGCGAAGGTGCCTGCGGCGGACTGGGAGCGCGACCTCGTCGAGGCCCTCTCTGCCCGACCCGAGGTGCGCGCCGCGCTCGTGAACGAGCAGCTGACGGAGCTCGACTATCGCATCCAGCGGTGGTCGCGCGTCCCTCGCGTGTGCGCGAGCATCGCGACGAGCTTCGGGTTCATGCTCGCTACCCTTGTCCTCCGGAAGGGGCTCGTGGATACCGGGGACGTCCCGATCGAGATCGGCGAGCTCGTGATTCGCGGTCTGGTGGGAGATGCCCTTACCGTGGGCGCGATGGGGATCGTCGGGACCGCTTTCTGCATCGGCGCGCAGTCCGAGGCCAAGCGGATCGCCAAGGCGCGGATCGTCGGGGCGGACAAGCTGGTGGAGCGCCTCGAGGGGCTCCTTTGAAATCGCCTGTACTTACGCTCAGCTCCTCCCTTATCATCGCGTCCGGGAACTTTCCGTCCCACGCCACGTCTTAGCTAGTTGAAGTGCCGCCAGGATTTCGGATTCCCTGGGTGTACCCGCGGGCTCGCGGGACTAGTTGCACGCGTAACGAGGAGCGATCATGAACGCAGGACCGGGACCGGGACAGCAGCCGGGACAGCAGCCGGGCGGACGCCCGGGACAGATGACCGCGGTCATGCGCGCGATGTCGGTCGCCGCCGGGCCGAAGGTTCTCCGCATCGGTCTCGTCCAGAGTGGTCGCGTGATCGAGGAGCGAATCATCAAGCTCCGCACGACGGTGACGGTCGGCTCCAACGAGAAGTCGATGTTCGTCATCCCGTCGCAGGCGGTGCCTCCGATGTTCAAGCTCTTCGAGCTCGTCGGTAACGACTACTACCTGAACTTTCTCGACGGCATGACGGGGCGCGTCGCGCTCGCGACGGGCATCACCGACATCCAGTCGCTCCGCGGCTCGGCCAAGAAGGTCAACGGCGCGTACCAGGTGAAGCTCACCGAGGAAGCGCGCGGCAAGGTCGTCGTCGGAGAGACGACGTTCCTCTTCCAGTTCGTTGCACCGCCGCCCGTGCAGCCGCGCCCGCAGCTGCCGCTCGCCGTGAAGGGCGGCCTCGCCGCGCAGATCGACTGGACGCTCACGATCGTGGCCGCGTTCAGCTTCCTCCTGCACTTCGGCATCGTCGGCGCGATGTACTCGGACTGGATGGATCCGGTCGTCGGTGACGACTTCAACGTCGCGGGTCTCGTCGACATGATGAAGAACATCCCGCCCCCTCCGGTGGATGAGAAGCCCGACACGAACACGCAGGCTACCGCCACCGCCACGGCGACCGCAGCGGCGGCGCAGTCGAAGCCGAGCGGCGCCGGTGGCGCGAAGAGCGGCGCCGCGGGCAAGAGCGCGGGGCAGGTGAGCGATCAGAAGGCAGCGGCTCTCGCGGCGCAGGCCGACCAGATGCAGATGCAGATGCTCGCCGCGCTCAACGGCGGGTCGTCGGTCCAGGGCGCGCTGAACCGCAGCGACATTCCCCCGGTCGATCTCTCCGGTGCTGCCGCATCGAACGCAGGCGTCGGGCACGGCAGCGGCGATCTCAAGATCGGCGGCGGCGGTGCGCCCGTCCAGGGCGGTGGTAAGGGTGGCGGCCTCGCCGGCATCGGCGGCGGCACCAAGGGCGACGGCACGGGTACGGGCGCTGGCACCGAGACGAAGGTCGCGGGCCCCACGGGCGTAGCCCAGGTCGGCGGTACGTCGGCCACGGTCCCGATCTCCGACGCGGATCGCGTCATCGCCGGCCTCCGAGCCCGCTTCCGCAGCTGCTACCAGACGGGCCTCAACAGCGACCCGAGCATGAGCGGCAAGGTCCTCATCAGCGCCAAGGTCGGTCCCAATGGCGAGGTGTCGAGCGCCGATGTCGCGTCGAACTCCGGTCTCTCTCCGGCGGTGGCGTCCTGCATCGCGAACGTGGTGAAGCGCGCGACGTTCAGCGCTCCTGGCGGCGGCGGCTCGACACTGCAGATCCCCGTCACATTCGTTCAGCAGGGCAAGTAGGCCTGCGAGCGTCCCTGGCCGGAAGGCGCCGCACTGCTCGTGCCGGCGCCTTTCGCCGTTTGTGGGTTCGGAGACGGTTTCCGAATGTTCCGGAGGCGCCGTGCACCGAAGGGGTAGTCAGCGAAATTCGTTGAGCTTTAAGCTCGTCTTTGCGTCGTTGACACCCCCGCCTCGAAAAAGTACATTGCTCAGGCCGTTTACCTAGCCAGGGATTTGTCCGGGTAACCGTCACGTAGGAGGCTCGACTCGATGCGCGTCCGCTCTTCTTGGAAGCTGGTTTTCGCCTTCGCCGTGCTCTCGTACGCGGCGTCGCCGGCTGGCGCGCAGACGCCTGCAGCTGCCCCCGGTACAGGTGCGGGCGCGGGCGCGGGCGCGACCGCCGATGCGAACGGCGGCACGGTCGGCTTCCAGCGCAAGACTTCGCTGACTCCGCAAGAGCAGCTCGGCGAATCGGCCAAGCACGTCGCGCGCATGGAGCAGTCGGCGGCGGGCGTCCGCAAGATGCTCGAAGAGGCGCGCAAGCAGCGCGACGTCGTCAAGACCCTCTGCCTCAATGACAAGCTCTCGCAGATCGACGTCGCCATCCGCTCGGGTCGCGACCGTCGCACGCAGCTCCAGGCTGCCGTCGCGCGTAACGATGGCGAGCTCTCGAACCACGAGTTCACGATCCTCACGGTCCTGCGTCAGCGCTCGGAGCAGCTCGTTGCCGAGGCGAACCAGTGCATCGGCGAGGAAGCGGCGTTCGTCGGGGATACGCGGACCAACGTGACCATCGACCCGTCGATCCCGCAAGACGAGACGCCGTATCCGAACACCGACCCATCGTTGGTGATTGGTCCTCCGCCGTGCACGAGCTGTACACTCTAGCGCGCCCGCTCTCTAGGTTTCTGGGGTTGCAGCCGAGCAGGGCCCAGAGTATCTGCCGTCACACGACGTGTGTGTCGGTTCTCCGTAGCTCGGCCCCGTGGAGGAAGTTCGTCTCGCGGTGCCGCTCGTCTCAAGCGCTATGACTCGCTGAACTTTACCGCCCGCATGACGAACCGAATCGCTTCCGGAATGAACCCCTTCCTTCGCATCGCGCGGCCGTTTGCCGCCGCCGCCATCGCGTCGTCGCTGTTCTTCGCCCCGAAGAGCGCGTCGGCGCAGCAGTGGCTGAAGGATCGCCGCTACCAAGAGGGCGAAGGTATTCGCACGGGTGACGTCGAGTTCCACCCTGGCATCGGTGGCGAGGTCGGTTACGACTCGAACTGGTTTCTTCGTTCGTCGAGCACCAACCCGCGCATCATCAACGGGAACCCGGTCGAAGGCGGCGTCATCCGCATCACACCCTCGATCACCGTGCAGACGCTGGGTGCGCAGCGCACGGAGGGCGGAAACTCCGGCGCATTTGCATTCAGTGCCGGTGCGTCCGCCACGTACCGCGAGTTCATCGGTCCGCAGGAGCTCCGAGATCAGCGCAACGTCTCTGGCAATGCCTTCGTACGGGCCGACTTCAACCGAGGTCGTCCGGTTGGATTCGACGTCTTCGCTACGTACTCGCGCTTGATCCAGCCGGCGGTCGTCGCTGACCCGAACCTCTCGTTCAATCGCAGCGACGTCACCGCAGGCGCGGACATCATCGCGATCCCCGGCGGCGGAACGCTCGACATCAAGGGCGGCTACCAGTTCTACGGGGCGCTCTTCGAAGAGTCGAACGGGACGCCATTCACGAACCTCACCCATGAGGTGTCGATTCGGAATCGGTGGCGCTTCCGTCCGCGGACCGCACTTTTCCACGACACCTCGCTGCGCTTCATCAACTATCCGAACGCGGCGCGCGCCGTGAACTACCTGAATGACTCGACGCCGCTCCGCACGCGGTTCGGCGTCACGGGTCTCCTGACCGACCGCTTCGGCGTCCTGCTCGCCGCCGGTTACGGCGCGACGTTCTTCAAGAACGGTGCTGCCGCCTCGAGCAGGCAGTACGACAGCATCAACGCGCAGGCTGAAGGTACGTTCTACCTGTCCCAGGGCGGCGGCGTCGACGAGCCCGGTAAGGCCACGCTCCTTCTGTCGACCCTCTCGTTTGGTTATGTCCGCGACTTCCAGAACAGCCTGCTCGCGAACTACTTCGAGTCCAACAAGGGCTACGCCAAGATGGTGTACTTCTTCAGCGGAAGAGCGCTCTTCCAGCTCGATGGGTACGTCGAGGCGCTCAGCTACCCGCAGCCTTTCTTCAACAACGGCGGGGCTGGTATCGCTCCCGTGCGTGGCGCCAATGGCGCCCCCACCGGCGACTTCTCGAACTACCGCGTGGGCGGGACGTTCTTCGGTGAGTATCGTTTCACCAACGTCTTCGCCCTCAATGCGACGGTCGATTATCAGCAGATGATCAGCGACACCCAGCTCGAGGTCGGTGGTGGAGCGCCCGCAGCGGCTGGCGCACCCGCCGCCGCGACGCAGCTCTACGATCTCAGCTGGCGACGCGTCCAGGCTCTCGTGGGCGCTCGTCTACTCTGGTGAGCGTGGTGAGCGTGGCGCTGCGGGGGCGACGCTCGTCGGCCGGTAAGCTCGTCAGCTTGACGCGCGCTCGCTGCGAGCGATAAGGGATGCGCTCGTGAATGTGGCTGCGTCGCACGGCCACCGATGAGTCGCCGCACCATGAACTGCCTCGCTGCCGGCAAACGCCTCCTCGTTCGGGTCGCCCTCCTTGCCCTCCTGGTCACGGCGTGCGGGCGCAACTATCCGCCGCCGCATAACCTGCCCGACCCTGTCGTAAACCTGCAGGTCGGGCCGGGAGACGTGGTCGAGGTGGTCGTCCTCGGGGAAGAGAAGCTCCCGAAGGACTACGAGATCCAGCCCGATGGCTCGCTCGACTTCCCGTACGCCGCGCACGCCATCAAGGTGGCGGGCCTCGAGCCGCGCCAGATCGCGTCGGCGATCAGCG
>JANXVA010000242.1 GCA_025351875.1 Myxococcales bacterium | reverse complement strand
GCTCGCTTCGAGCCTGGGCCCACAACGCGAAAGGACTGGATATCGTGCGGTGCGCGTACGCCGCCACGCCACAATAAGAAAAACGTCACGCCGCGTCATCGCGGGCTCGTTCCTTACCGCGGCTTCTCCGCCTGACGTCGTGGTAAGGAATTCAGCATGAGTCTGGATTCCGTGAAGATTAAGGGTCGCGTCCTCTACCTCACCGAAGATTCCACGCTTCTCGACGCGCAGCTCGGCGGAAAAAATCTGCCGTACGACGCCGACCGCGCGCTCATCGGAAACATCTCGACCGACGAGCTCACCCCGGGTTGGGTTTGTTACTACTACGATGAGACCCTCGCTCGTTACTGCCTCGTCGGCCTTCGCGGCGGCACGGTGAAGCGCGATCAGATCAAAGACGGCGGCTTCGGTGTCATCGTCAGCGGCATCTCCAAGGGCTGCGGCTCGAGCCGGGAGACGGCGCCTTACAGCGAGCTCAAGGCGGGCGTGCAGCTCGTCATCGCCAAGAGCATCGAGAAGATCTACCGGCAGAACGCGCAGAACATCGGCCTCCTCACGTCGACCGACTTCGGCCTCATCGTGCGGATCGAGAAGGGCGAGGCCATCCCGGTCTCCGAGTTCACGAAGGGCCTCGATCCGATCAGCGCGAGCATCGTCGAGCACGGTGGCCTCTTCGCGTACAACCGCGCGCGCCTGAAGGGCGAGACGAACCCGCCGGCGATCACGACCGCGGCGCGCCCGATGACCCTCTCCGAGAAGATCCTCGCCGCCCACGTCATCAGGGATGCGCGCACCGGCGTCACCGGCGTCCCTGCCGTGAAGCCCGGGGACGCCTTCTTCGCGCGCACCGACGTCCGCTTCTCGCACGAGTACGTCACGCCGATGGCCGAGTCGCTCTTCGTCGCCGAGATGGGCAAGGACGCGACGGTCACCGATCCCGCTTCCGTATGGGCGTTTCGTGACCACCTCACGTTCCTCGACCTCGTCATGCCCAAGGCCCACCGGGACATGGGCCTCAAGGAGCAGGCCGAGAAGCTCGCGACCGTGCAGGAGGATTTCACGAAGCGCCAGGGCGTGAAGCTGTATGGCGAGGTCCACCGCGACGGAAAGCTCGTCGGCTCCGAGGCCATCTGTCACAACAAGGTGATCGAGGAGATCGCTCTCCCCGGTCAGCTCGTGGCGGGCACCGATTCGCACACGTGCATGGCCGGTGCGCTCGGCTGCTTCGCGTTCGGCGTGGGCTCACCGACATGGCGAACGCCTGGTACACGAAGGACGTCCGCGTGACGGTCCCGGAGACGGCGCGCTTCGTCCTGAAGGGCAAATCGAGGCCCGGCGTCTGCGCGAAGGACGTCATGCTCCACATCCTCAGCTCCGAGTTCTTCAAGACGGGCAAGGGGATCGGCAAGGTCCTCGAGTTCGCAGGCGACGGCATCACGAGCATGTCGCTCGATGAGCGCGCGACGCTCACCAACATGGCGGTCGAGGCTGGCGGCTTCACCGGCATCATCGAGGCCGACGACGTCGTCGTCGACTACCTCGTCGCGCAGCGTGGGCTGGTGGCGGCGGACGTTCGCGCGCGCATCGTGAAGGCCGACCCGGGCGCCGAGTACCTGGCGACGTTCGAGATCGATCTCGCCGCGATCAGCCCCATGGTCGCGACCCCCGGCGACCCCCGCAACGGGATCCCGCTCACGGATCTCGCAGCGGCGTCGGGCGGTCACGACGTGAAGATCGACATCGCCTACGGCGGCTCGTGCACGGGCGGCAAGAAGGCCGACATGGACATGTACGCATCCGTCCTCGCCGCCGCAGTGAAGAAGGGCAAGCGGGTGAAGGAGGGGGTTCACCTCTACATCCAGTTCGGCTCGCAGGACATCCGTCGCTACGCCGAGCAGAAGGGTTACCTGGCCGTCTTCGAAGCCGCCGGCGCCGAGCTCGTCGATCCGTCATGCGGCGCGTGCATCAAGGCGGGCCCCGGCGTGAGTGACTCGCCCGAGCAGGTCACAGTGAGCGCGATCAACCGCAATTTCCC
>JANXVA010000227.1 GCA_025351875.1 Myxococcales bacterium | reverse complement strand
GTACGAGGCCGAGGAGCGGCTCTCGAAGCGCCGCGTCGCGCTCAAGGTGCTCCGGCCCGAGCTCACGCGTCACGAGGACGGGCGCCGGCTCTTCCTGAACGAGATGCAGATCCTCGCGCATCTCGAGCACCCGAATCTCGTTCGTAGCCTGGCGTCGATGGAGACGGACGGGCAGCTCGTCCTCGTCCTCGAGTACCTCCACGGCCGCACCCTACGGCAAGAGCTCACGCGTCGCGGAACCGTGCCTTGGCACGAGGCGCTCGAGCACGTCGTGAAGATCGCCGAGGCGCTCTCCGTGACGCACGGCCAGGAGCCCCCGATCGTCCACCGCGATCTGAAGCCCGAGAACGTCATGCTGACCGCTCCCGAGGGTGGCGCCGAGGACGCGCCTGCGACAGGGCTGAAGGTCATGGACTTCGGCATCGCCAAGGTGCTCGAGGGCATGCACGGCACCAACACGCAGAGCATCGGCACGCTCCAGTACATGAGCCCCGAGCAGATCGACGCGCGGACCATCGATGCGCGGAGCGATCTCTATGCGCTCGGTCTCATTTTTTACGAGATGCTCTGCGGCGATCCTCCGTTCAACTCGCCGTCTCCGCGTGAGCTGCTCAACCTGCAGTGCACGGCGGTGCCGCCCGCGCTCGATGCCGAGGTCCGCAAGGGCCTCCCGCGCGGCGTCGAGGATCTGCTCTTCGCGATGCTCGAGAAGAAGGCCGACGACCGCCCGTCGTCTGCGCGCGAGATCGTCGAGAAGCTCTCGATGTTCCGGGCCGCCTCCGACGTGGCGCCGGGTCGGCCGTCGCGGGGTGGTCCTCCGCGAGCGTCGCGCTCGGACGTCGCGCCGCTCACGCCGCGTATGCCGAACGCACCGATCCTCGATCTCGCGCTCGCGCGCTCGGGTGACACGCGGCAGTCCGGCGCCGGCAAGCCCGCGGCAAGCCCCGAGCCCGTGCACGAGGCCGACAAGCCCGCAGCGCGTCCGCGTACCGACACCGTCGCGCTCGTGGAGCAGAACGCGTCGCGCGCGCGCGAAGTCCCGACCTGGCTCGCCGTCGTTGCGATCGTCGCGCTGTCGCTCGTCGCGGGGCTCACCACCTACATCGTTCGCCTGCGGACGACCGGAGGCAGTGACCCGAGCACCACCACCACCGCGAGCGCGTCCTTCGACAGGGGTACGGCCGCCAAGCCGCGCGTGCCGGCGCCCTGAGTCGATGAGCATCGACGCGCTTCAGCGCGATCGGCCAAGCGTCGAACGGCGAGAGGCGCTCGACCCGCTCGGCCGCGCGACGCGATTTTCGTGCGCGCTCGAGACCGGCACGCCGGCCGAGCTGTGGTGCATGGCGCCGGGTGACCTCGGTGTCGTCAAGCGCCTCGTGGGCCTCGGGCTCTCTGGTGTCGGCGGCTTCGACGTGGGCTTCGGTGAGGACGACGAGGGCGCCTTCGTCCTGCGCCGCATCCCCGCGCGCACGCTCGACGGTCTCGCGAAGGGCGAACGGCTGGAGGGATTGACCGCTCTCTCGAAGGTCCGCGACCTCGCGCGCGCCCTTGCCGCATGCGAGCACAGCGCGATTTTTCCAGGGCCGATGCGCCCTCTCGACGTGGTCCTCTCGACGGTCGGGCGCACCGAGGCGTGGCTCGCCGCCGAGGGCTACGTGCGCGCGCTCGTCGGCGACGCGAGCGCGGCGAGCAGCACGTCGAGCGGACCCTCGCCTCGCTGGACGCCGCCGGAGCAGGCGGACGGCGCACCGTGGAACAACGCCGCGAACCGCTACGTGCTCGGCCTGGTCGCGTACCGACTCCTTGCGGGCGTCCATCCGTTTTCCGGCATCGGCCTCCGCGACGCGATGCGAGCGCAGGGCTCTCCGCCGCCGCCCTTCGACGACGACGTTGCCCGCTCGCTACGTCCAGGCACGCAGAGCCTCGTCCTCGCGATGCTCGATCCGGACCCCTCCAAGCGCCCCCGCACCGCCCAGGAGATCCTCAACCGCTGCGAGGAGATCGTCCGCGAAGGCGAGCCCGCGAAGGCCGTCGCCCGCCGTACCGAGAACGACCGCCCTTTCTCGCACGTCCCCGTGCCCGTGCCCGCGCTCGTCTCGCCGGGCACGACGAACGGACCGGCCGCCTGGAGACGCCTTCTCCTCACCGCGGCCCCGATCGCTCTCGGCCTCGTCGTCGCCGCCCTCGGCCTCGCATCCTCGACCACCTCCTCACCGCCACCTGCCGCCACCCCCGTCTCGATCGCCGCACAGAAGCCCCTCGAGCGCACGACTGCCGAGGCGTGCGCCTCCTGTCATGCGCGTCAAGTCACCGAGTGGCAACGCTCCGTGATGGCGCACGCCGTGAAGAGCCCGCTCTTTGGTGCTCTCGAGAGCGTCGTCGAGGAGCAGGTCGGGCGCGACGCGCGCTGCCCGAACGGCGCGGGCGTCCTGCGCAAGGCCTCGGGCGACACCTGTCGCGACGAGAAGACCGGCATCACCGTGACGGGCGCGGGCGGAGAGCACTGGTGCGTGAACTGTCACGCCGCCGGCGACAATCTCGCGACCACGGTGCCTGCCTGGAGCGCGCAGTCGTTCGGCGCCGGCGGCGGCGCCCGCAAGCCCCTCAAGGATCTCCTCACGACGTCCGCG
>JANXVA010000213.1 GCA_025351875.1 Myxococcales bacterium | reverse complement strand
TCGACCCGTCGACGGCGGCGCTGGCGTTACCGCTCTTTGATCTGAAGAAGCTAGAATGGGTGCATAGTGCATTCTCTCGAGTGCATGACGCATCGAGTGGCGCGGGGATCAGGCCGGAGCAGATGCCTCCGCTGCGGCGCTCGCACGAGGTGCTAGGCACGGTAAAGGAGGACGCTGCGCGGGTCACGGGGTTGCGCGCGGGAACGCCCGTCGTGGTGGGCGGCGGGGACTTCGCGGCGGCGACACTGGGCGCGGGCGTCGTCGCGGAGGGCGAGGCGTGTCTGATGCTGGGCACGGCGGGCAACCTGCTGGTGCCGTGTCGAAACCCGGGAACGGATGCGCGGCTGATCAATGCGCATCATGTCGGCGTCGAGTCGTGGCTGTCGCTGGGCGGCACGCTGTCGGGCGGTGCGCAGGAGTGGCTGCGTCACGCGCTGACGCGTGCGTCGGCGAGCGCGGACGCAGCAGTGCGCGGGTCGCTGCCGACATTCGAGGTTCTCGATGGCGAGGCATCGCGCGTCGCGGCGGCGAGCGACGGGCTGATGTTCCTGCCGTACCTGCAAGGCGAGCGCACGCCGATCTGGGACGTGTCGGCGCGCGGCGCCTACGTGGGCCTGGGGTTGGGTCATGGCCGCGGGCACCTGTGGCGCGCGTTGCTCGAGGGCGTGGCGCTCGGCTTCGTGGACTGCCAGGCGGTGCTGGAGGACGGCGGCGTGGTGCTGCGCGAGGTGGTCGCGGCGAACGGCGGCGGCAAGAGCGCGCTGTTCCGGCAGATCATGTGCGACGCACTCGGGGTCCCGCTCGCCTATGCGTCGAAGGGCGGAGGCACGGTGGCGGGCGCGGCGATCCTCGCGGCGCTCGGCGCGGGCGTGCTCGCCAAGGCGGAAGACGCAAAGGCGTGGCGCGGCGAGCTCGTGATGCACGAGCCGAACCCGGCCGCCCACGCGCGCTACCGCGAGCTCCTGGAGCTCCGGCGCGCGGCGTATGCGGGCTTGAAGGACGTCTTCGCAGGCCTCGCCGCGTTTCGGGAGATCAACCCTTGATCGGCCCTCGTTTGGCTCGCTGAAGCCGGACACACGACCTCGACCGACGAGCCGCGCCTTGAAACCTCCGCTCCAATCGGTACCAACCGAGGGGCCGGCAGCCGCGGAGCGCGGCACCAACCCGTCGCCTCCCCAAGGCCAATAAGAATTTACGCAACTCATTGCTCGGCTTGCCGAAGAACCGCGCATGCAAGACGCGAAGACGTTCATCGACGAGATTCAAGGGGACTTGGCACGCACGGAGGTGGTGCTCTCGCAGCTCACGCAGGCCGTCGAGGCCTTCGCCGAGGTCGGCGGGACGCTAACCCAGGAGATGCTCGAGACCATCGAGCTGCTGTGCAATGGGCCCACGTCGCTCCCTATCGCCGACGTGCTTCCCGCCTACGCCATCCCGGTCTGAGAGAGGAAGAGGACGATCATGATTGCAGCCGAAGCCAAGCTCACGTCAAACGCGATGTCGGTCCACCAGGCGCAGCTCCGGGCCTGGGGCGAGGACGGCCCCGCTACGAGCCTTTCGTCGAACCTCGCGATCGAGTTCGCACGTGCGCGCTTGAAGCATGTCGACTCGTTCCTGAACCGCCAGCTACAGACGATCCGCGACTGCGCCCGCGACAGCGACGCGATCAACAAGATCCTTACCGCATGCGCTCAATATGCCAGCGGGTCGATGGACAACGGCAACGGCAAGAAGGCGATCGAGGCTGCGTGCAGGTCCGCCGCCGCAGACCTGCCTGACGGTCCCCTCAAGGACAAGATCAACTCGTACTTGTCCGACGCCGGCAGCGTCCTCAAGCTAGGCGGCGACGAGCTCCTGAGCGCCGAGGAGGTTGGATCCATCAAGACTGACTTCGAGGGAACGTTGAAGAGCGTCGACAGACGTTCCCAGGAGGACCAGCTGGTGATGAACGCAAAGATGGGCGAGCGGAACGAGATACTCCAGATGGCAGCCAGCCTCGTGCAGCAGCTGAACGAGACCACGAAATCGATCCTCGGGAGGGGCTGATGAGCGCGCCCGGACACATGCCGAGCGCGCGGCAATTCAGCGCGCTGGCAGATGGCCTCTATTCGATTGGCTTCAGCATGCTGGAGGCCGACCGGTGGCAGGACGCCGCCGACGTGTTTCGTGCGATGGTCCTCACCGTTCCGCGCGACGAACGCTCTTGGGTGGCGCTTGGAAAGTGCCACGAGGAGATGGGTCAGGCTGAGATCGCCGTCGAGCTCTACTCACTCGGGACTCTCTGCATTCCCGACGGCGTGCGATGCCGCGTCGCACTTTCCCGGGCCTTGCGGCAGCGGGGAGACGACATGAATGCGGACAGTGTGATGGATGCGGCTGCGGCTCTCGCCGCCGATTCCGACGACGACGATCTCCGTCGGCTCACCGACGCTGAGCGGAGTGGCGCGTGACCGCGGCGGTCACCGACGTGCGCTCGGCACGGCCAATCGGACCTGCCATGCCAGAGCCGAAGGGCGTGACTCCAGCACTCCTTCCGCCTCCTTCGGAAACCGAACTCAACCCCGGCGAGGCGATGATCGCGTTGCAGCACATTCTGCTGAAGATGCGCGAGCAGTCCGAGATCGCCGGCAAGACCCGGATTGACAGCAACGAACTTCTCGCCCAGAAGGCCATCAAAGACGCGTTCGAGGCCGAGAAGAGGCAGCGAGAAGCAGAGCGGGACGACGGCGGATTCTTCAGCGGACTCTTCACGGCGTTCAAGGCTGTGACCGTTGATCTCGCGAAGTTCGACACGCTCGCCGATCCTCTCGGATCCATCGAGGACGGGTTCGAGAAGGCCGGCGACGCGACCGTCAACAACCGCGCGTTCATGGAAGACTTGGAAAAGGGGGCGCTGGAAGTTGGGAAGTGGGCCGCGGTTGCTGGTTCGGTCGCACTCGCGGTCTGCTCGTGTGGGGCGGCGGCGCCGATCGCGGCACTCGCCATCGTCGGCGCGGTCGCGTCTTGTGCCGCAGCAGCGGACTCCACGTTCGGCATTCTCGAGAAGCTCGGCGTCGACAAGAACACGGCAATGTGGATCGACGTCGGGCTATCGATTGGTGGTGCCGTCTGCAGCGGCGGAGCGGGCATCGGCATGGCGCTCGGCACCAGCGCATCGGCGGTCAACACGGCGGTTCGAACGGGAGCCATCATCGCGGACGGCGCGGCAGGCGCGAGCACAGTGGTCGGCGCAGGCGCGAAGATGCGCGTCGCAAAGTTTGATGAGCAAGCGAAACTCGCCTCTGCCGACGTGCAGGAAGCGCAGCAGACACAGCAACGGATCGAGCATCGTATTCAGTCGCTCCTCGGTACCATGAAGGACGCGCTCGAGTCGCACGGGCGCGGGCTGGCGCGAGTCGGTGAGGCGATGACGGATTTCAACGCCACGCGTGTGGCAATTGTGAGGGCATGATGGGCAACGGCAATTGTGGTGGCGTGGTGGGGCCTTCAACAACGGGAGCAGTCGGCTTCGACGACAACATCTACGGCTGCGGGAAACCGACCCACGACGGTCGTGTGAGCCCTGCACTGGTTGCGCCGAGCATGCCTTGCACAGGCAACCTGGTGACGGACATCCTCGTGCTCGTAGAAGGGACACTCGGCAAGCAGCGCGCGCAGGCGACCCAGCGCCGCGACCAAGCCGATTCCTCCCAAGAACGGGCGGAGCAAAAACAAGTCGCGGAGATGCGGAAGGAAGCCCGCGAGACCTTCAAGCAGGCTCTTGTCTCAGGTGCGATCTCGATGGGGGCAGGCGCCACTCAGTGCGTTGGCGCAGGGCTGGGGGCCGCAGGAGCGGCCGCAGACTGCGAGCGGCAGGCGGCCAAGTATGCGGCTGGTGCCAAAGCGCTGGATGCCTGTGCGAGCGTGCTGAATGCATCTGCCAAGGGTACCGACGGTCTCTACGGCGCCGAGATCAAGAGCATCCAGGCGGACGCCAAGGAGCAGGAGCACGAAGCGAGCAGAGCAGGGCGCGACAAGCAGCGCGAGGGAGACCTCGAACGCGAACTGGGGGAGATGCAGAATAAATCGCTGGAGCGACTCGAGACGCTGCTCCAGGGCGAGCACCAGACGCGCCTCACGCTCATCCAGGCGCGTGCCTGAGCGATAGTCTCCGTGCGCGCGCGCATCGACTCGGAACGGCCGTCCGACGGGGCTGTTCGGGGGCGGCGCGCGCGAATCACATTTTCAGTGGCGAAGGCCGGCTAGACTCCTCCGCACAGAGACCGGCAAGGAGCCAACCGCGTGAAGATCTACACAAAGACCGGCGATGATGGGACGACGGGGCTGTTCGGGGGCGGGCGCGTCAAGAAGGCGTCAACGCGCGTCGAGGCCTACGGGACCGTCGACGAGCTCAACGCGACGCTCGGGCTCGCTCGCGCGACCACGCTCGACTCCTTCGCCGACAGCGTGCTCGCGCAGACGCAGGTCGACCTCTTCACGCTCGGCGCCGAGCTCGCGTGCGTGCCCGGCAAGGAGGAGAAGCTCTCCATGTCGCTCGTCGACGCGGACGACGCCGCTCGGCTCGAGCACGCGATCGACGACGCCGAGAAGGAGCTCCCTCCCCTCAAGACGTTCGTGCTCCCCGGCGGTAGCCCTCAGGCCTCGGCGCTGCACCTCGCGCGCACCGTCTGCCGCCGCGCCGAGCGCGCCGTGCTGTCGATCGACGACACACCGGCGCGTAACGACGTCGTCATCTACTTGAACAGGCTCAGCGATCTGCTCTTCACGCTCGCACGTCACGCCAACCTGAAGGCCGGCGTCGAGGACGTGCCCTGGGCGCCTCGCGCGGCAAAGCCCACGGCCACCTGATCACGCCGCGAGGAGCGGCTCCACCATCTGCGAGGCGAGCAGCTTGCGCCCGCGGTGCAGGCGGCTCATCACCGTGCCGACCGGCACGCCCAGCTCGGAGGCCGCCTCGCGATACGTGAGCTCGTCGAGGTCGACGAGCTTCAGCACCTGGCGGAACGTCTCGGGGAGTGCCTCGAGCTTGCCCTTGGTCGTCGGCGAGAGCGACGCACCCGCCTCCGGCGGCGCAAAATGCGAAGGCATCGTCCACGCGCACGGGTCCGAAGCGAGCGTGCGCAGCGCGTTCTTCTCGCGCCGCGTGCGCCGGTACCGCGTGACGAAGACGCTGAACAGGATCTGATAGACCCACGCGCGAAGGTTCGTGCCGCGCTCGTACTGCGCCGCGAACTTCAGCGCGCGCTCGATCGTGTCCTGGACGATGTCCTCCGCCGTCGTGGGATCACCGGCGAGACGGCACGCACGCCCACGGAGCTCCGGAACGAGCTCGACCAGCCCGGCCTTCAGGCTTGCCAGATCCTTCGCGACGAGAGGGCTACGGGTGGTGCGTTCGGTGCGGGTCTCGGTGGCCGGGTGATTCATCGACATCCTCCGGGACACTCCTTCAGCAACCGTGGTGCCACGGAAGAGCCTTCCGTAATCATTAGCCTTTTCCCCTACGCACACACGTCCGTGTGTCCACCCAGCCAAAGCCGCGTGGCCGCGGCCACGCAACTTTCGACGCAACTACACGCCCCGACGGTCGACCGAGAGCCACAAGCCATTTCAAGGCGAATCCCGCGATCGCCAAGCGCTACGCAGACGACGTCGCCTTTCACGACGGCTTCGACGCGCTGTGCTGGTCGAAGAACGACAAAGCCGCTCCCGCCGGCGCCAACGCCGCGCCGATCCACGACCTCGAGTCGCGCGACGCCCGCTACGCAGCGGCCCACGTCACGCTGCGGATGTAGCCATGAACACTCCCTATCGCGACGTGATCCCCTCTGCCGCCGCCGACGACGTCCCTGACTTCGGCAATCGTCGGCGACCCGCGCGCGACGTCGCGGGGTTCGCCCTACGCGTCGTCCCGTTCGCGGCCATCCTCGCGGTGGAGAGGACGGCTGAAATGACTGCATTCTGCGCGATCAATGTGGCAGGTCTGCTGCTCGCCCTCATCATCGTCCTGCTCGAGCCGAGCATCCGCGCCTGGCTCGAAGCGCGCCACCTGCGCGCCGTGGTGGCGGGGGTCGCCGCGCTCGAGGCGAAGGTCTCAGCCGGCGAGTAGATCCCGAAGCACGCCCGGCACTTCATCGGCGATCGCGCTGGCCAAGAGCCCGCGATCGCCGTTCTTCGCCTTCCATGAATCGCCCGCCGCGCCGTGGAGATACGCCGCACACCACGCCGCCTCGAACGGCGGCAGTGAGCACGCGAGCGCACCGAGCAGGCCTGCGAGCACGTCGCCCGAGCCCGCCGTCGCGAGCGCCGGGTTGCCCGTCGGATTGACGACCAGGCGCCCGTCAGGCGACGCGATCACCGTGTACGGCCCCTTGAGCACCACCACCGAGGCCGAACGCGCCGCTGCGGTCCGCGCCGCCGCGAAACGATCGCTCTCCACTTCCTCGCTCGTGATCCCGAGCAACCGCCCGAGCTCGCCCGAATGCGGCGTGAGGATGGCCCGCCCCGACGCGATTGCGAACTCCTCGAGCACCTTCGCGTGCATCGTTAGTGCATCGGCGTCGACGACGATCGGTCCCTTGTAGGTGCCGAGAACGTGACGTACCGCTTCGCGTGCGCGCACGCCGGTTCCGAAGCCGGGCCCCACCACCACGGCCCGCTTGTTCACGAGCGCAGCGTCGAGCTCCTCGGTCAGCACTCCCCCGTCAGCGATGCGCGCTGTCATCACCTCGACCACGCGTGACTCGAGCGCCGTCGCGGCGTCGGGCCAGGTGACGATCGTCGCGGCCCCTGCCCCGCCGCGCAGCGCGCCATGTGCAGACATCAATGCCGCGCCTATTTTGCCGAGCGATCCTGCGATCACGGCGACATGCCCGGCGCGATACTTGTGCGAATCGACCGGCCGCGGGCTCACAAGGGCGCGCACGTCGCGAGCCTCCGTCAGCGCCGCTGCCTGCTCGGCGCGGATCGAAGGCGGAACACCGATGTCGACCACCCTCACCACGCCGGAGAGATGGGCCCCCTGCCCGGTCACGTGGCCGAGCTTCAGGTGCGCGAAAGTCACGGTGAAGTCTGCGCGCACTGCCGTGCCCATCGCAACCCCGGTATCGGCGCTCATGCCGGACGGGACGTCGAGCGCCACCTTACGCACTCGCGCGTCGTTGACGAAGCCGACGATGCCGGCGAACAGATCGCCGAGCGGACGATCGAGGCCGGTACCGAAGAGCGCGTCGACCACCACGTCCGAGGCGGCGAGGGCCACGCGAAGCGCATCGAGCGTGGTCGGTGACACGACGTCGACGCGGCCACCGAGCCCGACGAACGCGTCGTAGTTCGCGCGACAGTCCGCGGTCATCTTCGTCGCCTCGCCGGCAAGCCAGGCGTCGACCCGTGCCCCGCGCGCGACGAGGTGCCGCCCGACGACGAAGCCGTCACCTCCGTTGTTCCCGACCCCGCACACGACGACGACGCGTTTGCCGTCGACCCGACCGCCGAGCGCATCACGCTCGACGACATCCGCCGCACCACGCCCGGCGTTCTCCATGAGGACGATGCTGGGGACCCTGCACGCGGCGATCGCGTGCTTGTCGAACGCACGCATCTGCGCGCGGGAAAGCACGGGGATCATGGCTTTTCGGCCTTCGGACGTGCGCCGCCGGAGCTCTCGAGGATCACCACCGCCACGGCGATCCCCGCGTCGTGCGTGATGCTCACGTGCCACGCGTCGGCGCCGAAGCTCTCGGCCATTGCGATGGCGTTGCCCTTCAGCTCGAGCGTCGGTCGACCGCTCGCGCCGCGGCGCACCTCGACCTCGTGCCAGCCGACGCCCCTCGCGCCGTCGAGAGCCTTGGCGAAGGCCTCTTTCACCGCAAATCGTCCGGCAAGCG
>JANXVA010000178.1 GCA_025351875.1 Myxococcales bacterium | reverse complement strand
TCTTCGGCGCTGCCGCAGCGGCCTTCTTCTTCTTCGGCGCTGCCGCAGCGGCCTTCTTCTTGGGCGCAGCCTTCTTCTTGGGCGCAGCCTTCTTCTTGGGCGCCCCGGCCGCGGCCGCCTTCGTCTTCTTCTTCACGCTCGCGCTCTTCGTTGGAGTCATTTTCGAGCCTGAGGCTGTGAGGCTCTCCAGAGTAGGCGATAGACTGGTCGTCGACCATGCCCATTGCGCCCTCCAGGGGGGCTCGCATCCACTACACCGAGCACGGCACGCGTGGCCGGGGCCCCGCCGTGGTTCTCATCCAGGGCCTCGGGCTCTCCTCGCGATTCTGGTTCGATGTCCCGGAGCTCCTCGCCAACGACGCCCACGGGCGCCGCCACGTCCTCACCCTCGACAATCGCGGGACCGGACGCAGCGACAAACCACGCCGTCTCTGGACGATGGGCACGATGGCCGACGACGTCGTCGCCGTCCTCGATCACGCCGGGGTCGACTCCGCGTTCATCGTCGGCATCTCGATGGGCGGCATGATCGCCCAGCACGTCGCCCTCCGACATCCCTCACGCGTCCGCGGCCTCGTCCTCCTCGCCACCACCGCAGGCTTTCTGCTCGGCGCTCTCCCCGAAGCGACCGCGCTCCGGCGCCTACTCTCCCTGCCGTTCGGCGGTCCGCGCGCCGCCAAGAACCTCACCCGGCTCCTCCTTCCCGAATCGAAGTGGCACAAGGCGAAGGAGATCTTCCGCGACTGGCCCGACGCGATGCGCGACGACCCGACCGCGCCGGGGACGTTCGCGGCGCACCTGTTCGCCGCGTCGACCCACCTGGTGACACGCCGGCTCCGCGACATCCGGTGCCGAGCCGTCGTGGTCGCCGGCGCGCATGACGCGCTCATCCCGCTCCGCAACGCGCAGGTCCTCGCCCAGGGGATCCCGAACGCCGAGCTCGAGGTGGTTGCCGACAGTGGCCACGCCGTTTTCGCCGACGACCGAGATCTCGTCCGTCGCATGGTCGTTCGCCTGGAAAAATCGATCGAAAAGGGCCTCGAGGCCACCGGCGCAACGGTCGTGTGATCCCGCGACACACGCTCCCGATGGTCGCGCAGCGCGACGGGAGCCGTTCGCCCTAGCGCCGAGGCACCCACACTCTCTACTCTCGCACCCGTGCTGAACGTGCAGGTCATCGCGGACCGCTTCGAGCTCGAGGCGCTCGTCGGTTCCGGCGGTATGGGCGAGGTCTTCCGTGCGAAGGACCGCCTGACCGGCGGCACCGTCGCCGTGAAGGTCCTCCATGCCTCGTCGCGCGATACGGAGCGCTTCCGCCGCGAAACCCAGATCCTCGCGGAGGTCAGCCACCCGCGCATCGTGAAGTACGTCGCTCACGGCATCGCCGAAGCGAGTCGCCCGTACATCGCGATGGAGTGGCTCGAAGGCGAGGATCTCGCCGAGCGTCTCGCGCGTTCCGGCCTCACGCTCCACGAGACCCTCGCCCTCTCGAACCGCGTGGCCGAGGGCCTCGCGGTCCTCCACGAGCGCGGCATCGTCCACCGCGACATCAAGCCGTCGAACATCTTCCTACCAGGCGGCAAGTTCGATCAGGTCAAGCTGCTCGACCTCGGCGTCGCGCGGATCATGCATGCCTCGCGGCCGTCGACGCGGAGCGGCGTCATGGTCGGTACGCCGGGATACATGGCGCCCGAGCAGGCGCGCGGCGCCAAGGAGATCGACGCTCGCGCCGACATCTTCTCGATGGGCGCGGTCATCTACGAGTGCCTCGCCGGCAAGCCGGTGTTCGCCGGCGACAACATCGCAGCGCTCCTCGCGAAGATCCTCCTCGAGACGCCGATCACGCTTCGCGATGCAGGCTTCGACGTCCCGCCCGCCCTCGACGACCTCGTCACGCGGATGCTCTCGAAGCACGTCACCGCGCGCCCGACCAACGGCGCAGCGATCCTCCGGGAGCTCGACCAGTTCAAGGCCGTCAAGGACAGCCCCGCGCAGCGCGCGAGCCAGCCCGCGATGCGCGCGCTCACGGGGAGCGAACGTCGTCTCGTCAGCGTCGTCATGGCGACACTTCCTCCGGACGAGAAGGGCGAGCACAACGCGAACATCGAGGAGTCGGGGCCGGCGAGCTCGTTCGCGACCATGGCTGCCTCGTTCGACCCGCGGAGCATCGTCGCGAGCTTCGGCGCGGTCGCCGAGATGCTCGCCGACGGTTCGATCGTCGTGACCGTCTCGGGCAAGGGCAACGCGAGCGATCAGGCCGCACACGCCGCGCGCTGCGCGCTCTCGCTCCGCTCGCACCTCATCGGTGCGCACGTCGCGCTCGCCACCGGCCTCGCCACGGTCACCGGGCGCAGCTGCGTCGGCGAAGTGATCGAGCGAGCCGCGGCGATCATGGCCGGCGCGCGCGCGCGCGGTCCGTCGCTCGGCAACGAGACCGCGCACGGAGAGAGCCCCGTCTTCCTCGACGACACGACGGCAGGCTTGCTCGACATGCGCTTCGACGTCGGCGGCGACGATCGAGGCCTCTTCATCCGCGGCCTGCGCGAGCGCGACGCGAAGGCACGGACTCTGCTCGGCAAGCCGACGCCCTTCGTTGGACGTGAGCGTGAGCTCTCGACGCTCGTCGGCACATTCGAGGAGTGCGTCGACGAGCCCGTTGCGCGCGCCGTGCTCGTGACCGGTCAGGCCGGCGCCGGCAAATCGCGGATCGCGTCCGAGTTCCTGCGTCGCGTCGGCGACGTGGGCGGTGTCGAGTCGTGGCTCGCGCGCGGCGACCCGATGAGCGAGGGGTCGCCCTTCAGCCTCCTGGCCCGCCTGCTCCGTCGCGCGGCAGGCATCAGCGGCGCCGAGTCGGCCGTCGTCCGCCAGCAGAAGCTGCGCGCCCGCGTCGGTCGCCACATCCCCGAGGTCGACGTCGCGCGTGTGTCGGAGTTCATCGGCGAGATCGCCAGCGTGCACTTCAACGACGCTACGAGCGTCCAGTTGCGAGCCGCGCGTCACGACGCGATGCTCATGGGCGACCAGATGCGTCGCGCGTTCTCCGAGCTCGTGCTCGCGGAGTCGGCGGCGGGCCCCCTCGTGCTCGTCCTCGAGGACCTGCACTGGGGCGATCTGCCGAGCGTGACGTTCATCGACTCCGCCTTGCGCGCGGCGAGCGAACGACCGTTCATGGTGCTCGCGATTGCTCGTGGTGAGGTCCACGAGACATTCCCGAACCTCTGGGAGCAGCGAAGCCTCCAGGAAATTCGCCTCGGACCGCTCGTTCGACGCGCCGGTGAACGCCTCGTACACGACGTCCTCGGTGACGGCGTCGACCCCGCCCAGTGCGCGCGCTTGCTCGACCGTGCAGCCGGCAACGTGTTCTATCTCGAGGAGCTCATTCGCGCGTTCGCCGAGGGCTCGGGCCTCGTGGCCACACGCAGCGGCACGACGCTCCCCCCACCATCCCTCGGCGGTGATCAGGGCGCTCTGCCCGAGATCGACGCGTGGTCGCTTCCGGGCACCGTGCTCGCGATGGTCGAGGCACGTCTCGGTCGCCTCGACCCGATGGCTCGTCGCGTGCTCCGCGCGGCCAGCGTGTTCGGTGAGGTCTTCTGGCGCGGCGGGCTCCTCGCGCTCACCGGCGGCGACTACGAGGCCAGCGAGGTCGACGACTGGCTCTCGGAGCTCGCGCGCCAGGAGATCGTGCAGCGTCGAGACGTCTCGCGCTTTCCGGCGGAGCACGAGTACCAGTTCCGTCACGGGCTCGTTCGCGATGCGGCCTACCAGATGCTCACCGCCGACGACCGTGCGCTCGGTCACAAGCTCGCGGGCGAGTGGCTCGGCGACGCCGGCGAGCACGAGCCGATGGTCCTCGCCGAGCACTACGAGCGCGGCCTGGCGCTCGACAAGGCGGCCATCTTCTACGGGCGTGCGGCCGCGCAGGCGATGGAAGGCAACGATTTCACCGCCGCGCGCATGCGCGCCGAGCGCGCGATTCGCTCCGGCGCCAAGGGCGAGGCGCTCGGCCGTTTGCAGGTGCTCCTCGCGGAGGCTTCGCGCTGGGCCGGTGAGCACGAAGCCGCGCTGTACCACGGCCGCGTGGCGATGAGCGAGCTCCCGCACGGGAGCGACGACTGGTACGTCGCCGTCGCGGAGGCTGTCGATGCCGCGATGACGCTCGGCCTCCTCGCCGAGGCCGAGCTGCTTGCGCAGCGCATCCGCGAGCTCGAGCCGGACGAGGGCAGCGCCTTCGTGATGACGGCTTCACGCGTGGTCGCGATGTCCCGGATCGCCGTGCGCTTCGTGGTCTCCGGCGGCTTCGACATCGCCGACGCGCTCATCTTGCGCGTCGAGCGTCACGCCAAGGAGGTGATCGATCGCGAGCCGACGGCGCGCGCCTTCGCACTCTCGGCGCGGGTCGCACGCGCGATGTGGCTCGGCGACATCGAGGACGCCGCCACACTCTCGCAGGAGGCGATCACCTGCTTCGACGTCGTCGGTGACGTCCGTAACGCCGCCGTGCAGCGCGACAACGCGGGCTTTGCGCTCGTGCAGCTGGGCGCCTTTGCGGCCTCCGAGAGCATGCTCGTCGAGGCGATCGCCTCCGCGGAGCGGCTCGGTCTCGCGACCGTCGTGAACCGCGCGAAGCTCCATCTCGGCCAGTTCTACAGCCGCGCGCTGCGGCCCGAGGAGTCGGTCCGCACGCTCACCGAGGCCGCCGAAGGCTTCGCGCTGCAGCGAGACCCGGTGGGCGAGGGGCTCGCGCGTCTCTATCGCTCCGGCGTCCTGCACATCAATCGCGAGCACGCGGCGGCCGCACGTGAGGCGGAAGCCGCGCTCCCGTTCCTCGCAGGCGCGCCGCCGTACCGAGCGAGCGCGCTCGGCTTCATCGCGCTGATGCGCATCGACGGCGGCGATGCCGAGGGAGCGTACGAGGCCGGCGCAGAGGCGATGAAGATCCTCGAGACCTACGGCGGCACGATCGAGGGCGAGCCCTTCATCTACCTCGGTTACGCGGAGGGGCTGCGGGCGAAGGGTGACATCGAGGGGTCGAACAAGGCGATCGGAGTGGCCCGAGACCGGGTGCTCGCGCGCGCAGCGAAGATCAAGACGCCCGCGCTTCGCCGCGACTTCATGGAGCGCCTGCGCGAGCACGGGCGAATCCTGATGCGTGCGGGCGAGTGGCTCGCCTGAGAGCGAGGCGTTCGAGTTGCGTGCCCACGCTGCGCTGATCGCCGGGCTCGGGCTCGGGCTGGCCGTCGCGAGCTGTGGCCCTGCGGCCTCGTTGCCGTCGTCGTCACCCCGATCGGCGTCGCCCGCAGCGGCGGCGAGCGAGGTCTCGAGCAACGTCGTGTTCGCGGACTACGCGGGCACGCAGGCCTGCGCGAAGTGCCATGCGGGTCACGTGAAGTCGTGGCTCGCCTCGCCGATGCACAACATGACGCGAGAGCCCTCGCTCGCCGACGTGAAGGGACCGTTCGACGGGACGACGTTCCACTTCAAGGACGACACCGCGCGTCTCGAGACCGTTGGGTCCGCTCGCTTCATCACGATCCAGTCGACGCGTTTCGGGGCGGGCATCTATCGGCTCACGCGCGTGATCGGCGGTCACCATCGCGAGGACTACGCGGGCGTGCTGGTGGCGGCAGCACGCGCGGATGCGGCGCCCGTCATGCAGCCGCCGGAGGAGCTCGTGCTGCCGGTGAGCTGGGTGTTCGCGCCGGACGGAGGGAAGGGCGCGCTTCGCTACAAGGGCTACTCGGTGATGGTGAAGGAACGTCCTGGGCTCCATGCCGGGCCGGTGTGGAGCCAGACGTGCATCTTCTGTCACAACACCGAGCCGTTCCTCTCGACGGTGCTGGGTGCGCTCGCGGGGCCGTCGGCGAAGCCGTACCAGGGGGAGGTGGTGGACCCGCTGCTCCCGCGCGAGCGCCGTGCGGAGTGGATCGTCACCGACCCTGCGGGGCTCTCCTCGGCGCTGGAGACGGAGCTCGCGCGGATCGGTGTGAAGCGCTCGCGTCCGACCCCGCTGCAGGCGATCGCGGCGACGCGCGGTGCGTTCCGTCGAGAGCATCTCGTGGAGCTGGGCATCGGTTGCGAGTCCTGTCACCTCGGCGCCGCGCAACACGTGAAGGAGCCGCGCAAGCTCCCCTCGTTCGAGCCGCGCAGCTCCTTCTTCGCCGTCAAGTGGCCCGCCGCATCGACCGTCGGCCCTGCCGAGCTCCGCGCGACGCGCATCAACCGAGCCTGCGCGCGCTGCCATCAGGTCGTCTTCTCCGGATACGAGCCGACCTGGGAGGGCGGCACGCGTCACGGCAACGCGGGAGGGAGCCACATCAACAGCGGGGAGGCTCGCGACATGATCCTCGGCGCGTGCGCCTCGAAGCTCTCGTGCGCCGAGTGTCACGACCCCCACGCGGCCGACGCCACCGCGAAGCTGCGCGCTCTGGGGGGGTCGAAACAAGATGCGCTCTGCACGCAATGCCACGACAAGTACGCCTCGCCGGAGGCGCTGCGCGCGCACGCGCACCACGAGCCGGCCGGGGAGGGGGCGCGCTGTCTGTCGTGCCACATGCCGAAGAAGAACCTCGCGCTCGACGGCACGACGTCTCGCTATCACCGCATCGGCTCGCCCAACGATCCGCAGCGCGTGCTGCTCGATCGGCCGATGGAGTGCGCGCTCTGTCACGCGGACAAGAGCGTCGAGTCGCTCGTGAAGACGACGGAGACCTGGTGGAAGCGCCCCTACGATCGCGAAGCGCTCCGCAAGCTCTACGGCAGCCTCGACGCCAACGTCCTCCTGGCCACGGCAGAGCGCGGCAAGCCGCACGAGCAGGCGGTGGCGTTCTACCTGCTCGGTGAGGCGCGCTCGAAGGCCGCGATCCCCGTGCTGGCGTCACAGCTCACGCATCCGTATCCGCTGGTGCGCGGCTATGCGAAGCGTGCGCTCGACAGCGTGGTCGGAAGCCCTGTCCCGATCGACATCGACGCCGAGGATGCCGAGATCGAAGCGAAGGCGAAGGCGTGGCTCACGACCGTGAAGTAGTGAAGTAGACTGCCCACCGTGGACGAGAAGCTGTTCGAGGACATGCCCAAGGGGGAGGAGAGCCTCGAGCTCTCGGACGAGGCCGACGATCGCGCCGTCCTCTACGCGATCTGGGCTGGCAAGGAGGGCGACCTCCCCGTGCAAGACGGCTGGCGCATCCTTCATGAGCGTTATCCCGGGGACACGCGGCTCCTCGTGGCCCTCGTCACCGAGGAGATCCACGAGAGTGATGCCGGGTCCCCCGAGCAGGTCTGCGGCAAGCTCGAGAAGGTCCTCGACACGGCGAAGGGACGTCTCAACGACGAGGTGCGCGATCTCCTCGCGTTCGCGCGGCTCGACTTCGAGGATGACTCGAAGACTGGCATCCGACGGAAGAAGCCTCTCTCGGCGGCGACGCAGAAGCGCGTCGCGGCGATTCGCTCGCGCGTGGGCGAGCCGAAGGAAGACGTGTGGGACGAAGGTGGTCCCGTCGCACGGCTGTCGGGGTTCCGCCGGAAGCTGATGCGCACGCTCCATGACGCGACGGTCGGCCACAAACCCATCGGCGAAGGAGCTGTGCGAGCCCCCGACTCGTGGCGCGAGATGATGGCCGCCGCGAAGACGAAGCTGCCGTACTCGCCGAGCACGACCTTCACCGTGGGCGACGCCGTCGATCACCCGAAATTCGGCGTCGGTGTGGTCACGGCCGTGGAGAAGGGTCGCGTCACGATCCTGTTCGAGACCGGCGAGCGGAAGCTCGTCGTCGGCTGAGAGTTTTCTCCTCACGAGGCGGAACGGTCTCGCCGGCCCCGGCGTTCTGGAGGCGCATGAGCGCTCGAACCCTCGTCGTCGCGCTCCTCGCGGTGTCTCTCGCGGTCGGGTGTCGTGGCGTGCACGAGGACACGCCGCACACGCTGCCGCCCGACGGCGCGACCGACGCGCGTGACGCCGCTCAGCCCTTCGACGCCGAGCCTCCCGCGAGCACGAAGCTCATGGCTGACGAGGAGGTCGGGCCGCTCATCGCGCGCCTCTCCGAGAAGGCCGGCGACTTTCCGAGCGAGAACTACGTGACGAACGAGACGTCGCTTCTCCATGTCGCGAAGGTGCTTCGTGCACCCGCGCTCCGCGGGCGGGCCTACGTCGGCGTCGGGCCCGAGCAGAGCTACACGTACCTCGCGATGCTAGAGCCGCGCGTCTCGTACATCGTCGACATCCGGCGAGGCAACCTCCTCGAGCACATGATGTTCCGCGGCTGCTTCGAGGCCGGCAAGACGCGCGTCGAGTTCCTTGGCGCGCTGCTCGCGCGCCGTCCGCGCACCATGCAGGACGGCTCGGGTTTCGCCGCCGCAGAGGCCGCCTTCCACGGTGTGACGTCCGAGCCCGCACTGCGCGACGAGGGCTTCGCGCGCACGAAGGCGTTGATGGACCGCCTCGTCATCGCCCACACCCCCGGCGACGACAAGGCGCTCGGGCGCATTCACGACGCCTTCGCCAAGCACGGTCTCTCGATCGCGTACACGATGTCGAACAGCGACCGGAGGTACCCGACGCTCGGCGAGAACTTCGCCGCGCGCGAGCCGGACGGCGACGCGACGAGCTTCCTCGGATCGGAGGAGAGCTACGCGCGCGTCCGGCGGCTCGTGGTCGACAATCGCGTGCTCCCGATCGTCGGTGACTTCGGCGGAGCCCACGCGCTGCGCGCCGTGGCGGCCGACATGCGGGAGCGCCACGAGACGCTCGGCGTCTTCTACGCCTCGAACGTCGAGCAGTACCTCTTCGAGCAGCACACCTACGGTGCGTTCGTCACGAGCGTCGAGGCGATGCCGCACGACGACCAGAGCCGGATCGTCCGCGTCTGGTTCGACGCCGGCAAGCCACACCCTGCGCAGCGGCCGGGTCACCGCACGACGCAGCTTGCGATCCCCGTGAGCGCGTTCCTCGCGCGCGCTGCGAAGAAGCCGTTCGCCTACTACTGGGATGTCGTGAACCTTCCCGCCGAGTGACGCTCACGGCGACAGCTTGTCTGCCGCCTCGCGCAGGGCGACGGCGAGCTCCTTTGCCGTCGGGCGCGCGCGCGGGTCGTGGCTCATCGAGCGATCGAGCAAGCTCGCGACCTCTTGCGGGAGCGTCGGGCACATCACGCGGAAGGGAACCGTCGCGGGGAGCGCGCGGCCACCCAGCTTCGCGCTCACCGGCGCCTCCGGGAACGGGCGCTTGCCCGTGAGCACCTCGAACGCGATGATGCCGAGGCTGAACACGTCCGACGAGCGCGTGGCGTTCTTCGTTCCCGTCGTCAGCTCCTGCGCCATGTACTGAGGTGTTCCGAAGATCAGCCCGGTCTCGGTGAGCGGCGTGCTCGGGGTCGCCGGCGTGCGTGGTGGCGTCGCCACCGGCTCGCCGTCCGGTCCTTCGACCCCCTGCTTCGGCAGCTCCACCGTCTCGCCGTCGAGCGACACGTCGGATCCCGTTGCCGGCGCGTATTCGAGATCGAGCAACACCTCCGGCCGCGCGCTCGTCACGAGCCCGGAATCAGGCTGGGCCCTGGGCGTCCGCTCCGGCTTTCGTCCCGCCTCGAGCTCCGAGATCCGGACGGCGGGGATCCCTTCCGGCCGTCCCGACAGGCTCCTCCGAGGCCCACCGCTCGACGGCGCGAAGGGATCGAGCGCCTCCTGCGGATCGGGCAGCGACGAGGACGACGCGACCATCGCCGCGCGATCCATCGCCGAGATACGCGTGCCGTCGGGCGCGAGGCTCGAGATCCCGAAGTCGGTGATCTTCACGAGGGGCCTTCGCCCGTCGGCCTCGCGTGAGAGCAGGATGTTGCCGGGCTTCAGATCGCGATGAACGATCCCCGCCTCGTGGATCGCGTCGATCCCCTCCGCGACCTGCGCGAGCACGCCGAGCGTCCACGGGATGTCACGATGCCGGCGTCGCACGTCGTGGAGCGTCGTCCCCGAGGGCACCAGCTCCATGACGAGGAAGATGAAGCCGCTCTTTGCGACGTCGACGTCGACGATCGACACCACGTTCGGGTGGTTCACGTTCGCGACGATCTGCGCTTCGCGAGCGAACCGCGCGCGGGCCTGCGCGTCACCGCCGCCGGCGAGCGCTTTGAGCGCGAGGTGCTTGGTGTCCGTGAGGCGCTCGACCTCGTAGACGGTGCCCATGCCGCCGGAGCCGAGCTCCTTGATGATGCGATAGCGGTTCTCGACGATCTCGCCCTTCTCGAGGGGCTGGAGCGGCGCGAGCAGCTCCTCCTCTTCCATTCGCGAGAGCTTCTCCGCGAGGTCGCGCGAGCGCGCGGCGATCTGGCGGCGGAGCTCGTCGTTGAGGAGCTCGACCTCGCGGTGCTTCGCCTGGAGGAGCCTCACGCGCTCGCCGAGCTCGATGTTCAGCTCGTCGGCGCGCTTCAGGGAGAGCAGGTGCTGTCGCGAGAGGGCCACCGCTTGATAGAGCGAGATCCCCATGATTCCGAGGCACGCCGTGCGTATCCCGCCCGTCGGCTCGCCCTGACCGAGCCACGCCATCATGTCCGGGAGCCCGAGCAGCACCGTCGCGGGCCACGCGAACGAGATCAGGTAGATCATCGTCGGCGGTTTGGGCGTCTCGCGACGCAGGCGCACGATGAACGCGAGCTGCGCGATCGTGCTCGCGAGCGTCACCACCACCACCAGCGGCCCCATGACGAGGATGGAGACGAACGGGTTCCTCGCGATCAGCGCTGCGACGCCCGCGGCGAAGAAGACGCCGAACCACGCGCGGTTCGGAGGCGGCGCGCCGACGTAGGCGCGCGAGAAACCCATCGCGGCGATCGAGCCGAGGATGAGCGCCACGGTCATGCATGGGAACTCGTAGACCCCGAGGAGCGGCTGCGTCAGACCGAGGATGAACGCGGGGTAGGGCAGTCCGCAGATGGCACCCAGCGCGAACCACCCGTAGGACGCGCGACGCGTATCGCGTAGCGACACGAAGAGCACCGCGTAGAAGAACGTCACGAAGAGCGCAGCGGCGAGGGCTCCGATCGCCGACACTGTGTTGAAGCTGTGCACCGCAGCGAGGCTCGCCCCACCCAGCGGATGCGCAGTCAGCTCCGGAACCGAGTCGATCCATGCACTATGCATGAATCGGTGGCTCACGTTCAGCTCGAGCTCGAGCCTTCCCTGCTTGCTCGCGTCCTCCGGAATGCGCCAGCGAAGGGGGCCGGTCGCCCGGTAGGAGTCGAGCATGCTCGCCCCCACGGGCACCGCCTGGCTGCCGTTCACGCGGAGGGTCGCCACCGCCGGCATGTGAGCGATCGCGAGGGTGAGGGGAGCTCCCCGCATCCGTTCTGGAACGTCGACGGTGGTCCGCAGGGTGTACGGGGCCGGACCATGCGGAAGGAACGCGTCGAGGTGCACCGGGAGCGTGACCTCCGTCGGCGCCTGTTTCCCAGGCAAGTGCGCGGTCCAACGGGGGATGGCGAGCGGGTCGTCAGCGGCCGGGGCGCACCCCGTCAGGGCGACGAGGATCCCCAGGGTGAGGGCGACCGCGACCAGGCGCGCCCAGGCCTCCCGGAGGGAGGCTGAAGCCTTCGAGCCGATTCGCCGTTGGTCGGGTCCCGCACGCAGCACTGAGGCATGTTATCGTAGCTGAACGATGCGCTTCCTTTATGGAGACTCGGCGCCGTTCTCGCTCGGATACAACTTCCTGGCGACGCTCGAAGTCTTCATGACGACGGCGACGCGGATCGTGCAGCTCGAGAGCGAAGCGCGCGAGCTCACTCGGCAATCCGACGAGGTCGCGAACGGGCGCATGAAGGGCCTCGAGGCCCTCGACCAGTTCCACACCGTCGTCATGCGCGCCGTCCGCGACACAGCGCAGAAGGTGCAGCACGCGCACGCCCTGGAGTACGCGCAGAAGATCTCCGAGTTCGCCTCGCACTACGTCGACGAGCATCGTCGAACGACGGTCGGCGCGAGCGAGCGAGAGGCGGCGCAGTGCCGGAGCGACAACGAGCGCCGCATCGTCGAGCAGCGCGTGCAGCTCGAGAGCTTCCTCAAGGCCGCGAAGCTGCCCATCCTCGCGACGAAGCTGGCGATGCGCCTCGTGACCGAGGGCAAGGACTCTCGCCACCAGATGTCTGCGGTGTTCGACAACCCGGACGGCATCCAGACGTCGTTTACCCTCGGCACCTCGAAGATCGCTGCGTGGGCGATGCCCCGGAAGGTCTCCGATTTCGCGCAGGGCGTCGAGCTCCTCGTCGGTGTCGACAAGAGCTGGCTGCGCGGTACCGTCACCCCGAAGCAGGTGAACGTCGACGACTGGATCGTCACGCAGTTCGACCTGGCCGACGACTCGTTCGCGCTGACGATCCGGCGGAAGCTGACCGAGAAGGAGACGCTGAGCTTGCACCTGCGCCGCACGGAAGCGGGGCTGAGCGGCGCGGTCGAGCATCCCGGTCAGCCCAACGCCGAGTCCTTGAATGGGCAGCTCGGCGGGTCCGATCTCGCGGCGCTCGAGCGGGTCTGGCAAGCGCTCCGCCTGGCAACGCGCGAGGTGCTCGAGCACAAGGAGCAGCTCGTCATGGCCGGCCTCGACGGAACCCCCGTCTTCGAAGGTGGCCTCGTGATTCCGTTCGTGGTGCGGCTCGTCACGATGTTCGCGCCCACGGTGCGCGAGATCGCCAAGCGAAGCCCGAACGAGTTCGAGCTCTCGCTCAAGCAGGAGACCGAGGGCGGTCGCCGCGAGGAGATCTACCTGCGGAAGGACCAGCTGGTCAGCCAGCTGCACCCGCTCTCGTCGATCGGTCGCGAGCTCTTCGCCCCGCTCGGCCTCGATACCTGGGTCCCCGGGCTCACCACCGCACCTCCGCCCGTCGTCTCCGTCGGCCCGCCTTCACAGGCTCCGCAGTCGCGGGCGCCCTACGTTCCTCCGGCGTCTGTCTCGCCGGTGCCACCTCCGCAGTCGGGCGGTCCGCAGTCGGTCCACCCCTCGGTGCCGCCTGCCCACGCAACTGGCGCGGTGCCGGCGTCGACCCCGCAGCTGCCCCCTGGCTCGAACCGCGTTCTCCCCGAAAGCTGACCACGTCCGGACCTTTCTTGTAGCCTCGTGAGCGTTAGCGCGCGGGGGCGTAAGGGCGTGGCACGTGCCTGCGTTGAAGCGGATCGAGGCGAGACCGTCGCCGGCGAGATCGATCCCGTCGCGCGCACGTAGCTTCGAGGCTCAACATGACCGATTCAAGCGCTCCGCCGGGAAACTCCACGCCCTCCAGCAAGCCCACACACGCTCCGACGGAAGAGATCGTCGTCGACGAGGCCTCTCCGGCCTCGGTGGAGAGCGCCGGTCTTCCTCCTCCCCTCCCGCAGGCGAACGTGACCGCACGGCCGCCGGGGCTCCCTCCCCGGTCGACTCCGCAGGGGGTGCCGGCGCCACCGGCCCCGGGCACTGCGGTCAAGCTCCCGCCTCGTCCCGACGGGACGACTCCGGGGGGCTCCGCGCAGCCACCGCCCGCGGCGCCTCCTGCCGAGGGCAACCTCGCGCCGAACGCGCCGCCGTACGGGAGCGCGCCGCAGCATCCGCAACACGCAGCACCCGCACCGGGCGAGGCGCCGCCTCCGCAGGGCGGTCCGTTCCGCGTTCAGCAGCAGTCCGCCAACCTGCCTCCCCAGGGCGCCGCCCCGCCGATGCGCCTTCCTCTCCGAACGATCTTCTTCGCAGCGGCGGCGATCGTCTCCGTCGTCGTGATCATCCTCGTCATCGCGTTCCGTCCTACGGCCCCGAAGAAGGCGCGAAGCATCGGAGCGCGCCTCGATCTCGCTGCTGGAGACGTCACGGTCAACGACGCGAGCGGCGACGTCAAGGCGCTGTCCGGCACGCCGCTCGGCGCAGGCGCGACCGTGGTGACGGCGAAAGGCGCGCGCGCTCTCGTCCGTACCGGTGAGGGCGCAGCCCTATTTTTGCGGGGTGAAACGAGCGTGAAGCTCCTCGAACGCGGCGTCGACGTCGCGTCCGGCGAGGTGTTCCTCGAGGCCCCGCGCGTCGACGGTGACGCGCTCGAGTGTACGGTCGGCGCGTATCGCGTGTCGGCGTCCGACGCGGGCGTCAGCATCAAGCGCGAAGGCAAGGACCTCACCGTCTACGTCGCGCGCGGCCTCGCCATCCTCACTTCGCCCGGAGGTCGCGTCGAGATCACCGCCGGCGAGCAGGGCATCGCGAAGGGCGAAGGAAAGCCCGCCGTCACGCCGGTCGCCTTCTGGCAGGACTGGACGGGCGGCATGGGCGATCAGCGCAGCGCGCGCTCCGTGAGCAGCGGCACTGGTCGCCTCTACGGTCTCGATCCGCAGGCTCCCATCGGCGCTCCGGCGCGCAAGCTCGGTATCGCGAAGCAGGTCGTGAAGGCCGTCCTTCGCGACGGCGTCGCCGAGACCGAGATCGACCAGACGTTCTCGAACCCCGGCAGCCAGCCGATCGAGGGCTGGTACTGGTTCACCGTCCCGACGACCGCGATGGTCACGGGCTTCGCGCTCGAGACCAACGGCCAGCTCGTCGAGGGCGAGGTCATCGAGAAGCGCGAGGCCGCCGCGCAGTACGGCAACGCCATGCGCCAGGGCAACGACCCAGCGCTCCTCGAATGGGTCGACGGCCGCACCTACCGCGCCCGCGTCTACCCCATCCCCGCCAGCGGCACGCGTCGCGTCGTCCTTCGCTACATCGAGATGCTCCCGATGGTCGAGGGCAAGACGCGATACGTGTATCCTCTCCGTTCCGACGACCCTGTCCGTTTTGACGAGTTCGCGCTCTCCGTGGACGTCGGCGGCACCGCGGAGGACGTCGAGGTCGCGTCGTCGCTCGACGCACGCGTCGAGCCGGGCGGACGCACCGTGTCCATGCGTCGAAGCGGATACATCCCGCGCGCCGACTTCCAGCTCGAGATCGCGACGAAGAAGAAGCGCCCGCCGGTCTCTGCGTGGCGCTTCCAGGCCGGCGCCGATCAGGCCGACTACGTGATGCTCCGTTACGTCCCGGAGAAGGACTTCGCGAAGGAGCCGCAGGCGAACGCCGACGTCGTGCTCGTCGTCGACACGTCGGCCGGAGGCGACGAGACGTCGCGCCAGCTGCGCGTGGCCGCTGCGGAGAGCACCCTGCGCGCGCTCAGCGATCAGGATCACTTCGCGCTCGTGACGCTCGATGTCTCGGCCACCGTAGTCTACCCGAAGGAGGGCCTGGCAGCCGCCACGGAGTCCGACATCGCGAAGGCGCTCGAGAAGCTCAGCGATCATCCGATCAGCGGCGCGACCGACCTCGGCGCGATGTTCGAGCCCGCGCTGGCACGGCTCCACGGCAAGGAGCAGGCGGCCGTCATCTACGTCGGTGACGGCGCACCGACCTCCGGCGAGACGGGCGCCGAGGCGCTCCTCGATCGCCTCCGTCGCTCGCTCACCGGCTCGCGCGCGCGCTTCTTCGCGATTGGCGCTGGAGCCGACGCGCATCACGATCTCCTCACGCAGCTCACGCGCGCCGGCGGCGGGCAGTACGTCCGCATCGACGAGTCCGGCCAGACGACCGGTCAGGCGCTCCGCCTGACGAGCGCGATCAAGACGGCCGCCATCACCGACATCGCGATCGATCTCGGCGCCGGTCTCGACCAGCCGCTCTACTCCGCGACGGGCAAGCTCTCGCGCGGCGAGGAACTCGTGCTCCTCGCCCGCACGCACCATCCGCTGCCCGCGCAGGTGTCCGTGCACGGACGCATCGCCGGCAAGGACTACGACGAGAAGTACGACGTGAAGGTGGACACCACTTCGGTGACGGCCTCGCTCGTGCCGCGCCTCTGGGCCGCGGAGTATGCGCGACGTCTCATGGGCTCGGGCACCGCGCAGGACGACAACCGCGGGCAGATCCTCCAGCTCGGCGTCGAGTACGGGCTCATCACGCCGTACACGAGCTCGCTCGCGCTCGACAGCGAGTCCTCGTATGCGCGCCAGGGCATTCAGCGGAGGCGCTCGCGCGTCCGCGGCGTCCGTCTCACCGCGATCGAACGGCCCTCCGACGAGGAGCGTCTCCTCCACGGGATCCTCCCCGCGGCGCCTCCCACGATGATGGGCTGCGACAAGCGGAGCCCGTTCTCGGACAGCGACAAAGCGAGCGCCGCCGCGCCGGCGGCCGAACCGCCGATGCAGACCACCGAATCGACGCCCGTGCCGATGGCCGGCAATTCGCCTGTCGCATCGCCCGTGGTGGCGATGCCCTCTGTCGCGGCGACGGCGACGGCCGCGGGTGCCGTAGCGCTGGGCGAGCCGTCGTTCGACGACGGCGCGATGGGAGGGAAGGCCTTCGGTGTCGGCGGGGGCGGTGGCAACGCACCGAGCGCACGCGCTCCCGCGATGAAGACCGCGCCGGCGCCTCGTGCGGTGAGGCCGTCCGCGCCCGCCGCCGAGCCTGCCGCCGCGAGCATCACGAAGGACGTCACCGGTCGACGCGAGGAGCAGGACAAGGCGAAGGCAGCTGCCGACGAGCGGAAGGCCGACAAGGAGGGCAAGGGCGGGATCCCGAAGGTCGCCAACTTCGCCACCGCGTATCGCATCGCGCTCGTGCGCAGCGTGTCACGCTGCAGCGACGTCGCCGCGCGCCCGCTCTCCGAGCGCCTCGTCATCTGGCAGAAGCGCGTGAAGAAGGCGCAGAGCGCCCAGGAGGTCGCGACGATCTACGACGCCGCCTACGCCTCGTGCGAGCTTCCCGACTGGCGCGACGAAGCGGCGCTCCTCGAGATCGTCCAGCAGCGGATCGACACCGAGCAGGCCGCCGAGATCATCCTCGGTCACTTCGCGGCGTTCCCCGAGGGGCAGCGCTTCGTCGCCCGCAACCTGCTGCGTCGCACCGTCGACGTGCGCATCGCGGCGGCGGTCTCGCGTGCAATCTACGGCGGCGTGGACTGGCCGCGCCTCGACCGTGAGCTCATCGACCTCGACAAGACGGACAAGCAGCTCGCGCGCCTGAAGCAAGCGATGCTCGTCGCGCCCGGCGATCCGCAGGGTGACGTGCGCCTCGTGAAGCTCCTCGCCCGCAGCGGCCAGAAGGTCGAAGCCGTCGCGCACGGTCGTCGCCTGCGTGACCGCGGCTTCCTCACTCCCACGCTCGCGCAACAGCTGGGCGATGTCCTCGCCGACTCCGGCGACCAGGAGGAGGCGCTCCGCACCTACTCCGAGATCGTCGAGTTCGACGGCCAGAGCGCGCTCTCGCGTCGCGTCCTCGGTGACATCTTCCTCCGTCAGGGCTGGTACCCGGCGGCCTATCGCCAGTACAAGACGCTCACCGACCTCGACGGCAAGAATCCGCTTGCGTGGCTCCGCCTCGCGAACGCGGCGTCGGGTGCGGGGCGCGTCGACGAGGCGCTCCGCATCGATCGCGAGGTGTCGGGCGGCGAGGGAACTCCCGGACCGAACGATCCGCGCATGTTCGCGCGGCTGCTCTCTGCCTCTCGCCTCGGCATCCTCCTCGACAAACCCGACCCGGCGGCCGGTGTGACCGTCGAGGCAGTCTCGCGCAAGATCAAGGAGCTCTCGCTCTTCAGCGGTCCGGGCACGCTCTCCATCCTCACGTGGGATGACCTCGACGCGCAGCTCGTCGTCGGCACCGCCGACGAGAAGAAGGAGCAGCTCATCGGCGAGGCGACGGACGCCGGTGTCGTCGGTCTCTACTCGGTCCTCAGCTCGCCCGACTCGTGGGAGCGCGTCCCGCACGCGGCCCGCTACAAGAGCGAGATCCTCCAGCGCAAGGTTCCCTTCCGCCTCGTCACGCTCGTGTGGAGCGGCAAGGACTTCAAGGTCACCACGAAGAAGGGCGAGCTCAAACCCGGCGCGAAGCAGGAGGCGTTGTTCTAGGGCAAGCAGTTCCAGGTCGTTCTCACGCCGAACGCCGAACTGGAACGACGGAGCATCGGAATCACTTCCATCTCGAGCTCACCGTCCACCAATGGGTGCTCGCGCGCTGACGGTGGCCGTTCGATCTCGGGTAGACTGCACCCATGCGATCGCTAGCGGTCTCTTCGACGCTGTTCCTGCTCCTCGTCGCCTGCGGCGGTGGCGGCTCTGCCGCTCCGCTCACCCCCGACACCGCGAAGGACTCCGGCGCCGCGCCCGAGTCGTTCGCGGACGTCAACCCCGCCGATCTGGCCGAGCTCGACGCCGGCGCTGCGCCCACCAAGCCACCCGAGACGACGCCGCCACCCTCGAGCGGCACCATCTCCTCCACGCCCGACGCGAAGGACGACTGTACGCCGGTCGGGGTCGAGTTCGAGAAGCTCGCACGGCCGAAGATGAAGGAGTGCTACGCGACGGCAAAGAAGAAGGATGCGGATCTCAAGGGCACGGTTCGCATCAGCATCGACATCGACACCTTGGGCAAGGTCAAGGGCTACAAGATCGTCGAGAAGACGCTCCCGGATCCGGTCGCGCAGTGCATGCTGAAGGTCGTGAAGGCCGCGCCGCTTCCCGAGGCCGCGAAGTGCGCGGGCAAATCGATCACCATCCCGATCACCTTCCCGACGCCCCGCTGAGCACGCTCCGGTCGCTCACCCCTACTGCTGGCGCTTCACTTCGCCCGGCATGTTCGGGTGCTGCAGCAACAGCTTCTTCAGCGGCGCATGCTTGCGGACGAACGGCTGCTTCATCAGGTGCGCGAGGAGCGCCGGCGGCGTCGCCGAGAACTTCGCGAGGTTCTGGATGAACAGGACCGAGTTGTACGGTTTCCCGCAGAGGATCTGCGTCATCTTCGCGTCGAACGCGCAGCCCGTCATGTAAATGAGGCAGCGGCCCTCGGTGCGGAGCACGAGGTCGGCACGCTCCTCGGAAGGCGCGCTCTGGTACTTCTTGCGCATGTGACCGCGCGATTTGCTCCGGGTGAGCTCGGGCACGTCGCGGTCGATCGCGATCTTGTACGTCTGGAACAGGCGTTTCGTCGCCAGGACGCGACCGAGCACGGTGTCGCCCGACATCGGATTGCGCAGGAGGCGACGCTCGACGAGGAGATCGCGCAGAAAATCCTGGCGGCGCGTCACCATCTCGAGACCAACGCCCGTCCGATGGTGGAACGCGATGAGCCGCACGTGCTGGAGGCCGGTCGTCGCGTTCTCGAGGATCCCCGCGATGACGCGCGAGTCGGCGTCGAGGCAGAGCGCGAGGAGATCGGCACCGTGCGCGAGCTTCGCGAGCCCCACGCGCGCGTCGACCGGAAGCGCGTGAAACCTCGCCTCGTAGATCTTGCGGTAGTCCTGCTCCTTGAGGACCGCGGCCTCCTCGTTCTCCTCGGCGTCGGCCGCGGCCTCCGCTTCGTTCGCGACCTCGTCGCCGGTGCCGACCTCGATGAGCTCGTCGGTCGGCGCCTCGTCGCCCGGACCGAGCTCGATGAGCTCCTCGTGCGCTGCCTTGGTGAGCACGTCCGGCAACGGCTCCGGCATGGGCTCCGGGAACTCGCTCGTCGCCGGCGGCGGGTAGTTCGAGCGCGACTCGACGCGCTCCTCGTGCACCGGCGCCTCGACGGCCGCGCGCTTCTTCGACTCGCCAGCCGCGAACGCGCTCGGATCCATCCCGAGCGCGGCCGCGAAATCTGCGAGCGAGGTGGTCTCGCCGTCGCTGGGCAGCGAAGGCCCAGAACCGACGTCGGGCAGGTAGTCGGACGACGCCTCGGCGCCCTCGAGCGTCACGGCGCCCTCGGCCGCGAGCTTCGATACGATCTGCTCCACGCGCGGCTCGTCGATCCCCGTCAGCGCGACGAGGTCGCGCACCGTGAGCTGTCCGTCGATGCGCGCGAGGACGAAGTCCTCCTCGGCACTGAGGTGGAGGTTCTCGGTCCCGGCTCCGAGCGGCTTCGGCCGGACGGTCTTCATCGTGAGGAGCGTATCGCAGCCTGTCCGCGGCCGCCCTCTTTGCGAGCGCCCCGCTTCTCCGCTGGCGCGGCCTGCTCGTACGGCGCGAGATACCTCCGCAACAGCGCTTTTGTCTCGCGCATGAGCACCTTGGCCTCGCCTGGGCGTCGCGCCGACACGATGAGCATGGCGGTCAGTATCTCGACCGTCATCGTCGCGACCACCGGTCGCATGCTCGCGGGGAGGCCGCCCAGCTTGGCCTCGAGCACCGCCTCGATCCGCTTCGCGAACTCGCGGTTGATCGCCTCCCCCTCGACGATGATCTCGGGCGTGACCTGCAGGCCCACCCACACCGCGCGGAAGCCGACCTCCTGCTCGTGGAAGAGCGCGAACGCGTCGATGCCGTGATCGAGGATGTCGGTCCAGGGCTGCTCGAGCAGGGGACCGCCGAGGAGAACGTCGAAGAACCCACGCAATTTTTCGTGATAGCTCCGCGCGAGGGCGTTGAAGAGCGCCAGCTTGTTCGGGAAAAATTGGTAGATCGACCCGATCGACGTCTCCGCCCGCTCGGCGATTCCCTCCATCGTCGCGGCCTCGAAGCCCGCCTCCGCGAAGACGTGCGAGGCGGCGTCGATGATGCGCTGGGCGCGCTCCCTGGCGCGCGCCTGGGTCGGAATGCGCCGACCGGAGGCTCGATTTCGAGGGTGCTGCTTCATTGTGGGTTGACAAACATGAGGGTGGCCTCAGATTCTACGATCCGAACATGAGGAATGTCTCACATCTTGCACCGGGACCGAAGGGGCTACCTTGGCTCGGGAGCGTGCTGCCGGCGTGGCGCGACCCGCTCGCGCTCTTCCTCGAATCGCGCGCCCGCTACGGCGACGTCGTTCGGTTCAAGTTCGGGCCGTTCGACTACTACCTCGTGAACGACCCGAATGTCGTGAAGCACGTGCTCGTCGACAACCCGAAGGGGTACACGAAGAGCCGCAACTACCTCGGCCTCAAGGTGGTCCTCGGCGAGGGCCTGCTCACGAGCGAAGGCGACCACTGGCGCCGCCAGCGCAAGCTCGCGCAGCCGGCGTTCCATCGCGACAAGCTCGCGGGGTTCGCGAACCAGATGTCGATGGCGACGCGCGACATGCTCTCCCGCTGGACGCGTGAGGGCGGCACCGACGCCTTCTGCATCCACGCCGAGATGATGCGCCTCACGTTCCGCATCGTCGGGCTGACGCTGTTCTCGTCCGACGTCGACGGCGACGCGAAGGGCGTCGGGCAGGCGCTCGAGGTGGCGATGCACTGGGCCAACGATCACGCAGAGTCGTTCGTCCGGGTGCCGCCGTGGATCCCGACGCCCGCCAACGTTCGTTTCAAGCGCGCCAAGCGGACGCTCGACGACGTGGTGTTCCGCCTCATCGCCGAGCGCCGCGACGCCGCCAGGAAGAGCGGCGACTTCGGGAGCGACCTCCTCGGCATGCTCATGGCCGCCACCGAGGACGGCGGCGCCGCCGGAAGCGGCATGGACGACCAGCAGCTCCGCGACGAGATCATCACGATGATCCTCGCCGGCCACGAGACCACCGCGAACCTCCTCTCGTGGACGTTCTACCTGCTCAGCAAGCATCCCGAGGTCGAGCGCCGGGTCCGCGACGAGGCGCAGCACATGCTCGGGGATCGCGATCCCGTCCTCGAGGACATGAAGGGCCTCGAGTACACGCGCATGGTCCTCGAGGAGGCGCTCCGCCTCTATCCGCCCGCGTGGGTGTTCGAGCGACAGGCCGTGGCCGCCGATCAGCTCGGCGACTATCGCATCGAGCCGGGCGCGATCGTCGGGCTATGCCCCTACGTGCTGCACAGGCACCCCGATCACTGGGAGAACCCCGAGGGCTTCGACCCGGAGCGGTTCCGTCCCGAGCGCGCGGACAAACGCCCTCGCTACGCGTATCTGCCGTTCGGCGGCGGTCCACGCACGTGCGTCGGCAATCACTTTGCGATGATGGAGGCGCAGATCCTCCTCTCGATGATCGTGCGCGAGCACCGGCTCGAGCTCGAGCCGAGTCACCCCGTCGTGCTGGACCCGGTGATCACGCTCCGTCCCAAGCACGGCATCCAGGTCAGGCGTCGGCCTCGCGCTGGAGAGCAGCCGTCGACCTCGCGTGAAGCTGCGGAGGTGTCTCCGATAGTTCAGGCCCCGCGAACACCGAGCGGTTCTCGGGCCATACCTTGAAGGTCGAGATGAGCGTCGCCAGCGTCTCGTTCGCGCTCACCCCGTAGGCACTCGTTGCATCGGTCGAGAAGCGGCGCCGTAGGGCCCCGCGCGACCTTCCCTCCACGTCCGGCATCGAACCTCCGATGAAGGCACTCTGGAAAGGTACGGTCATCGCCGAGAGCGACGCGACCGTGGTGGTCGAAGGCAACCACTACTTCCCCGTATCGTCGGTCAACCCTGCGCTGTTGGCGCCGAGTGACACGCACACGACGTGTTCTTGGAAGGGCGTCGCGAGCTACTACGACGTGCTGGTCGACGGCCAGACCAACAAGGACGCCGCATGGTTCTACCCGGCCCCGAAGACCGACGCCGCCCACATCGCAGGCCACGTCGCGTTCTGGCGTGGCGTGTCGGTGGTGCCCTAGCGTACTGACGATGAGCGCGGGGCTGGAGCAGGCGTCGGCTCCATCGCGGGTCGACGGCTGAGGAGCTGCGTCAGCGGCGGACCGCGAATCGCGTCAGGTTCGCGATCACCGCGACGAGCTCGGCGGGCTCCACGGGCTTCGGGATGTGCATCATGTACCCCGCGTCGAGCGCCTTGCGCCGGTCCTCCGCGCGCGCGTACGCGGTGAGCGCCGCGGCGGGAATGTTGCCGCCCTCGGCCGACGGGAGCGCGCGAATCTTGCGAATCAACGTGTAGCCATCCTCTGCGGGCATGCCGATGTCCGAGATGAGGATGTCCGGCTTGTGGGATCGTACGAGGTCGAGAGCTTCGGCGGCGTTGCGAGCCGTCGCAACGATCGACCCACACTGCTCGAGGATGCCGACGAGCAGGTCTCGCGCATCTTCTTCGTCATCGACGATCAAGACCCTCAGCCCCTTCAGCTCGGGGCGGACTTCGAACGGCGCTCCGTCCACGACAGTCCCCAGGCGCGACGCCGTCGCGCGGGAGGTGTGTCGGATCGGCGAGATCGGAAGAAGGACTACGAACGTCGAGCCGCACCCCTTGCCCGCGCTCTCGACGGCGATCTTTCCTCCGTGAAGCTCCACGATGTGACGTGAGATGGCGAGTCCAAGGCCGAGACCACCGTGCGCGCGCGTGGTCGCACCGTCGGCCTGCTTGAAACGCTCGAAGACGTGCGGGAGAAACCTTGCTTCGATGCCGTCGCCGTTGTCGGAGACGGAGATCCTCAAGCTCGAGTCGACGCGCTCGAGCGTCAGATGCACGCGCCCTCCCTTGGGCGTGAACTTGATGGCGTTGCTCAGGAGATTCCAGACCACCTGCTGCAGACGATGCGGATCACCCATGATCGGCCCGGCGTTTGGATCGACCGTGGTCAGGATGCGCACATTTCGAGCTTCGCTCGCGAGCAACAAAGCATCCACGGCGTGCTCGACGATATGGGCGAGCTCGACCGAATGCACGTCGAGCCGAAGCTTGCCGCTGACGATCCGGGAGACGTCGAGCAGGTCTTCGATGAGCTGCGCCTGCGTGACGGCGTTCCGCTCGATGGTCTCGAGCGCTCGGGCCTCCTTCTCGGGCGGCAGACCGCCGGCTCGGAGCAACCGTGTCCATCCGAGCATCGCGTTGAGCGGGGTCCGAAGCTCGTGCGAGACGGTCGCGAGAAAATCGTCCTTCGCGCTGTTTGCCAGCTCGGCGTTTCGCCGCGCATTCTGCTCGGACTCGTAGAGAGCTGCGTTGTCGACGGCGATGGCTGCGCGCCGCGCAAATTCCTCGGCAAACTGGAGGTCGGCCTCCGTGTAGCTACGACCTGATTCGGCGTACGCGAACGTGATGGCCCCGAGGGTGCGACCGCGTGCTGTGATCGGGACGGTCATCGCCGATTTGAGTCGCAGCTCCCGGATGATCCGCAGATGTTCGGCGTCGACGGCGCTCGCGACGAGCAGCTCCTCCGGAATCACCGGATAGAGGACCGACTTTCCTGTGCGGAGGACCGCTGGCACACCCGACGCCGCGTTGGGGTCCGGCGGATACCGCTTGCCGAGCTCTTCGGCCATCGCCACCTTCGCGGGATCGATGTGGGCAACGGCAACCTGCTCGACCACGGACGGGTCAGCCCCGAGCATGTCGACCGCGCACCAATCGGCGAGCCGCGGGACGGCCAGCCGCGCGAGCGTCGCGAGCGTCTTGCGCACGTCGAGCACAGCGGCAAGCGCAGGCCCGACTTCGGCGAGAAAGGTTCGTTCCGTCTCCGCCCTTCGTCGCTCGGTGATGTCTCGGAGGTAGGCGGTGAAAGCCACCGAGCCGCCCACTTCGATTGGCGTGATGGCCAGCTCGACGGGAAATTCGGATCCATCGGCGCGGATCGCGGAGAGCTCGATCCGCCTGCCGATGACCCCGCCCTTGCCAGTCTCGAGGTACTTCTTCAGACCCGCTCGATGGCGTTCGCGCAGAGCGGGAGGGATGATGAGGGCGGCCATGTCCTTGCCGAGCACATCCTCTCGTCGGTACTGGAACTGACGCTCGGCCGCCGGATTGAAGTCGGTGAGGTTGCCGTCGGCATCGATCACGATGATGCAATCCAGCGCCGCCTCGAGGATCGAAGCCTTTCGTCGTTCGGTCTCCGCGCGTAACGATTCGCTGCGCCCTCGTTCGATGCCGAGCGCGATCACGTCTGCCACGGATGCGAGCGCCTCGAGGGAGTCGGGTGTGAGCGCCGTCCGAGAGAAGAGCGCCATCACGCCGATGAGGCGGTCGTGAAGATGGAGCGGATAGCCGGCGAACGCCACCATGCCTTCGCGCGCTGCCCACGAAGGATCGCTCACCTTCGGATCGTGCTGCACGTCGTTCGTGAGGTGCGGCCTTCCTTCCTGGGCGATGAGGCCGATCTTGAATGCCCCTACCGGGATGCGGCCGTGCGCGCCGTCGCAGTGCGTGTAGAGACCGGCGCTGGCCTGGAGCTCGAGGACCGTGCCGTCGCTGGAGGTCGTCCAGATCCTGGCGAACGCGGCGCCGAGGTGCTCCACGACCGCACTTGCGCAGGCACCCAACTGGTCGCGAAGCGAACGGCTCCCGGTGAGGGCGGACGACACGGCGCTCTGGAGCTGGGCTTCGCGGACCCGCGCCTTCAGCTCGGCTGCCAGACCTTCGGCATGCTTGCGCGCACGCACTTGCTCGGTGATGTCCGCGAAGACGGACACCGCGCCGATCAGGGTTCCATTCGCGTCGAAGATCGGCGCAGCGCTGCCGAGGAGAGTGCCGTGCGAGTCGTCAAAGCGCTGAAAGTGCGTCTCTCCCTCGAGGGTCGTCTCTCCCTTCGAGAGGCAGCGCGCCATCGACCAGTCGCCCGCCTCGTAGGGACGCCCGTCGGCGTGGAAGGCGCGGTATTTCGCCCAGCCCTCCACGTTGGCGGCGGTGCTGCTGCCCGCCCAGATCCGCTCGGCGGCTCGATTGTGAAGGATGAGACGGCCCTCCGCGTCGCTCACGATGACCCCGTGGGGGCTGTGATTCAGGACGGCGTCGAGCAGGCCCTCTCGTTACGAGTGAGCAGCTGCAGGCGCTCGACCTCCCGGCGCAGCGCCTCGATCTCGCTCGCTTCCTTGCCGTTGCTTCCGTCGTGGCTCATGCGACTCGTCTTCGACGACGCTAACCCGTAGTCCGTCGTCGCACAACGTGGCGCCGTGCCGCCTCGTGGGCGACGGGCTCAGAGAATTCGCACGGCTCCCTGAAAGTCCGTGACGCTGAATGCCAAGTATTCATAGCGCCATTTGTGCTCGGCGACGGCCTCCTGGAAGGCCTTGAACTCGTCGTCTTTCCAGCGGTCGTTCATGACGTACTCGTCGAAGACGAGCACGGCGCCGGGGTGGATGCGGTGCGCGAGCTGGTCGAAGACGATCTTCGTCGAGCTGTACAGATCGCAGTCGACGTTGATGAACCGCACGGGCTCGGGGTTCTCGTTGGCGAACGCCGGCAGCGTCGCGTCGAACCAACCGACGTGCAGCTTCACGTTCGGTGGGAGCTCGGGCATCTCGCCGTGGGTCGTGTAGGCGCCCTGGGGCTGCACGTGCCACTGCTCGGGAAGTCCTTCGAAGCTGTCGAAGCCGTGGACCGTCTCGACCGTCTCGGCGAGCCAGCGCGTCGAGATTCCGTAACGAACGCCGAACTCGAGCGTGGAGCCGTCTGGGCGGGCGGCGGTGATCCCTGCCATCAACGTCTCGCGGGTGCTGGAGAAGATGCGGGTCGACGGTGTGCGCCGTGACTTGATGTAGTGCCAGCTCTCGAGTGCGCCCGCATGGTGACCGGGCCCGAGGCCGTCGAACATCTCGCGAGCGCCCCTCGCGTCTCCGCACTGATCGAGCAGCACGCCCAGCTCGAAGCGGTACACGAGTGAATCGGGGTTGCACGTCACGGCAAGCTTGAGCGCAGGCAGCGACGCCGCGGGCAACCGATCGTCGTAGAGCGCGCGGTAGAGCTCGTAGTGAGTATCGGCCCTCGAGGGCTCGAGCTCCGCCGAACGCGCGAGCGCCGCGACGGCCTCCGTCCTGCGACCGTTCTGGGTGTACGCGAAGCCGAGCCTGGCGAGCGCCGTTGCGTCGTTCGGATTCGCCGCGAGGATCCTGGTGAGAACGGGCAGCGCCAGGTCCCAGCGACCCAGATGCAGGAGCGCCCAGCTCGCGTCTTCCGCGACCTTCGGCTCGCGCGCGCCGAGCGAAAGCGCGCGCTTGAGGTGGAGCACCGCTGACCGCTGTTGCCCGAGGTGGGTCAGCAACGTTCCGAGATTCATGTGCGCGTCGAGGCTCAACGGATTGACCTGGAGTGCCTTGTTGAACGCCGTGACGGCCTCGCGCTGGCGCTGACCGGCGATGGCGGCGATGCCGAGATCGACGAATCGATCGGCTTCGGCGCGGGGGT
>JANXVA010000145.1 GCA_025351875.1 Myxococcales bacterium | reverse complement strand
ATCTCGCTGATCTTCTCGTCGAGATGCACGTGATGCGTCGCGACGGTGACGCGCTCGGCGCGCTCGCGCTGGTCTGCCTCGACAACCCGATGTGCCCCGGCACCGGTCATCGCATCTGCAACGACTGCATGAAGGCCTGCGTCTTCCAGAAGCAGGAGCCGGTCAACATCCCGCAGATCGAGACGCGCGTCCTCACCGAGGTCCTGCAGCTCCCGTTCGGCCTCGAGATCTACGGCCTCCTCGCGCGCTGGAACCCGCTCGACGTTCGCCGCCCGTATCCGCTGCCGTACAACGGTCGCAACGTGTGCGTCGTCGGGCTCGGGCCTGCCGGCTATACGCTCGTCCACCACCTCTGCCGCGAGGGCTTCGGCGTCGTCGCGGTCGACGGCCTCAAGATCGAGCCGCTCCCCGTCGAGCTCGTCGGCGAGCACGGGAGCGGCAAGCACACGCTCCCGACGCCCGTGAAGGACTTCGGCACCCTCTACGAGGAGCTCGACGAGCGAACGCTCCTCGGCTTCGGCGGCGTCAGCGAGTACGGCATCACCGTTCGGTGGGACAAGAACTTCCTCACGCTCCTCTACATCACGCTCGCACGCAATCCGCTCCTCCGCATCCACGGCGGCGTCCGCTTCGGCGGCACGATGACCCTCGACGACGCCTGGTCGCTCGGCTTCGATCACGTGGCCCTCGCGGCCGGCGCGGGTCGCCCGACGATCATCGACATGAAGAACAACCTCGCGCGCGGCATCCGCAAGGCGAGCGATTTCCTCATGGCCCTCCAGCTCACCGGTGCCTACAAGAAGAGCTCCCTCGCAAACCTCCACGTGCAGCTGCCCGCCGTCGTGATCGGCGGCGGTCTCACTGCCATCGACACAGCGACCGAGCTGCTCGCGTACTACCCGGTGCAGCTCGAGAAGGTCTCCTCGCGTATCCATCGCCTCACCCAGGAGAAGGGCGCGGAGGCCGTCCGCGCGATGTTCGACGAGGAGGAGTGGGAGCAGCTCCAGGTGCAGCTCCAGCACGCGAAGGAACTCGAAGAAGAGCGCGATCGCGCCGCCCGCGAGGGACGCGACCCGCGCTTGCAACCGCTGCTCGATCGCTGGGGCGGCGTCACGCTCGTCTACCGGCGCTCGGTGCTCGAGTCGCCCGCGTATCGCTTGAACCACGAGGAGGTCGCGAAGAGCCTCGAGGAAGGCGTCCGCTATGTCGAGGGCCTCGCCCCCGTCGAGGCGGTGCTCGATCCGCGCGGCCACATCAAGGCCGTCAAGTTCGTGCGCCTCGCAGGGGATCGCTCCGAGGTCGAGCTCCCGGCGCGCACGCTGTGCGTCGCCGCGGGCACGAGCCCCAACACGATGTACGAGAAGGAGTACGAGGGCACCTTCGCGCTGGACGCGAAGAAGCAGTACTTCCAGGTCCATACCGCCGACGTGTCAGGCGGCGAGGTCGTCGTCACGCCGGCCACGAAGAACACCGAGGAGGCGTTCCTCGCGAGCTACGTCGGTGGCCCAAACAAGCGCAACACCGTCTCGTTCTACGGCGACAACCATCCGTACTACGCGGGCAGCGTCGTCAAGGCGATGGCGAGCGCGAAGCACGGCTTCAAGCACGTCGCCGCGCTCTACCCCGAGGTCGCGAGCTACTCGCCCGCCGACCAGCCGAAGCGCGACGCCGCGGGCCAGGCCTTCTTCGACACGATCGACGATCTGCTCACCGCGCGTGTCGTCGAGGTCAACCGCCTCACGTCGACCATCGTCGAGGTCGTCGTCAGGGCGCCGCTCGCCGCGCGCAAGTTCAAGCCAGGGCAGTTCTATCGCCTGCAGAACTTCGAGTCGTTCGCGCCGATGGTCGAGGGCACGCGCCTCTCGATGGAAGGCCTCGCGCTCACCGGCGCGTGGATCGACGAGGAGAAGGGCCTGCTCGGAACGATCGTGCTCGAGATGGGCCACTCGTCGCGCCTGTGCGCCGCGCTCCGCCCCGGCGAGCCGATCATCCTCATGGGCCCGACCGGTACGCCCACCGAGATCCACGGGGACGAGACGGTCATGCTCGTCGGCGGCGGCCTCGGCAATGCGGTCCTCTTCTCCATCGCCCGCGCCTTCAAGGCGATGGGCGCGAAGGTCCTCTACTTCGCCGGCTACAAGAGGGGCGAAGACCTCTTCAAGCAGGACGACATCGAGCAGTACACCGACCAGGTCATCTGGTGCACCGACTCTGGCGTCGAGATCGAGCCACGCCGCCCGCAGGACGCCAAGTTCCGCGGCAACATCGTCCAGGCCATCGTCGCGTACGGCAACGGCACGATCGCGAACAAGGAGATCAAGCTCTCCACCGTGAAGCGCATCATCGCGATCGGCTCCGACCGCATGATGGCGGCGGTGAAGGATGCCCGACACGGTGTCCTGCAGCCGATGCTCGACCCGCGTCACCTCGCCATCGGCAGCATCAACTCACCGATGCAGTGCATGATGAAGGAGGTCTGCGCGCAGTGCCTCCAGAAGCACCGTGATCCAAAGACCGGCAAGGAGACGCTCGTCTTCTCTTGCTACAACCAGGACCAGGAGCTCGACTCGGTCGACTTCAAGCACCTGAACGAGCGCCTGCGCGCCAACTCCATGCAGGAGAAGGTCGCGAACGCGTGGCTCGAGCATCTGCTCGAGGTGAAGCCAGACGTGCTTCGGATTTGAACGCGAGGTCGCGCCGCTGCGCCGCTGCGGTCGGGCTCTTCGTCGCCGTCGCGCTCGGCCTCGCCTCGCGGACGTTCCATCTCGGGTGGCTGCTCTGGGACAAGAGCGTGGGCGACGTCGCCTATGCCGTCATGGTCGGCTTCATGGTCCAG
>JANXVA010000126.1 GCA_025351875.1 Myxococcales bacterium | reverse complement strand
CTCGACCTCGACGTCGATGTCGTTCAGGTTGATGGTCTCGTCGGGATTGAACGGCTTGTGGTGCTGCTGCTGCTGCGGAGGCGCCACGTGCTGGGCCGGAGCGGCGCGGGCTTGCTCGCGCGGCGCCTCGCGGCTCGCCCTCTCGCGGTGCTTCGACGTGGTCAGGGCCGCGGGCTGCCTCACGACCGTCTCGCCGTCCCAGTCGTCGCCGCCGAGGCCGGAGAAGTTCACCGGGGCCGGAGGCTGCGGCGGCTGCGGGACGAGGCGGCTCGTGTCGACGACCGGAGCGCGACGCTGCTGTCCCGGCTGGGGTGCGGGCGCGATGCGCGTGGCCGACGGGCTGCGCGCAGACATGTGCCGCGCCGGCGGGTACGGATGCATTCCTGGCCGGAAGATCTCCGTGGGCATCTCCTCGACGTACTCGCTGCTCCCCCCGCTCGATGGAGGTGCGCCACCGACGGGAATGAGATCCGAGCCGGTGAGGTGGATCGGGATCTCGACCGACTCGAAGTCACCTTCGGCAGGCCGACGTCCGCCGCGTGCATCGCTCCGCTTGATGTCGTGTCTGGTCGCGTTGTCGCCGGCGCGCGAGGGAGGCTGCGGGTCGGCCATGCGGCTCCGGAGCGTCGCGCCGGCGCCCTCGGCGGGACCGGGGCTCCGCTGCGAGCGACCTCCTCCGCGCGTGCTTCGCGACGCGGCCTCCTCGCGGTCGAGGACCGCAGGCGCCGCGGGCCTTCCACCGAGTACCTGAGCGCGCATCCGCTCGTCTGCGGTGGGCGGTGCCGGCATGCGACTCAGCTGGGTCGCCGCGGGGCTCGCGCTAGCGAGCACCTGGATCTCGCGCAGCATCGCATTTGCGGACGGGTACCGGTCGTCTCGGGCCTTGGCCATCGCGTGCGCGACGATCTTCTCGAAGGCCGGCGGCGTCGCGGGGCGGGCCTCGCGTAGCGCCCGCGGCGTCGTGTTGATGATCGCGAGGAGCAGCGCGTTGTAGTTCGGGGCGAGGAACGGGCGCTTTCCGACGATGGCCTCGTACATCATGACGCCGCATGCGTAGACGTCGACGCGGCCGTCGAGGTTGCGTTCGCCGCGCGCTTGCTCGGGCGACATGTAATAGGGCGTTCCCATCACCATGCCGGTGCGCGTGAGGTCGAGCTGCTCGTCGCCGCCCTGGAACTGCGGCATCATCTTCGAGACGCCAAAATCGAGGATTTTCACGATGGGCGGAGAGCCGACGCGCCGCGCGAGGAAGATGTTCTCCGGCTTGATGTCGCGATGGACGATGCCTTTGTCGTGCGCGGCGATGAGGCCGGAGAGAACCTGGCTCATCACGTCGGCGATCTCATCGAAGGGCAAGCCGCCCTCGCGCGAGATGCGATCGGCGAGCGTGGTGCCGACGAGCTTCTCCATGACCAGGTAGGGACTGCCGTCGTCGAGCGACCCGAGGTCGTAGACCTCGCAGATGTTCGGGTGTCCGATGGCTCCGGCGGCGCGGGCCTCCTGCTGGAAGCGCTTCACGGCGACGCGCTTCTTCGCCTGCGACGGGCTGAGGACCTTGATGGCGACGAGCCGGGCGAGCCCGAGGTGCTCGGCCTCGTAGACGGTTCCCATCCCGCCCTCGCCGAGGACGCCCTTGATCACGTAGCGCTCGCTGACGATCTTGCCGATGAAGTCGGTCTGGAGGTTGCGGGTCGGCTGGAGCGTTCCCGTCGCGGGCCGCTCGAGCTCCGCAGCGCGTGCCGTCGCCTCGCGCTCGGCGATGCGGTGCCGCGCCGGATCGAAGCCGAGCGGCTCGGGACGCCGCTCCGGGGGAGGCAGCTCGCTCATCCGGGAGGAGCGTGCGCTGGCGTTCGATGGAGCGTGCTCGATGCGCCGTCCGGTCGTCGGACAGACCTGCTCCGCCGCGTCGTGCGGCATCTTGCAGTGGGGGCACCGGACGAATCGATGGCTCATGGAACGCGCGCGCGGAAATTTCCACGCCTGAACGAGAGTACCGACATGAGCCAGGTGCGAGCAACGCCCCCGACGCCCTTCCGCCCCACGCTGCGCACGATGTGTGTATGGCTCAAGGCGCGCAGGTCAGAGGCGCGCATGCTTCGGCCGAGGCGTCCTTGATGACGTCGCTCGCCAAGGCCCTGACGGCGCTGAACCCGATGCCGACCGAGACCGAGTCGTGAGGTCGACTCCCGCGACGACCGCGCCCATGCCACCGGCGCCGAGCACCGCGTCGACGCGGTAGCGGGCGGCGATGACCTCACCTGTCGACGGGAGCCATGCAGGCCGAGCGGCCTTGCGATCCGGCGGCGGAGGGGCACCCACGGAAATCAGGCTAGCTCAACGCCTTCCGCGCGGTCGACCGGGTTCGAGAACGGCTGTGCTGTCCTGGGCCACCCTCTCCCCTGTCCAGAACATAGGGCCACGCGAGGGCTCCTCGTGGTGTCGTGCGCCGAATCCTCGGCGATCGTGGTCGCCTGAGAGGACTGCCCCCTCGGCGAGCTCGGTGGCTTGCCGAGTGCACGACGCCAGCCGCCGATGATGACCCGCGACGATCAGGAGCGCTCACGTCTCGACGGCGTGCTCGTGGTGGGCCTTGCCGCGTGCGCGGGCGGGCTCGCGGTCGCATCGTCTGTGGCCGCTGCGGTGGCAACGGCCGTCGTTCTGGTCGCGCTCGCCCGACGAGGAGCTCCCGTCGTCGCGATCCTCGGAGCGCTCGCGTTTCTCGTGGGCGCGACCCGGGCGTCGGCGGTCGTGCACACGTACGAGCACGACCGCGCGCATGTCCTCGCCGCGGGGCACTGGCCAGCACGGTGCGGACTGCGCGGCGAGGTCGTGCGGTCTCCCGTGCTCCTCGGTGAGGCGTTCAAGGTCGACGTCGACGTCGCGGCCGGCGACTGCGCGCGGCCCGAGTCGCTGCGCGGCGTCGTGACGTTGCACGTTCCGCGAGACCTGGGACGGCGGATGGCGCGCGGTGACGAGATCGAGGCGATCGCCCAGCTCGCGCCGGGGTACCGCTTCTGGAACGCCGACACGGGCGATCCGCGCCCCGCGATGGCGAGGCGCGGTGTCCTTCTCTCTGGAGGAGCGGAGGATCTCGTCGTGCGACGCGCCGGCCGCGGGGTCGGCGCGGTGCTCGACCACGCGCGCGCGCGGCTTCGTGAGCGGATCGAGGCCACGTTCCCCGCCGACACCTGCGCCATGGCGCGCGCCCTCGTGCTCGGTGAGGACGACCTTGCATCGGCCGAGCAGCGTGCGTTCCGGCGGAGTGGTCTCGCCCACCTCCTCGCGGTCTCGGGCATGCACCTCGTGCTCGTCGTCGCCACGTTCGTCGCCGCTCTCCGCGCGCTGCTGGTGCGCATCCCCGCGGTCGCCACTCGCGTCTCGCCGCTTCGTGTCGCCGCAGCCTTTGGCGTCCCGCTCGCGTGGCTCTACGCCGACCTCGCGGGCGGAAGTGGCTCCGCGATACGAGCGGCGTGGATGACGAGCGCAGCCCTCCTCGCTCACGTGCTCTCGCGGAGGCCGGACACGCAACGGGCGTTCGGACTCTCGGTGGCCGGGATGGCGCTCGCCGATCCGCTGGTCGCGTTCGACCTCTCCTTCGCGCTCTCGGCGGCCGCCACGGCCGGTCTGCTCGGCCTCTCTGCGCCCCTCGCTCGCCCTGCCCTCGCGCGTGCTCCCGACTGGCTCGCGCCGGTGATCCGCGCCACATGCGCGTCCCTGGCGGCCTCGATCGCGTGCGCACCGGTCCTCGCGTGCATGACGGCGAACCTTCCGCTTGCCGGGATCGTCGCGAACCTCGTTGCCGTACCGCTCGGAGAGATGGCGGCCCTCCCGCTCTGCCTCGCGCACGCGCTTCTCGAGCCGCTGCCCGGCGCCGAGCGAGGCTGCGCGCTCGCGGCCTCCGGCGCGCTCGCGATGGTGCGCGTCGTCGCGCATGCGTTCGCGAGCTTGCCATGGGGGACGGCGCCGGTCCCCACGCCGACGGCGGGTCAGCTCGCCGCAATCGCGATCGGTGCCTTCGCGACCACGCGCGCTGTCACCCGACGTCCGTGGCAATGGGCGCTCCCGTGTGCTGTCGCTGTCGTGCTCTTCGAGGTCCTCGCGCGCATCCGCGGCTGCCCGACCGGCGTTCTCCGCGTGACGATGCTCGACGTCGGACAGGGAGACGCCGCAATCGTCGATTTGCCCGACGGAAGCGCGCTCATCGTCGACGGCGGCGGGCTCGTGGGTAGCCCCGTCGATACGGGCGAACGCGTTCTCGCGCCGGTCCTGCGCGCACGGAGGCGCGGCTCCGTGCGTGCGGCGATTCTCTCGCATCCGCATCCCGATCACTTCGGCGGCCTCCGCCGCGGGCTCGAGGGGATCGCGCTCGGAGCGCTGTGGGACACTGGACAAGGCGAGGTCGAGGGCGCGGGACCCGAGTATGCCGCACTGCTCACCGACCTTCGTGGTCGTGGTGTGCCGATCCTGCGTCCCGGAGAGGTGTGCGGAGAGCGGACGATCGGGGGCGCGCACGTCGAGGTGCTGGCGCCGTGTCCAGCGCTCACCGCCGACCGTGGACCCAACGACAATTCGTTCGTCATACGCATCGGTCTCGGCGCCCGTTCGGTCCTGCTCGTGGGCGATGCCGAGCATGCCGTCGAGGAACAGCTCGTGGAGGCGAAGCGCGGCTCGCTGCGCGCCGATGTCCTGAAGGTAGGCCATCACGGCAGCCGGACGTCGACCACGCCCGCGTTCCTCGAGGCGGTCGACCCTGCGGTCGCGATGATCTCGTGCGGAGTCCGGAATCGGTTCGGACACCCGGCGCCGAGCACGCTCGCGACTCTGGCCGCTTCACGCGCCCGCGCATACCGGACGGATCAGGACGGCAGTATCACCGTCACGACGGACGGCCGAACGCTCGAGGTCGCGGTGGCCGCCGAATGACGCTTACGTGCGCTCGACGATGCCGATGAACGGGAGGTTGCGGTACCGCTCCGCGAAGTCGAGCCCGTAGCCGACGACGAACTTGTCCTCGATGGTGAAGCCGAGAAAATCGACATTCACTCCCACGCGTGCGCGCGCAGGTTTGTGGAGGAGCGAGCACACCTTCACGCTGCGCGGGCCGCGAGTCCGGAAGAGATCCATGAGGTGGGCGATCGTGAGACCGGTGTCGACGATGTCCTCGACGATGATGACGTCTTCGCCGGCGATCGGGCGAGAGAGGTCCTGCGTGATCTGGACGACGCCGCTCGTCTCCGTGCCTTCGCCGTACGAGCGAACCCCGAGGAAATCGATGCGTACGTTGCCTTCGATCGCCCGGCATAGGTCGGACGCGAAGATGAAGCTGCCCTTGAGGACGACGACCAGGACGAGGTTCCTGTCCTTGTACTCCTTGGCGATCTCGGCGCCGAGCTCCCGCACCCTGGCGGCAATCTGCTCGGCCGATAGCATCGTGACGATACGTTCGCTCATGAGGCTGCTCTCTCGCCTTGACGCGCCCGGATGTAAAGACACTACTGGGACAGTCAATGACAGCCGGCGGCCCCATCCCCAACAAGCGCCTCGCGTTCCTCGAGAAGGTCACCGCGGAGGGCACCGAAGACCCGCTCGCCTGGTACGGCCTCGCCATGGAGTACCGAAAGCTCCAACGCTGGGACGAGGCCTTGCAGACCTTCACGACACTGAGGACGCGCAAGGCCGATTACATCGCGATGTACCTCATGTGCGGGCAGATGCTCGACGAGGCCGGCCGCAGAGCCGAGGCGCGCAAGTGGCTCGAGTCCGGTCTCACCGTGGCGAACGCGAAGGGCGACAGCCACGCCGCGTCGGAGATCCAGTCGGCGCTCGGCCTGATCGACTGACGTGTGACTAGCGCGCGGGCGGCTCGCCACCGGCGCCGCCCTTGGGACGGCGGTGTCTCAGGTCGACGAGCTCGCGGACGAGCGTGTCGATG
>JANXVA010000121.1 GCA_025351875.1 Myxococcales bacterium | reverse complement strand
GATCGACACGGATCGCCTCGTCATCACCCGAAGGTAGAGGCGAACGATGGTGAAGATGCGCGAGGTCCTGCTGCTGCTCGGAGAGGGCGAGGTCGTCCTCTGGTCGGACGCCTCCGACAGCCCGGTGGCGCTGCCGGACTCACGCGCGCGGTGGGAAGAGATCTGGTCGCGTCGCGAGCAGATCGTCGAGATCGCGCACTCGCACCCCGTCGGCCCGCAGGCCTTCTCGCGCGAGGACGAGACGACGATGGTCGCGCTCGTCTCCGCGCTCGGCCGTCCGATCACGTTCTCGGTCGTCGCCCCGCGCGGAATGGTGCGTTGCGCGAAGAAGCTCGATGAAGATCCGGTGGTCTCGCTCGTCGAACACGAGCCTTGGTGGGCGTCTCTCCTGCGCCTCGCCTCGAACATGACTCCCGACAACAAGACTCCACAGGAGGAGTGACCATGGCTGTTCTCAACATCACCTACGACGGACTCTCGGCTGACTACCCGCTCGACGTGGACATGAACCTCACCGATGGCGACGTGCGTCGCATCGCGGTCGAGGTCGTGCGTTCGGGAGGCCTGCGTGGCCTCTCGATCGCGAACCTGCCCGAGCGCGCGTTCGACGACTACGTCGTCGACCGGTTCGACGCGCGCGCCGGCGAGGGCGCGGGCCGTCGGATCTACCTGCGTCCGAAGGTCCCGTTCGGCGCCCACGCATGATCCCCCGCATCGTCTTCGCCGGCGTCGGCGCGCTCGGGTCGAACGCGGTCGTGCTGTGCCGCAACCTCGCGGTGCAGCTCGTCCTCGTCGACTTCGATCGCGTCGAGTCGAAGAACTGCCTCTCGCAGGCGTTCGTGAAGCCATCGGTCGGGAAGAACAAGGCCGAGGCCTTGAAGCTCCAGCTGTCCAACTTCTGGAGCGTCAAGGCCGAGTCCTTCGGCGTTCGCATCGGCGAGGACAACGTCGACGCGCTCTGCGGCTCGGCCGATCTCGTCGTCGACGCGTTCGACAACGCGAAGAGCCGGCGCATTCTCTCGACGTGGGCGAAGGCGAAGCAGAAGCCGCTCGTGCACGCCGCGGTCTCCGCGGACGGCACATTCGGCATCGTTCGCTGGGACGAGCGCTTCACGCCCGACGAGGAGGGCTCGCCCGGGGAAGCGACGTGCGAGGGCGGAGCGCACCTCCCCCTCATTGCGCTCGTGGCGACCACGCTCGCGCGCGTCATCCAGGACTACGTGAAGGACGGCACCAGGCACGACGCGATGGTGGCGCTGAACGGCGTCATCACGACCGCGTAGACCGCGTAGACCGCGTAGACTGCGTAGACCGCGTAGACCGCGTGGACCGCGTAGAGGCGCCCTCGCTACTTCTTCGCGAGCTCGGCCTCGATGGAGGCGATGACCGCGGGGTCGTCCGGGTAAGTCCCGTTCTCGATGCGCTGCACGATCGTCCCGTGGCGATTGACCAGGTACTTCTCGAAGTTCCACTGCACGTCGCGCGCGTAGCCGGTGGGCGCGGGTCCGCCGGGCTGCCCGTGGATCCACGTGTAGACCGGCTGCTTCGCCGCGCCGTTGACGTCGCCGATCGCGAACATCGGAAACGTGATGTGGTACTCGCTCGTGCAGAACGTCGTCACGTCCTGCTCGCTCGTGAACTCCTGTCCGCCGAACTGCGGCGACGGGAAGCCGAGGATGTAGAACCCCTGCGCGCGGTACTTCTCGTAGAGCGCCTCGAGCGGCGCGTACTGGGGGGTGTTCCCGCAGTGCGAGGCTACGTTCACGATCAGGAGAACGTTTCCGTCGAACTTGCAGAGCGGCACATCGTCGCCCAAGGTGAGCTTCTTCGCGGAGAGCGCATTGAGCTGCCCGGCGGTGCCCGTGCACGCCGCGAGAGAAGGGTCGTTCGTGGGGTCGACTGGCGCCGGGTCGGCCGGGTCACCCTTCGGCGGTACCTTCGGCGTGGGGGTGGTGCCTGCGCTCGTTCCCGAGCTGGCGGCCGTCGGAGCCGGATCGGTCGAACCGGAGCTACACCCCGCGAAGCCTGCGCCGAGCGCCGAGACGAGCACTGCGGCGAGAATCGAGAGGTTTGCGGAGATTTGCGCCATGGGTGTTCTCATTCTGTCACGGCTGGGAGCAGGCTCAAGACGAGGCTGCACGTAGATTGTGAGACCTACGCACCGCCCTTGCCCGCGGTTCCACCAAAAGGTCGACAGGGCACTTTCCCCGACGGATCGCCTCCCGGGCCCCGAATGGCGTCGAGAGTGGGAGCCCGCCCTTGACCGCCTGATCAAAGCTCGGCACCCTAAGCCCCATGGCGAGTGATCCGCCCTTCCGCTCTCGACCTAGCTTGCGCTCTGGCGCGCAAGAGGACGAGGGGGAATCCACGCGCATCACGAACCTCGCGAGCCTCGAGTCGGAGCTGCGTGCGAGGCGGCAGCAGGTCCACGCCTACCTCGTGGTGCTCGCCGGCTCGAACCTCGGCGAGATGTACAAGATCGAGGGGCCCGAGAGCGTCATCGGCCGCGCGATGAGCGCGCAGCTGCGCCTGAACGACGACGGCATCTCTCGCCGGCACTGCCGCATCCTCTCGATCGGCGGCCGCGTCATCGTCGAGGACCTCGGAAGCGCCAACGGCACCCTGGTCAATGGCGAGATGGTCCAGCACCAGGAGCTGAAGGAGGGCGACAAGATCCGCCTCGGCGCCAACACGATGCTGAAGTTCACGTACCAGGACAAGCTGGACGAGACCTTCCAGCAGCAGATGTACGACGCCGCCCTGAGGGACGGCCTGACCAAGTGCTACAACAAAAAATTCTTCGTCGACCGTCTCGAGACCGAGTTCGCCTACGCGAAGCGGCACAAGACGATGCTCTCGGTCGTCATCTTCGACGTCGACCACTTCAAGAAGGTGAACGACAACTTCGGCCACCTCGCCGGTGACGCCGTGCTCGTTCACCTCGCGCGCATCACGCACTCGATGGTCCGCACCGAGGACGTCGCCGCGCGCTACGGCGGCGAGGAGTTTGCCATCATCTGCCGTGGGATCCCGCTCCTGAACGCGGGTGTCGTCGGCGAACGGCTACGCGCCGCGGTGGAGATGGAGAACTTCGAGTACCAGGGCCGCCGCCTCCCGGTGACGATCAGCGCGGGTGTCGCGGCGCTTCCGGAGTCGCAATCGACCACGCCCTCCGAGCTCGTGGGCGAGGCCGACTCGGCGCTCTACGAAGCGAAGCGCAGCGGCCGAAACCGCGTCTGCATCAACGGTCTTTGATCGCGCCTTTGACGGCGGGGCGGCGGATCGTCTGCTTGCGCGTCGTGGTGACCCCGACCGGCCAGTGAACCGGCGGCGGCGGAAACGCAGGCTTGGCGAGCAGGTAGCCCTGGCCGAAGTGCGCGCCGGCCTCCTGCACCGCCTCGAGCTCCTCGACCGTCTCGATGCCCTCGGCGACGACGAGCGCGTCGAGCTCGCGGCAGAGCACCACGATGGCCGACACGAGCTTGAACATCCGCGTGTCCTTCACGAGCCCCATGATGAGGTCGCGATCGAGCTTCACGACCTTCGGGTGCAGGTCGGCGATGTACTTGAGGTTCGAGTAGCCCGCGCCGAGGTCGTCGACGACGAGGTACACGCCGCGCCCGCGCACCTCGCGGAGCACGCTCTGGCACAGGCGGAAGTGCGAGAGAGGAACGCCCTCGGTGATCTCGAGGTAGACGTCCTCGGTGTGCTGGAAGATCGGGTCATCCGGCTGGACCACCCACTTCTCGTTCAGCTCCGCCGGATGGATGTTCAAGAATAGCGGATGGGTCGTGCACCCCTCGAGCGCCATCACGCGGATCAGGCGACCTAGCTCACCGGTGCATTGGTGCTCGACGGCCGCCGCAAAGAGGCTCATCGGACTGTCGAAGTCCTCGCGATTCGCACGCACGAGCGCCTCGTAGGCGAAGATCTTGCGCGTCGTCAGGTCGACGAGCGGCTGGTAGACGACCTTCACGTCTCGGGCGTCGAGCACGCGACGGATGATCGCGGTCGTGCGTCGAGCATCACGAGAATCTGCAGGGACGGCCTTCGACAAGCAACTGCAGTCTAGAGAGCCGCGCAGGCAATGTCAGCCACCGAGGGCACGCGGGGTGATTCGGTCACGAGCGCAAGGTCGCGGCGAGCTGCCCACGACGGAAGACCCACATCTCGCCCGGTCGGCCGATCGTCCACCTCTCGTCGCGCGTGAGCGGTGCCGTGGCGACGATCGCCACGCGATCGCGCGGCGTCGTCACCTCCGCGAAATCGACGGTCAGGTCTTCGTCGGCGAGCGTCGCCTTCTCGAACGGCGCTTTTCTCACGATATAGCTGAGCTTCGTCGCGCACCTCGCGAACATCTGCTCGCCGTCCCCGAGGAGAAAGTTGAACGTCCCGCTCTCGCCCAGCTCCTTGCCGATGCGCGCGACGGCGCGATGGAGCTTCGCGCGGTCTTGCGGATAACCGCCAGGAAACGCACGCTCGAGCCGGTTCAGGATGACGCAGAACGCGTACTCGCTGTCCGTCGTACCAATCGGGTGGAAGCGCGTGAGCTTGTGGCGCTTGACCCCGCGCACCGTCCCGTTGTGCGCGAAGGTGAAGTGCCGCCCCCACAGCTCGCGGACGAACGGGTGCGTGTTCGCGAGCGAGATCGGTCCGCGCGTGCGCTTGCGGACGTGGGCGATCGCGAGGAGCGTCTTGATCGGGTGACTGCGGACGTAGGCGGCGAGCTTCGAGTTGGCCGCCGCCGCGGGCTCGAGGAACGTACGGACCGCGCGGCCTTCGTAGAGCGCGAGGCCCCATCCGTCCGCGTGCGGACCTCGCACGCCGCCACGTAGCGCGAGACCCGAGAACGAGAACACGATGTCCGTCGGGACATTGCACTCCATCCCGAGGAGCTCACACATGGGCGGACGTCTGCGAGAGCCACGTGCCGAAGTCACGCATCACTTCCGGCGGGATGCCGTGCCCGTCGTCGAACCTCGTGAAGCTCACGCGCAGGCCCGCGCTCTCGAGCTCGTGACGAAGACGCTCGGCGATCGGAAACGGCAGGATCGGGTCACGAGCTCCGTGGCTCTGGAAGACCGGGAGGTTCTTTCGCGCGGCCATCCGCGGCAGCCAGTCCTTCGCGGCGAGGAGCGTCGACGACATGAGCGCGAGGCCGGCGAACGGGCGCTCGGTGTGGAGCGCGACATCGAGCGCGAGCATGGAGCCCTGGGAGAAGCCGCCGAGCACGATGCGCGAGCTCGGTGTGCTCGTGCTGCCCTCGTGCGCCTCGTACGCGTCGAGCATCGCGATGACGCTCGCGCGTGCCTCTTCGAGGCCCTCGGGCACCTCCTCGACGAGCTTGTCCAGCGTGCCGAGCATCGCCGCGCGCTGGAAGCGACCGATGTCGATCTGCCACCAGGCGCGGGCCTCGTCGTCGAGCGTCATCAGGCCGCCCGCCCCCGCGAGGCCGGACGGCGCCTCGGGAAAGAGGAACGTCGTGCCGACCGGCGCAGCGAGGCCTTCACCGAGCCCGACGAGATCGTCCCCCGGTGCCCCATACCCGTGCATGAGGACGACGGTGAGGCGTGTGTCGTCATCCGTTTTCGACGTGTTTCCGGAGGTCTTGACGACCCGGCGAACGCGCAGCGGACCCAGCGTGAGAACGTCCATCGTTCGATATCCTACATGTACTCATGAGAGCGTTGGCGCAGTGGTGGATCTCGCGTCCATCCTATCGAAATCGCTCAACTTTGGTTGCTGTCCCCCCCACACCGCCGTAGACTTTCGAAGGATGTCCCACGCTGTCAAACCCGGCGATGTTCTCGCGGGCAAGTACCGCGTCGAGCGCGTGCTTGGAAGCGGAGGCATGGGCTACGTCGTCGCCGCACGACATCTCCAGCTCGATCAGCTGGTCGCGATGAAGTTCCTTCGTCGCAACGGCGCGGGGCTCGACGAGACGGAAGCGACGGGTCGCTTTCTCCGCGAGGCCAAGGCCGTCGTTCGTCTGCGCGACGAGCACATCGCGAAGGTCTTCGACGTCGGCACCCTCGAGTCCGGCGAGCCGTACATCGTGATGGAGTACCTCGACGGCTGCGACCTCTCGGCGCTCGCGAAGCAGCGCGGACAGATCCCCGTGTCCGAGGCCGTCGAGTACGTGATGCAGGCGTGCGAGGCGCTCGCCGAGGCGCACAGCATCGGCATCGTGCATCGCGACGTGAAGCTCGCGAACCTCTTCGTGACGCGCGGCCACGCGGGCTCGCCGCTGGTGAAGGTCCTCGACTTCGGCATCTCGAAGGTCAACCCGTTCGGAGAGGCCGCCGCGGAGCACGAGATGACGCGTACGTCGTCGATGCTCGGCAGCCCGCGCTTCATGTCGCCCGAGCAGATGCGCGACCCGCGGAAGGTCGACCCGCGTAGCGATCTCTGGTCGCTCGGCGTCGTGCTCTATCGCCTCGTGGCGGGTAAGCCGCCCTTCGAGGCCGAGACGCTCGGTCGCCTTCTTTCGATGGTCATGCACGAGAGCCCGGACCCGCTCGCGGCGAGCCGGAACGATCTCCCGCCCGGCTTCGCGGACGTCGTACACCACTGCCTCGAGAAGGACCCGAACGTCCGCTTCTCGAACGTCGCCGAGCTCGCCTACGCGCTCGCTCCGTACGCGGTCGATCCGGTCCGCGCTCGCGGCGTCGCCGATCGCGTGGCGCAGACGCTCAGCGTCGCGCAGATGCCGCGCACGCTCGAGGTCGCGGCTGTCTCTGGCACCGGTCCGCACACGGTAACGACGATGTCGGGCAGGGCCTCGAGCCCGCCGGGCGCGAGCGACACGGGCACCGCCGCGCCGTGGGCAGGCACGCAAGGTGGGCGTCGGCTCGACCCGACGCGTGTCGGGCTCATCTGGGCGGCGGTCGCGCTCCTCGCGATGCTGGTCGCGGTCGTCGTCTTCGTGAAGGTGAAGAGGGATCACGCGGAGGCGGCGGCTCTCGCGCCTCGCACGACCGCACTCGGCGGAGCCGTCGCTCCGGAGACGGATCCGGCCGCGCTCGGCACGCCAACGCCCGTGAGCGCCTTCATGCAAACGCCACCGCCGGCCCTCGTTGCTGCGACCGATCCCATGCCGATACCGATCGCGCCGAAGCCCCCCTCGACGGGCGCCGAGGCGCGCCGCCCAGCTCCGCAGCTGGCCCCTGCCCCCGTTTCCCGCAAGGCCGGGCGCGCCGCGCAGGCGACCGCACCGAGCCCGCCTCCCGCCGCGCCGAGCGTGCCGACGGGAGGAATTCCTTCGACGCGAGACTGACACGTCTATCCTTGGGGTGTGCAGCTGCGAGCTCATCGTCAGTGGGGGAGGCCCGCGTGGGGGAGGCCCGCGATCGCTCTCGTTCTGGCCGTCGGCATGGTCGTCTCGACCGCGGCGGGTGATGCACGCGCGGAGCCGAGCGAGGGAAGCGCCGCCGCCGCGGAGTCGCTCTTCCAGGAAGCGCGAAAGCTCATCGACGCGAAGCGGTTCTCCGAGGCGTGCCCGAAGCTCGTCGCCAGCCACAAGCTGGCGCCCGCCGTCGGCACGTTGCTGAACCTCGCGGACTGCTACGAGAAGGCCGGACAGCTCGCGAGCGCTTGGGCGCGGTTCCACGAAGCGATCGCACTGGCGCAGCGGCTCGGTCGTCCCGATCGCGAGAAGACCGCGAAGGATCGCGCCGAGAAGCTGGAGCCGCGCATGATCCGCCTCACCATCGTCAGCCTCGAGAAGGACGCCGAGGTGAAGCTCGACGGCAGCGTGCTCGACCCGGCCGTGCTCGGGACCGCGGTCCCCGTCGATCCGGGCAAGCACGCGATCGAGGCGAGCGCGAAGGGGAAGAAGCCCTTCACGACCACGATCGACGTGAGTGATCGCGTGCGTACGCCGAGCGTCGAGATCCCCATGCTGGACGTCGACCCCGAAGCGGCAAAGGCGAGCGCCGCGGCCGCGAACGCCGACAAGAACCCGCCCGAAGAGAGAGGTTCCGACGGCTCAGGCCAGCGCATCGCTTCGTACGTGCTCATGGGCGTTGGCGTAGTCGGCCTCGGGGTCGGCACGGTCTTCGGTCTCAAGACGTCCTCGACGTGGAGTGATGCGAAGACGCACTGCACGGGCCTCGAGTGCGATCGCACCGGCGTGCAGCTCGCCACCGATGCCAAGAACGCGGGAACCGTCTCGACGATCGCGTTCGTCGCCGGCACCGCGCTCCTCGCGGGTGGTGCCATCCTGTTCTTCACCACACCGAAGGGTGCGTCGAAGGCGGGGGCTTCGCGCGACATGCGCGTCGGTGTCGGCGTCGGCTCGCTCGTGATGGAGGGAAGCTTCTGATGCGCTCTGCCCGGCGGCTGCGCCTCGGGCTCACGCTGGTGGGCCTCGTCGTTTCCAACGGCCTGGCGGCCCTCGCCTGCAACGGGATCGTCGGCGTCGAGGACGTCCATCTTCGCAGAGACTCGGGGAGCAGCTTCGACGCGAACGACGAAGAGCCCATCATCGACGAGGACACCGGGACGCCGATCGACAGCGGTCCGAACCCGGGCCCGAACATTCTCGAGGTCGCGCTCGGCCTCCAGCACACGTGCGCGAAGAAGCCGAACGGCACCGTGAAGTGCTGGGGCGACACGAGTCACTCGCAGAGCGGAACGGGAATGACCAGCGACGGGGGGCTCTTCGCGTCGCCTCAGGCCGTCGACGTCACCGACGCGCTTCACATCGCGGCCGGGCAGTACCACACGTGCATCGTGCGAACGTCCGGCAAGGTCGCATGCTGGGGCGAGAACGCCGACGGTCAGGTCGGCACGGGCGTCGCAAACGGGCCTCCGGTCGCAAAGCCGACCGACGTGGCAGGGATCAGCGATGCCGTCGGCATCGCGTGCGGCGCGAGCTTCTCGTGCGCGCTGCGCTCGGGGGGCGGCGTCGCGTGCTGGGGCAACGGGCTCGGAGGTCAGCTCGGCACAGGCTCGAAGCAGATTCAGCCTGTGCCCGCGCCAGTCTCGATGATGACCAGCGCGATCGCGATCTCCGCTGGCGAGTCGCATGCGTGCGCGGTCAAGGCCGACGGCAAGATCGCGTGCTGGGGTGACAACGTGAACGGGCAGCTCGGCACCGGTGATCAGCTCGAGCGCACGACGCCGACGGTGATCGCCTCGCTCGATGCAATGGCCATCGTCGCCGCAGCTGCGCGCTCGACCTGCGCCGCGAAGAGGACCGGCGGAGTGTTCTGCTGGGGGGCGAACGAGATCGGGCAGCTCGGCAGCGGCGCCGCGAACCCGACGCCGAACCCTTCGCCGACCGCCGTGAGCGGGCTCGATGCGATCGCGCTCTGGGCGGGGAGCATCCATGCCTGCGCGGTCCGACGCGGCGGCGCGGTGGCGTGCTGGGGCGCCGGCTTCCAGGGACAGATCGGCGACGGTCAACCGCGCGCGACGGCGACGACGCCGACGCCAACGCCAGCCGCCGTCTCGGGGATCTCGAGCGCCATCGGCGTCGGCACGGGCGGCAATCACTCGTGCGCGCCGACGGCGACAGGGGGCATCCTCTGCTGGGGTGAGAACGCGCACGGCGAGCTCGGCAAGGGGACGCCGGGCGCGGTGGCGTTCTCGCCAGAGAGCGCCCTGACGTATCCCTAGAGGGATGCTGCGCCTCGCCCGATTTGTCGGCAGAGGTGAGACAATGTCGTACCGCGATGGATCCCACGAGATCCGCTCCTCACGTCCCGGGTTGACGGTAAGCCCCTGGAATTGCTGACCCTCGGGCTCGGCACAGAGTACGCACACTGTAGGTATGGCCCGCGGTTTGTTTCGTTCGGTTCGGACTGGCGGACGAGCGTTCGCGCTCGCGACGCTGAGCTGTCTGGCGGGCTGCTTCGCGCAGGCAGGGGCCGCGCCGCCGCCCGACGCCGCGACCGAGGACGAGCTCCGCTTCCGCGTGGGCGTCGTCGACAAGTCGCTGCCCGACGTCGACTCGATGGGCTACGAGATCGACCTTCGCGTGAACGACGTCCCGGGCCGCGAGACGTTCGCGGCCGACGTGAAGGGCTCCTACGTCGCAACGCGCGATCTTGCCGAGCTCTCGCTCGACTTCGAAGGCAACGAGATCGACGACGTCCTCATCGGCGGCCGCACCGCGACCTACCGACGCGAAGGCACGAAGCTGATCATCAAGCTCCCGCAGCCCGTCGCCTCGGGTCACGCATTCACGTCGCGCGTTCGCTACCGCGGCACCGTCGTGCAAGCCGACGGCGCCAACCCGAACGACTTCGCCGCCTTCGGCGGGCTCAACGTCCGGCAGCACAACGCCGAGCGCAAACGCATCTACTCGAGCCTGAGCTGGCCCAGCAAGGCGCGCCGCTGGCTCCCCCTCCGCGACCATCCGAGTGACGGCGCGATGCTCGCGATGAACCTCACGTTCCCGAAGTCGTTCACCGTGGTGGCGAACGGCAAGCAGGTCGCGCGCAACGAGAACGCCGACGGCACGAGCACGTGGCGCTACGAGGCGCTGACGCCGATGCCGGCCTACGATTTTCACGTCGTCGCCTACGAGGGCTGGAAGGTCGACGACACCCGATCCGCGTCCGGCGTCCCGATCACGACGTACACGTATGCGAACGCCGAGCGCTCGCAACCTGCGGTCTACGGCGACCTCGCGAAGGCGCTCGACTTCTACGAGAGCAAGTTCGGCAAGTATCGCTGGGGGAGCGCGAGCTTCATCGAGGAGCCCATCTTCGGCGGCGGCATGGAGCACGCGTCGGTCGTCAGCATGGACGAGACGCTCTTTCCCGACCCGACCGAGGCCCGGAAGACGGCGTTCCACGAGCTCGCCCACCACTGGAGCGGAAACCTCGTGCGCATCCGCACGTGGAACGACTTCTGGCTGAGCGAAGGCTTCACCGAGTACCTGTCGGCGCGCTTCCTCTCCGCGAACGACGGCCCCGAGGCGAGGAAGACAGTCTTCCGCGGCTACCTCACGCAGGCGCTCGACGCCGATCGCGGCAACGCCCATCCCGTCCGCCCGGCGGATCCGGAGGTCGACGTCCTGACGATTTTCGACGCGACCTCGTACCAGAAGGGCGCTCTCGTCCTGCACGCGCTCGAGCGTCTCGTCGGCGAGGACAAGCTCACCGAGTTCCTCAAGGGCTGGTTCGACCGACACGCGTTCAGCGCCGTCCTCACGAGCGATCTCCAGAAGGAGCTCTCCGCTGCGTCGGGGAAGGACCTCTCCAAGTTCTTCGAGGGCTTCGTGTACTCCGCATACCACCCCGAGGTCCGCGTGACCTTCGCGTCCTCCGGCGCCGAGACGGAGATCAAGGTCGAGCAGCTCCAGGCGAAGGGCCCCGCGAACGGCTTCGTGTTCCCGCTCGACGTCGACCTCCTCGACGACGCGGGCCACACCGAGCGCGTCTCCATCGACGTCACCGGCAAGACCACCACCAAGAAGGTCCGCGCAGCCCACACCCCCGTCTCCGTCGTCGTCGACGCCGACGAGCTGATGCTCGGCACCCTGACCTGCGGCCCATCGGGCGGCGGGGACTGCAAGACGGGCTTCCGCTGCCAGGCCGGCACCGTCTCCGTGTGCGTCCCCCGCTGACCGTCGCGGTTCGCGACAACCCACCCAAAAAACTCCGAGTCTCCGAGCCTCCGTGTAAAAATCCGGGCGATACTGGCGATCCCCGCCATGAGTGACGACAAGCAACACGGGACCGGACACATCATCCAGTCGCTGCTGGTGAACGTCGCGATCGCGGCCGTGAAGGCGGTCGCGGCCTACTTCACCAAGTCGGGCTCGATGCTCGCCGAGGCCCTCCACTCGTTCAGCGACTGCGGCAACCAGCTACTCTTGCTCGTCGGCATTCGACAGGCGCGAAAGCCTGCCGACGAGAAGCACCCGTTCGGGTATGGCCGCGCCGTCTACTTCTGGTCGTTCATGGTGGCGATGATGCTGTTCCTCGGCGGCGGCGTGTTCTCGATCTACGAGGGCGTCCACAAGATCCGCGAGCCAGAGCCCGTCGAGCACGTGTGGCTGGGCGTCGGCATCCTCGCGATCTCGCTCTGTCTCGAGGGCGCAGCGTGCCTGTCGAACATCAAGGAGCTGAACAAGCGCCGCGGCAAGAAGGCGTTCATGCAGTACCTGAAGGACACGACCGACTCCGACCTCGTGGTCGTCTTCGGGGAGAACTCCGCCGCCGTGCTCGGCCTGGCGCTCGCCATCGCCGCGCTCGGTCTCGCGTCGGCGACCGGCGACGGGCGCTGGGACGGCATCGGCAGCGCGGCCATCGGCCTCGTGCTCGTCGGCGTCGCCGTCTTCCTCGCCACCGAGGTGAGCTCGCTCCTCCTCGGCGAGCGCGCCGATCCCGACATCGAGATCGTGGCGCGCGAGGTCGCAAAGACCATCCCGGAGATGGAAAAGGTCCTCAACGTGCTCACGATGCAGCAGGGACCCGGCGAGGTCCTCGTTCACATCAAGATCGCGTTCACCCCGACGATCACCATCGAGGACGCATGCCTCGCCATCAACGTGTTCGAGGAGCGGCTCAGGAAGGCGCGGCCCGAGATCCGCTGGGTGTTCGCGGAGCCGGATATCCCGAAGACACCTTCGCAGCTTCATCCGAAGCCGAAGGCTGCGTGATGGGAAGCCTGGCGCCATGAGCAAGAAAGATGCTCGCGGGCCGA
>JANXVA010000102.1 GCA_025351875.1 Myxococcales bacterium | reverse complement strand
CGACCTCGCGGTAACGCGCGCGCGCCTTCTCGCGCTCGCCGAGCCCTTCGTACGCGAGCGCGAGATCGTAGATGACCTGCGGGTCGTTGGCGGCGGCGGCGTCTCCTGCGAGGACGGCTTCGAACGCGTCGACGGCCTCCTGCCACCGCTGGGCGAGCAGCGCGCGCTCGCCGGTCGCGAGCAGCTCCTTCGCCGTTCCTTGCGCACGCGTCCCGAGGATCTGATTCGAGGCCTCGACGTGACCGGGAGGCGGAAGGACGACCTTCTGCGACGCACCTCCACATGCACCTAGACCCGCCATGCCGACGACAAACCCGACAGCGTGCACCGAACGCATCGCAACTCCGCGAGAGATCATGTTCCGAGCATAGACGTCACAGCCGCGCCGTAGTTTCGGACAAATCCCGTGCCGCGAACTGCGGGCGCTACCCCTCACTAAAGCCCTTGTTTTCAGGCCTGACGCGACCGTGAAGAGACGCCCGCGTGTCTAGCGGGAATGAGTGGCGCTGCTAACACGTACGTTCATCAGGGGCGGGCGTGGGGTGCTTGCTCGCTGATGCTCCGGAGGGTTCATGAACCTGTCGCGTCTGAATGCACGTGAGATCGAGATCCAGGCCCAAGTCGTGGAGCTGCAGCTGAAGAAGCTCGCGCACCGTTCGCGCCCGACACCATCCGAGAGACAGCTGACCGCCGAGCTCAAAAAGCTACGCCTCGCGATGAAGGATCGCCTGGGCGCGCTCAAACAGAGCTGACGACGAGCTACTTCCTCGTCGTATCCGGCGTGGCCTTCGGCTTGGCGAGCTCGGCGAGACCGTCCGTGTAGACGACCCCGTTGAGCTCGTCGAGCGCCTCGGTCATCCGCGCCTTCCAATCGGTGGGCAGGATGCCCGGCGAAGTCTCGTCGTACGTCCGCGCGATCGCGAGCCAGTGGCGCGCGTCGGCCCGATGACCGATGCGGTAGTCCGTCATGCCTCGGAGATACGCGTACTGCGCCTGCTCGGGCGTGGAGAGCCGCGTCACGTCCGGTTCCAGAGTGCGGAGCTGGCCGAGGGTCTGCTCGTGTCGGTTCTGCTCGAAGGACTGCTGACCCCGCACGAGCTGATCGCGGTAAGTCGTGCAGCCCGCGAGCGCCGTGAGCGGCGCCACTGCGACGAGCGCGAGGAGGAGCGAGGTGGGGCGGAGCGCCTTGCGCATCTGCGGATTATCGCACGGAACCCATCACGCGTCGCGCGCGCACGAGCACGGCGACCAGAGCGCCGGAAGCCACGAGCAGCCAGTAGGCGCTCGCCGTCGGATCGCCGTCGGCTCCCGCGGTACGGCAGCCGCAGCGCGAGGAGGAAGGCGGCGGCTCGGCCGCGGTGATCGGCGACGCACCGGACGCGTCGCCCGCGCCGCCCGCGTCCCTCTTCTCGCCCTTCTCGCCGTCACAGTCCCAGCCGTCACCCTTGCGTAGGGCGCACCGTTCGATGGTCGAACCGTCGGGTCGCGTCGCGACGAACTGGATCGCCACGGGACTGACGGAGGCCTCGATGAAGTGACGTACCGACTCGTAGTGCCGTGACGTCGGCTCCGCCTTCTTCACGCGGTAGACGGGTGCACCGCCTCCGCCCGACACGAGGTACGGGAGCCCGTCCGCGAAGCCGCGCTCGTAGATGTGATCGTGGCCGGAGATGACGAGGTCGATCTTGTGCGCGCGCAGGAGCTGGGCGACGTTCGCCTCGTGGAGCAGCTTGTTGCTGCCGTGCGGGCCGCTCGACTGGAGGCCGTGATGAACGACGACCACGCGCCAGACCAGCCCTGGCTCGACGTCGGACTCGCCGAGCGCCTTGTCGAGCCACTCACGCGTGGCCCCGCTCGTGTACGAGACCATGCCGTTGATCATGAAGAAGCGCGCGTTCGACCAGCGGAAGGTTCCGCTGAGCTGGTCGAGCGAGAGGGGCGCGGCACCCGCGTCGTGGAGCGGGACGCCCGTGATCGACGGCGCCGGAGCGATGGCGGCCTTCGGGAGCTCGGCAGGGCCGAAGTAGCGGACATACTCGGCGCCTGCGCCTTCGACGAGCTCGTGGTTTCCGACGACCGCGAACAGCGGGCGCTCGCGGGTGAGCGGCGCCTCGATATCGAAGAAGGTCTGCCACTGCGAAGGTGACCCACCGTTTTCGACCATGTCGCCGGTGTTGACGATGAAGCTCGAGGCCGCAGCGACCATCGCGCGCACCACGGCGGCGTGCCCTGCATCGTCGCTGCGGTTGTCGCCGTAGACGAGGAACCGGAACGCGTCGCCGCTGGCATTCGCGGGTGCGGTCGTGATCGCTCCGTACTTGGGCGCGCCATACGCGCGTACGGTGAACGGATACCGGGTACCGGGCTCGAGGCCCTTGACGAGGATCGTGTGGAGAGCACGCGCCTCGCGGCTCTCGATCACGCTCCCCGCCCCGGCGTCGGTCGAGCCGACAGCCGCGGAGAGCCCGACCTCGAGGGTCACGGGCGCGGGCGGATCCACCTCGACGCGCACCACGGCCGAAGTCGGCGTGACGTGCTGCATCCAGGGGCCCTTGACGATGCGCCCTCCGGCGAGGGCTGGTCTGACCGCCAGAGACGCGGCAAGCGCGATGAAAGCGAGGAAGAACGGGCGTTTCATCGAGGAGGGGAAGGGCTGGAGACTACAAGACCCGACAGGGCCGTGCGCGACAACAGGAGGCCGCGTCTCCGGTTCCTCACCGGCCTGCCCCTCGATTGACCCAATGGCCCCTCCAGACTAGGGTTTTCTCAGGATGTCCCAGGTGCCGTCGTCGCCTCCAGCGCTGGCTGCGACCCCGCAGCACGCGGGCGCCGCGCCCGCCACGGACGCGCTCGGGATGGACGGGATGCCGAGTCGCTTCGGCAAGTACACCCTCATCCGCAAGCTCGCCACCGGCGGCATGGCCGAGCTCTTCCTCGCGATCCAGAAGAGCGTCGCGGGCTTCGAGAAGCTCCTCGTCATCAAGCGGATCCTCCCGGCGATGAACCAGGACCGGGCGTTCATCGAGATGCTCCTCCACGAGGCGCGCATCGCGGCGACGCTCTCGCACCCGAACATCGTCCAGATCTTCGACGTTGGTCAGTACGACGGGCAGTACTTCATCGCGATGGAGCACGTCCACGGCGAGGACCTGCGCTCGATCGTCCGCCAGATGAAGAAGAAGGAGGTCCTCGAGTTCCCTCTCGAGCACGCGCTCGCGATCGTCCTCGGCATGTGCGCGGGCCTCTCCTACGCCCACGAGAAGCACGAGCTCGACGGCTCTGCGCTCAACATCGTCCATCGGGACATCTCCCCGCAGAACGTCGTCGTCACGTTCACCGGCGACGTGAAGATCGTCGACTTCGGCATCGCGAAATCCGACACGCGGATCGGCGAGCAGACGAAGAGCGGGAAGCTCAAGGGCAAGGTCCCGTACATGTCGCCCGAGCAAGCGCGCGGCGAGAGCATCGACGCACGGAGCGACGTGTTCTCGACGGGCGTGATGCTGTTCGAGCTGACGACGGGCAAGCGACTCTTCAAGGGCACGAGCGAGTACGAGACGCTCCGCCTCATCTGCGAGCGCGAGTACCCGCGCCCGAGCGACATCCGCAGCGACTACCCGCCCGACCTCGAGCCCATCGTCATGCGGGCGCTCGCGAAGGATGCGAACGATCGCTACCAGAGCGCGCGCGAGATGCAGGCGGACCTCGAGGACTTCGTGCGCCGGCACCAGATCGCGGTGTCGCACATCGCGCTCAACCAGTTCATGCAGGGCTTGTTCGAAGACAAGCTCGCGATGCAGAAGGAAGCGCTCCTCCAGGGAAAGCAGCTCGCCGACATCATCGAGATGCAGCACCAGATGTCCTCGCCCGACGTCGGGGATGTCGACGCGAGCGGACGTCACGCGACGAGCACGCAGAGCATGCCGGCGGCGGCGCGAACCGTCACCGACATGAGCACGGCCGCGCACCGCAAGAAGAGCGGCCTCGTGATGGGGATCGTCGCGGGCGTGGTCGGTCTCGCCGCGATGGCGGGAGTCATCGGCTACATGCTCGTGAAGAACAAGGCCGACAGCGCAGCGCGGAGCGCCGCTTCGCTGAGCGAGCCCGCGGCCGCCGTAAAAGGCTCGCTCTCGCTCGAGAGCGACCCGCCGGGCGCCTCGATCTGGATCAACGGAGACCTCCGCGCCGAGGTGACCCCCGCGACCATCGCGCAGCTGCCCACAGGCGTCGCGCTCGACGTGAAGCTAACGCTCGACGGGTTCGAGCACGCGCGCGAGCAGGTCACGTTGGACGCGAAGGGTCCCGCGCACGTGAAGCTCGATCTGAAGAAGGGCGCTGTCGTCGTCGAGGTCAAGGTCGGACCCGAAGGCGCCGCGCCAACGTTCGTCCTCGATGGCAAGCCGGTGACCGGCCCGCGGATCGAGGCGGTGACGTCCGGCGTCTCGCACAAGCTCGTGGTGACGTCGCCGGGCTTCACCGAGCAGACGGTGACCTTCACCGGCAACGCGATGGAGACCAAGCGCCTCGAGGTCTCCCTCGAGAAGACACCCGACAAGCACATGGCGAATCCCGCGCGTGCCAACGCGGGCAGCGCCACGACGGCTACTCCGCAGCCCGCCGGCGCAGGCAAGCTCAACGTCGGCGCGTCGGGTGGATGGTGCAACGTCGCCGTTGACGGCACGGCGCGAGGCGCAACCCCCGTCGCCGGGCTCGAGCTCTCGGCGGGCACGCATCGAGTGACCTGCACGACCGCCGAAGGCAAGGCGCAGTCCGCGACCGTGACCGTCCCCGCTGACGGCACCGCTCGCTACAAATTCACGCTGTAGGCGAGCTACGGCTCCTCGGTGCCCGGCACGATCCCGTTGCAGAGCCCACCCTCACCGTAGTTCACCGCGAACATGAACTGCGCGCGGACGTAGTCACCGAACGACCCCGAGCGCGAGCCATTGGGCAGCATGTAGAACGGCCCACCGGCGGCGAACAGCGGCAGATCGTCGAGCTCGTCCATCGTGACGATGCCGTCGTCGTTGCCGCGACGGTCGGCATCGGCGAAGGGATCGAAGCGCAGCTGCGCGTTGCTCGAGATGGCGTCCCGGAAGAATGCCTCGGCCGCGACGGCGACGAAGACACCGTAACGCGCTCCGGGACGGATGCGCGCGCCCCGGATCGCGTCGCGGCAACCACCGAACGACGACGCCGTGCGCACGGAGTCGAAGCGGAGGCTCACGTGCATCGTCTCGTCCTCCGTGGTGAACGGCGGCTGCGCCTTTCGCACCGCCGTCGCCTCGAGGAGTGCGTGGGACGGCGTGCCGTTCGCGAGCGCGACCAGATCGGCGGCAGTGGCGCCTTCTCCAGGAACGCTCTCGTCGTCTGGCGGACCGAGCCTCATGCCGACGTCGGGACAGTCGCCCGGCTTCAGGCCGTTGAACGCCTGGACGACTGTACCAAGGGTGCCCTCGAACACGACGTTCGTCTTCGCTCCTCGACCGCGATAAGCGCACTGGTTCGAGTCCTTCAGGTTGACGATCGTCATCGTGCGGAAGGAGAGGACGAAGCGATCGACGTGGATCGACCAACCGTCGACGACGCGGTCGTCGGGGAACGTGCGTGGCGACCCGCGCCCCGTGATCGTGAACTGCGCGGCGCCGAGCGGCAGCGCCTCGTCGGCCGGCACACATGCAGCGACGAGCACGGCGAGGCACGCGCCGACGAGCGGGACGCACCCACGAGCGTGAAGCGAACGGGGCATCAGAAGCCTCCCTCCACGCCGAGGCTCGGCACGGTCACGGGGCCGAAGATACGACCGACGCAGCGCGGCGGGTCCCGCTGCACGCCGGGCACGGCGAGCTGCGTTCCACATTGATACCCGGTGGTCTCCGTGGAGAGCGTGGCGTTGAGCGCCTCGAGCACCACCGCGAGGTAGCCGGTCCTGCCGATGTGCCAGCGTTTCTCCACGCGACCGTCGACGCGAACGAAGTCAGGCGTGCGTGACGGAGGTACGCCCACCCGCTGCCCGGGGAAGGCCGGCGTCGCGGGAGAAGCAGGTCCGCCGCTGTAGTAGACGAGCCGCGATCCGAGACGCCACCCCTTGCCGAGGTCGAACGAGAGCGCCGCGTTGAGCACGTGAGGGCGATCGTACGTCGAGAGAAACGTGCGTCCTTCCGCGGTGCGCTCGGAGCGAGAGAGCGTGTACGCGAGGAGGCCGCCGATGGTGCGCGTCAGCTTGCGACGCAGCCCGAGCTCGAGGCCGTAGGCCGAGCCGTGGCTCTTGCCGAGGAGGGAGTCGCTCTTCTCGATGTCGATGATCTGCACCTGGGCGGTGCCGAGCGCGTCGTTCAGGTCGTAGAAGGCCTGGTGGAACACGGTCGCCGTCGTCGTGAAGTCGGACGGCAGGTCGACCTCGACGCCCGCGCTCGTCTGCGCGGAGCGCTGCAGCCCGCCCTCGAGCCGCGCGATGCTCACCGCGGGAAGCGCGATCGGGGGTGACGGGGGCTGCGTCGCGAGGCCATAGGCGTGAACGATCCGCACCTTGTCGGTGACGGCGAAGCGCGCGGCCACGCGAGGATCGATGCCGACCGCGCGGGCCTCGTCCGATCCGTAGATGTCGAGACGAACGCCGGGCGTCAACTCCATGCGCGGATCGAGGGTGATGACCGCATCGGCGCGTAGCCCCGTCGCGAAATCGGTACGGCTCGCGAAGATGCGCCGCTGGCGCGCGACCACGTCGTCGTCATCGGCGAAGGTCGGGAGCGAGTCGGCCCGATAGCGATCGATGACGAGGTCGGCCCCGGCGCGGACGGTGAGCGAGGAGCTGACGGGCTGGACGATCTCGAGGCGTGCCGCCGTCATCAGGTCCTCGGCGGCTCGCCTCGCCTCGACGCGCGTGCGCTCGTAGCCGAGCGTCGCGGCAACGCGCATCGTTCCGCCGCCACCGAGCGAGTGATCCCATCGCGCGTCGGCGCGGTGGAACTCGGAGGCGAAGAGCACGACCTCGATCTCGTGCACGGCATCGGGACGAGGCCTGTTGCCCGTCGCGGCGTCGATGGTGTCGCGATCCGGCGTCGTTCGCTGCGTGGCGCGGTCGTAGGCGCCGAAGAACAGCAGCGAGAGCACGTCGCGGTCGGTGACCGCGCAGGACACGCGTGCCTGGTAGTCGCGGTAATCGAGCGAGGTCGTGGCATCGAGCAGCGAGAAGAGAGCCGACGTGTACGAGTATCGTCCGCCTGCGAGGGCCGTTCCACGACCGTTCGCGAAGGGCGCTTCGACGAGACCGCCCGCGTCGATGACGCGCAGCACGCCGTCGGCGTGCACGCGGTCGGACGGCGGCGTCGCGGTGGAGTCGACGACGCCTCCCGCCCATCGACCGAGCGACGCGGGGTAGCCCCCTTTGTGGATGTCGGTGCGGGCGACGAGCGCGGGCTGGATGACCGACGGACCGAGACCGAAGTGGAAGAGATACGGAACGCGAACGCCGTCGAAGTAGTACCCGACGTTTCCGGGTGGCGCGCCGCGGACGTAGAAGTACGGCAGGCCGCTGACGATCGGGGTGACTCCCGGCGCGACCTCGATGGCGCGGAACGGATCGCCGAAGGCTCCGGGGAGTTGCCGGACCTCGGCGCGCGCGAGCGAGTCGGCGATCGGCGCGCCGACGGCTCCTTTTCCGCCGCGCACGTGGACCTCACCGGGCGCGGCATCGGCGGGTGGATCGTGGGGCACGGGTTGAACATCTGGGGCGGCTGCAGGCTCGGGCTCGGGCGCGGGCGCGGGCTCGGGCGCGGGCTCGGGCTCGGGCTCGGGAGCTGCCTTG
>JANXVA010000097.1 GCA_025351875.1 Myxococcales bacterium | reverse complement strand
GAGAAGCGCGTGCGGAAGATCCTCGACTCGCCGGCCGGGATCTCCGTCGTCCAACGCCCCGCCGCCTTCGTCCCGGCCCGCGCAGGGCTCACCGCTGCGCGCTTCTTGTCGACGACGTACGCGTGGAACGCGTCCTTCACGTAGGACGTCTTGTTCGGCGTCCCGTAGAGCGCGGCGGTGTTCGTCTCGTTGTCCGTGAAGAGGAGCTCCTTCGCGCCGTCCACCCAGATGCAGACCTTGCCGTGATACGGGTCGGTCCCCTCGATGTGGGACGACTCGTTCTCTGGCGAGTACACGGCGCGCAGCTCGGGCTTGTTCGGGTTGCGAGCCTTCTGCCCGTCCCAGCCCCACGTGTTGCGGTACCAGAACTGCGGGAGCACATCGAGCGTCGCCGCATCGGGGCCGCGGTTGCTCACGGTGACGCGCACGAGGATGTCGTCGGGACCGCCCTTCGCATACTCGAGCTCGACGTCGAAGTAGCGGTCGTCGTCGAAGATCCCGGTGTCCTGGATGCGCGGTGAGGGAGCGCTCTTGCCGGCGTCGCGCGCCATCTGCCGGAGCCGTTCGTAGGGAAATTCAGCCTGCGGATACTTGTAGAGTGCACGCGCGTAGGAGTGCGTTGGCGTGGCGTCGAGATACCAGTACAGCTCGCCGACCGTCTCGCCGTGGTTGCCCTCGGGCCCGCTCAGGCCGAACAGCCGCTCCTTCAGGTACGGGTCCTTGCCGTTCCAGAGCGCGACGGAAAAATTGAGCACGCCGCGGCTGTCACAGAGGCCGAGCAGCCCATCCTCACCCCAGCGGTACGCGCGCACGCGAGCGTGCTCGTGGGTGAAGTAGTTCCACGCGTCCCCGTTCGCGGAATAGTCCTCGCGCACGGTTCCCCACTGCCGCTCGGCGAGATACGTGCCCCAGCGACGCCATTTCGTGCCTGCACGCGCTTCCTCGAGCCGGCGATGCTCGACGGTGAGGCGCGAGGACTGGCTGACCGGGGATTCGTGCGGCGCGGGCGCGTCCGTGGACAGCGCAGAGCTCGCGCGTTCGATCGACATGGTGCGGCGATGGTACCGGGGGTAAAGTCTTGGAAGTGAGCGAAACGAGGCAGCCCTCCGACCCGGATCTTCCGGATAGCCCAGGGACTGCTCTCCCGTCGACGCCGCCTCAGCCTCCGTTCATGCAAGACGAGACGAAGCCGCTGCCGCACCTGCGCCGTCCAGGCACGGGGCCGACGGGGTTCGCGGTTCCCGGCGCGCCGGACGGGCGCGGATCTCAGTCCCCGGCGCCGCCTGCCTCCGCGCCGCGCAACGGAGAGCAGCAGCAACGCCACCGGACGCCGCCCTTCGTGCAGCAAGCGGCGCCGCCGATCGCGAATCCTTTCCAGAGCCAGGTCGTGCCGCCGTCTCATCCGGCGGCGCCTCCCTACGGTCCGCCCAACGGGCCGAACGCGCAGGCTCCTCAGCAGCCGCAGCAAGGCCGCTCGTCGACGGGCACTCAGCCCCCCCCCTCCATGCCGAACCTGCCCAACACCCAGACCCCTCCCCATCCCATGGCGCCGGTCGCGCCTGGGAGTCAGCCCCGCATGGGAGGGAACACGGGAACCGTCCCGGCGATGCAGTCGTCTCCCGCGCCGCAGCCGGCGCAGCAGCACCAAGGCCAGCAACAGCATCCGGGCATGTACCCGAGAACGCATGCGCACACGGGGAACGTGCCGCGCATCACGGTGCAGTATCCGCAGGTCGGCAGCACCTTGAAGGGTCAGCGCGGCAGCTATGTCGTTCGTGACGTCATCGGGTCAGGCGAGTTCGGCGCCGTCTACGAGTGCATCGGGCCTTTCGACCAGATCTACGCGCTCAAGATGGTCCGGCCGTCGAACCGGCCGTATTCGGAGGTGCAGGCCGAGTGGGCGCGCGAACAGTCGCGCCTCTTCGTGCTGCGCCATCCGAACGTCGTCTACATCTACGACTCGTTCGAGCAGGATCACCTGTTTTATCTCGCGCTCGAGCGCTGTGACCACGCCCTCAAGGACATGCTCGGCACGCCGATGCAGGAGGGTCTCGTCCTCGAGATGACCCGCCAGCTGCTCGCCGCGGTGGCGTTCCTCCACGACAACGAGGTCGTGCACGACGATCTCCATGCCGGCAACGTCCTCATCACGCACACCGATCGACCGACGGTGAAGATCTCCGACTTCGGGATCAGCAACGAGCTGCGCGGCATGGCTGCGGTGCGACCGAACGTCGTCCACCACGCGATCATGGCGCCCGAGATCCTCGCCACCGGCTACACGAGCCGGCAGAGCGACCTCTATCAAGTCGGGTTGCTCCTCTACTGGATGCTCGCGGGCGAGCCCGCGATCCAGATGGACGTGCCGTACCAAGAGCTGGTGCGGCAGGTGGCGGAGGGCGAGCCTCGACGTCGTGCCGAGCAGCTCGGCACGCCCTTCGGCGACCTCATCGCGAAGATGCTGCGACGGCGCGAGGCCTTCCGCTATGCGAGCGCCCGCGAGGTCTGGGCTGAGCTTCGTGAGCTTCCTGCCTGGAAGCAACGCCATCTTTTCCCAGTCAAGTGAGCTTGGGCAGGTGAGGCCGGGAGGATGGGCCGAGGATTCCACCATTGGCGATCCTTGCTGGTAGGCTTCTCGACAACGTGAGGACAGCGTCGGCACTCGCCCCTCCGAAGCAGCTCGGGAAATACGAGGTGGGCGCCAAGATTGGCGGCGGCGGGATGGCGACCGTCTACATCGGCCGCGCCGATCGCGACGACGGGACGGAGGAGCGCGTCGCGCTCAAGGTCATCCGTGACGAGCTCGCCAACGACGAGCGCTTCAAGAGCATGTTCATCGACGAGGCGAAGATCCTCGCGCAGCTCTCCCATCCAAACATCATTCGCACGCTCGAGTACGGCGTCACCGGCCACCATCGCTTCATCGCGATGGAGCTCCTCTCCGGCCGCACGTACTTCGACGTCTGGGACGTCCTCGCCACTACGGGCGGCCGCATGCCCGTCTGGCTCGCCGCCTGGGTGTGCGCCCGCACTGCCGAGGGCCTCCACTCGGCGCACGAGCTCGTCGACGAGGACGGGCAATCGCTCCACGTGATCCACCGCGACGTTAACCCGGGCAACATCTTCCTCACCCACGGTGGCGAGGTGAAGCTCATCGACTTCGGGCTCGCCAAGGCGCGCGTGCGTCTCTCGAAGAGCGAGGACGGCATCGTCAAAGGGAAGATCCCGTACCTCGCGCCTGAGCAGGCACACGGTCGCCCGATCGACCGCCGCATCGACGTCTATGCGCTCGGCGCGACGCTCTGGGAATCGGTCACGATGAAGCGCCTCTTCAAGCGCGAGACCGACGTCGACACGCTGCGCGCGATTCGCGACGCCAAGATCCCTGACGTGCGCACGCTGGTCCCCGATTTTCCCCCGGACCTCTGGTACATCATCGAAAAATCGCTCCGGACCGACCGCGACGCGCGCTACGAGACCGCAGAGGAGTTCCGCAAGGAGCTCGACGAGTTCATCGGGGGCCGCGCGCCGGAGATGAAGGAGGAGCTCGCGTCACTGCTCACCCGGCTCTTCCCGGGTCAGGAGGCGCTGCAGGCAAAATGGGAGGCCGCGGCGACGTCTCAGCGCGTGCCCCAGTTCACGATGCCGCCGCCCGCGCCGGTGCCGGTCGCGTCGACGAGCATGCTCGAGGTGGCGCAAGACCAGAGCGATTCGCAGCAGCCCATCGCGGAGGCAGGCCCCGCGAGCGCAAAGACCGAGGCGCAGCCGACGAGCGCGAAGACGGACGTGAAGCCGCCGCCAGACGCGGAGGCGAAGCCAAGCGCGCACGTCGAGCCGAAACGGGACACGGCGAAGCGCAGGGCCAAGACCAAGACGAAGTCCAAGTCCAAGTCCAAGAGCAAGACGAAGAGCGGCCGACCGCCGCCGACGGATACCGACACGTCGCGGACCACCCCCACGGTGCCTCCCGCTCGGGCGCGCCGCGCGCAGACGGAGAAGCGCGGTGCGCGGCCGGCGAAGCCCGCGCCGAAGCGGATGTGGGTGTCGGTCGCGATCGTCGTTGGCGTCGTGCTGGCGCTCGCTCTCGTGCTCGCCGCGCGCTGAACGTTCCGCTCAGAAGCCCGGCGAGGTCGCGACGGGTTTGATCGGCCCGGGCTTCCCGCTCGGTGGCGGCACCGCCGGACGCGTCGGTCGACTACTGGGAACGTGGCCTCCGCCGTTCTTCGCGCCCACCAGCGGCGTGGGAGACGGCGCGATGTCGCCGAGATCCGTGGGCGTCGCCACGGGGTCAGGCGGAGGAATGGATGTGTCGACGGGCCCCGGCAGCGGCGTGGTCGGCGGCGGAACGATCGGAAGCGTGGCCGACTTGCTCGTCGCGGAGAGCGAGACGCCTGGGTGCGCGTCCTCGGGACGGCCCGCGCTCGAGCCGGAGCGCGTGACCGCGAGCGTGCCGGTGATCGCGAGAACGGCAGCGGCGCCGGCGATCCCGACCGTCCGCATGAAGCTCTTCGGGCGCGTCGGCTTCTTGCGCATCCGAGAGGACGACGCCGACGACAGGCCGCCGGTCTTCGAGTATTCGGTCTCGGGGATCGCGTCGCTACGCGGACGAAGCTCCTGGAGGGCGAGAGCGTAATCCTCTTCGGTCGCGTCGACCGACTTGCGCAGCGCCTCGGCGAACTCCGCGCAGGTCGCGAACCGCTCGTAGGGGCGCTTCGCGAGCGCACGCGAGATGGCGACCCACACGCGCGGCTCGATGCGCGGATCCGGGTCGACCTCGTGCTCGAGCACCGCCGCGAGTGACGCCGCCGCCGAGTCGCGCTGGAACACGCGGACGCCGGTGAGCATCTCGTAGAGAACGACTGCGAGCGAGAACATGTCGCTGCGGCCGTCGAGGTCCTCCTGGCCACGGATCTGCTCGGGCGCCATGTAGTGTGGCGTTCCGAGCACGCTTCCGTCGACGGTGAGCGGCGAGCTCGCCGCGGGGAGCTTCGCGATCCCGAAGTCGAGGATCTTCGGGATGACGTGTCCGTCGGGCTCGACCGCGAAGAACATGTTCGCGGGCTTCACGTCGCGATGAACGATTCCCTTCTGGTGGACGTGGTGGAGCGCAGAGAGAATAGGCACGGCAACGGCGATCCCGTGAAGCGTCGAGATCGGCCCGCGCTCGCGCATGCACGCTTCGAGCGTGCCGCCTCGCAGGAGCTCCATGACGAGGCCGAGCGTCCCGTCTGCGTCGTCGACCAGATCGAAGATGCGGACGACGTTTCGATGCGAGATCGTGGCGGCGAGTCGCGCCTCTCTACGAAATCGCTCGTCGTGCGTCGGAGTGCGTTCGCTTCGTTGGAGCGTCTTGACCGCGACCTCGGCCTGCGTCGCCTCGTTACGCGCGACCCAGACATCGCCCATGCCGCCGCGGCCGATGCGATGGATCAGCCGGAGCTTGCCGCCGAGTAGGGCTTCGGGCGGGATCTCGGACGGCGAACCCATCGACCGTCATGGTACCGCAAAACGCGCGACAACTGCGAGTCGGTGGGCTCGCTCCGTGCGTCTTCAGAAGGCTGCGCCGACGCCGAGCATCGCGCCGCCCGCCACGGGGCGAGTGCTGAGCCGCAGCCCGCCGTTCGTCGGAGGCGTGGGCGCCCCGCCCGGCTGGGGTTCGCCCTTCGGCGAAGGGCGAAGGAGCAGGTAGGCGCCTGTCCCAGCTACGGCGATACCAGCGATGCCGAGCCCGATCCCGAGCGGCCCGAAAAGCTGGGCTTGGTCGTGCTTCGACTGGAGATCGTCCCTCCTCGAGGCCGGACAGGCGCTGCCGCTAGCGCCGCACGCGCCCTTGATGTCGGAGATGTCACCCTCGCGGATCCCGAGGAGGACAATGCCGCTCACGAGCAGCACGCCGCCGGCGCCGAGCGCGACGTAGGCGAGCGTGTTGTTGCGGTGCTGGCGCTCGGGCACGACGGGCGTAGGGGGAGCCCCGACGGCCGCTTTCGCGACGAGCGAAACGGTGAATTCGACCTCGCCGCCCTCGGTGAGGGTCACCTTGCTCTCGGACGGCTGCGAGGTCGGCGAGCTGGCCTGTACGACGTGCTCGCCGGGATCGAGCTCGATGCGCGTCGGCGTCGTGGACGCCGGGACGGGTGCGCCATCGACCGAGACGCGCGTGTCGGCAGGAGGGTTCGGCTGGAGCCGGAGCACGAGCTTCGGGATCTTTCGATCGAGCTGGTGGGCGCGCTCGGCGGCGTTGGTCGCAATCGCTTGATTCGGGCCGGTGGCGTTCGCCGACGAACCTGCGAGCGCCCGGAACGCATCGCGTGCTTCGCGGACCCGTCCGAGCTGCTCGAGCACGGAGCCGATGCGATAGCGGACGGAGGCGCTCTCCTTCACCGCCGCGACGCGCTGAAACTTCTCGAGGGCCTGCGCGAAGCGCTTCTCCTGCTCGTCTTTGTAGGCGTCCTGGAACATCTCGCGGGCGGCGCTGAGCTCCTCCGGCGATGGATCCTTCTGCTGGGCGAGTGCCCCGCGCCCGCGCGCCGAGAGCGCGACGACAAGCCCGATCCCGAACAGTCTTGCGCGCGTACGCGTTCCCCTACTCATCATCTAGAGAGACCCCATAGAGCCCGCGCTTCTTCAGGAGATCGCGGAGGTGGTGCCGAGCGACATCCGCCTGCCTGGCGGCAGCCGAGAGGTTTCCCTGGCATCGCTTCATCAACAAGATCAGGTAGGCGCGCTCGAATCGCTCGATCGCGCGGTCCTTGGCGTCGCTGAACTGTCCGGAGAGATCGAGCGGCGCGCGCTCGTCGGCGGTCCCTCGGAACCCCTCGCCTTCGCCGGCGACGTCCTGCCGGCGGATGACGCCGTCCGGGGCCATCGCGGAGGCGCGGAGCAGTACGTTGTTGAGCTCGCGGACGTTGCCGGGCCACGGCATCGCCGAGAGGTGCTCGAGCGCCTCGACGTCGATCATCGCGTCCGAGCCCGCGCGCGCGAGCAGCTTCGCCGCGATGAGCGGCAGGTCTTCCGCGCGCTGCCGCAGCGACGGAACGAACACGCGCACCTGCGCGAGGCGGAAGTAGAGGTCCTCGCGGAAGCGCCCCTTGTCGATCGCATTGCGGAGGTCGCGGTTCGTCGCGGCGACGACGCGCACGTCGATCGGGAGCGGGGTGTGCCCGCCGACACGGATGATCTCCCGACGCTCGAGGACGCGGAGGAACTTCGACTGGAGGATCGACGGCAGCTCGCCGACCTCGTCGATGAACACGGTGCCGCCGCGAGCCGCCTCGAAGAAGCCGATCTGACGTTCGTGCGCGCCGGTGAAGGCGCCCTTCTCGTGGCCGAAGAGCAGCGATTCGGCGAGGGCCTCGGGGAGCGCGGTCGCGTCGATGACGATGAACGGCCCGTTCGCGCGCGGCGAGGCCTCGTGGACGGCGCGTGCGACCTCTTCCTTGCCCGTGCCTGTCTCACCCTGGATGAGGATTGCGAGCTCCTTCGGGGCGATCCGCTCGAGCGTCGCGAAGAGCTCGCGCATGACCGCGGACCGGCCGACGAGCCTGCCGAACGAGTCACTCTCAGCGGGCGGTGCGATGGCCGCACTCTGCTCCGTCTCGAAGCGGAGAAGGCTGTCGCCGATCGTCAGCTCGGCGCCGGGCGCGAGCTCCACGTCGACCACGCGGTTGGGGCCGAGCCAGGTGCCGTTGGTGCTCCCGACGTCCCGCACGCGCACGCGGTCGCCGACGCGCGAGAGCTCGATGTGGGCTCCGCTGATGCGCGGGTCCTCTACCACGAAGTCGTTCGTCGGGTGACGGCCGACGGTGGCCGTGGCGCGGGTGACGGCGAAGGCACGACCGGCCGAAGGGCCCGTGACGGCGACGAGCTTCGGAACCGCCTCGCTGCGGGCAGCGATGATGGGATTGAGCTCCGTCCCGCCTCGAACCTCGCTGCTCATTGCGCGGTTACGATACGACGACTGAGGCGCCGGCGAGCATCTCTTTTCGTCTCCTCCCGAACCGGAGGGTGCTCGGAAGCGCTGGGCAATTTGGCGCGCCCGCCGAAGCGGGCGACCGACCCGGTCGCGCGGTCGTGACGCGCACGCCGACCCCCGCCGAAGGTGCGGCCGCGTGCCTATCCCCACCCGATGGCAGCAAGCCTCAGGGACATGGACAAATCGAGCACCAGCGCGAGCGCTCGGCTGCCGCATCCACCCATGATTCGTCGGAAAACCACGGGGTGGGCGGCGTTCCGAGGGTGGACACGGTTCTTGCACCAACCGGGGGGAGCCGATCCATGGAAGTCACCTGCCCCGCCTGCGCCGCCCGTTACACCGCCGATGAGCAGAAGCTCCGCGGGAAGACAGCACGCATGCGGTGCCGTGGATGTGACACCGTCTGGCTGGTCTCAGGTCCGGAGAACATCATGAACGAGGCGAAGCGCGCAGCAGTCGTGAAGCGTGGCGCCGAGCGGGACCATCGCGATCTCTTCGCGAGCCGACCCGCGGATCTCGGCTCCGTGAAACAGACCCTCCGGCCCCCGCCGCCCGAGTCGCTCTACGGCGGAGTCGCCGCGCGAAACGAGAGCTCCGTCCTCTTCACTGTCGACGCGCTCCGGAACGCGGGCGCAGCGCGCGTGAAGACCCCGGAGCCCGAGCTCGTTCCGCCGTCGACCGCGTTCATCGCATCCGATGACGAAGGCGTCATCGATCTCAAGTCGCTGTCCTCGGCTCCGCCGAGGGTCGGCGCGCGCTCGGTCGCGCCGCTCTTCAGCGAGCCGGCGCCGGCCGCCTTCGCCGCGGACGTCGGCTCCTCGAGCTCGGGATATCCGATCGCGAATCAAAACGGCTTCACGTTCGGAAAGCGTGCGATCGCGGGCCTCGCGGCGGCAGCTGTCTTCGTCGTCCTCTGCAGCATCGGCCTCGCCGCTGCGTTCAAGGGCGAGGAGCCCGTCGCACGCGCGGCAAATGCGGTGATGGCGCCGGTCGCGCCGCCCGCGGTGGTCGCCCCGGTGGCTCCCGTCGTCGCGTCCGTGGCGCCCGCGAGCGCGTCATCGAGCGACGGCGACGACAAGGCTCCCGTCACCAAAGGCAAGGGCAAGGCTGCCAAGGCCAAGGGGAGCAAGGCTCAGAGCAGCGGCGTCGCGTCGGCGAAGAAGAGCTCGTCGAGCAGCGACCCGCTCGTGTCGAAGCCCATCCCGAAGGCGGCCGACAAGTGCGGTTGCAAGGGTGACTTCACGTGCATCCTCCGCTGCACGGCGAAGGGCAGCTGATCGAGCGCTGCCGCGCGACGCGACTGTCCGCAGGCAACGCAGCAGGGAGGCGAACCTCGCGCAGCGTCGTTCAGCCTCGTGAGCGACGCGGCCTCGTCGCTTCGTAGAGCGCGATACCGCTCGCAACTGCGACGTTGAGCGAGTCGAGCGTCGGCGTCATGTCGATGCGGACACGCCTCGCGCGGGCGAGGAGGTGCGCGGGCAGTCCGTCACCTTCGGTGCCGAGGAGGAGGACTCGCCCTTTCGCGGACGTCGTCTCGCTCACGACGGCGTCGAGCGTCTCCTCTCCGCGCGCCGAGAGCGCGAGCGCCTCCCAACCGGCCGCGGCGACGGCATCGAGCATCGCGTCGCCCGAGGCGCAACGCGCGAACGGCATGACGAGAGCCCCGCCGACCGAGACGCGGATCGCCTTGCGATAGAGCGGATCGCAGGTCGCGGCATCCAGGAGCACGCCACGCGCACCGAACGCCGCGGCGCTGCGGAACACGCTACCGACGTTGTCGTGGTTGGTCAGCCCGACGAGCCCGATCGCAAGCCCTTCTCCGGTGAGCAGCGACTCCGGTGCGAGCGCCGCGCCGCGCTCTCCGAGCGCGAGGATCCCGCGGTGGATCGCGAACCCGACGACCGCATCCATCACATTTTGAGCGACCACGTAGACGGGCACGTCGTCCGGCAGCGCATCGATCACGTCACGGATGGCCGCCAGCCGCCGCTGCTCCACGAGGAGCGACCGTACGCGGAAGCGGGTCTGTCGCGGCGACGCGAGGACACGCACGACGACCTCGCCCTCGGCGACGAAGAGGCCGTCGCCACGCCCTGCGAGATCCCGATCACGCAGGCTGACGTAGGGCTCGAGCTCGGGAAGAGCGACCGCTTCGGCGAGCGCGGCCGCACCGGAGGCGGGAACATCGACGAGACGAGCGACCAAGGTTACGAACGTTCTAGCAGTGAATCAGGCGCGCGTGAGCCGTGAGCGCACCGTTCAACGATCGGGCGACGTCGGGCCGAGCGCGGTCCAGACTGCATCCGCCCACCGCGACGCGCCGCGCTGCGTCGGATGGATCGCGTCCGGCTGGCGCTCGATGACGAGCTCGTACGAGCTCGTCCACCCGCATGGAGCGGTCGCACGCGCGAGGATCGCGATGAGGCCATTGTCCGGGCGAGCGATCGACAGCGGGCCGATCCACCAGCACGGACGGCCTCCGACCTGTTCGACGATCGCGCGCACGTCCTCCTCGTACTGCTCGGCGTGTAACGCGGTGAGGTTGTTCATGCCGAGGGTGAGCAAGACGACGTCCGGTGACTTCTCCCGAATCAACTCCTCCAGCTTCTTCGAGGTGGCAAAGGTGTGCAGGCCTGCGCTCGCCTCTGTATGCGCTTCGTAGCGTATGCCGAGGGCCTCGAAGCGCTTGCTCATCTCGAGCGCGAGGCCCTGCGTGAAGCCGAGCGTGGAGTCACCGACGTGGAGCACACGCGAGACCGCAAGCGGCCAGGCGACGCGCGCGTCCGCGGCTCTGCCGGCGTCAGCGACAGACACCGACGAGGCCGCCACCGCGGGTGCCTGCGCGGCCGCGGGCAAGGGCTCCGCTACCGGCGCGCGGCCGCCACCGCGGGCGCGACTCCAGAACGGCGCGGCGACCGCCAGCAGCGCGAGCGCTGCGAGCACGAGCCACCACGCCGGCCTGCGCATCATGCAAGAACGCGTTCAGGCGACCCGGGAAAGACCATGTCTCCTGCCACACGCGTCGCGAGCGAGACGAGCGTGTGCGTCGGGTTGTACCCCGACGAGGTCGGGAACAGCGAGCCGTCGGAGGCGTAGAGGTTCTCGAGCCCGTGGAAACGCCCCTCCGGGTTCGTGACGCTCGTCCTCGGATCGCTCCCGGAGCGCAGCGTCCCCATGACGTGCGCCGACGCGGAGATCTCGTCGATGGGCGCGACGAACCCGTACTTTGCGCCGCTTGCCTGGAGGAGCGACATCAGCTTCGGCGCATAGAAGTCGCGCGCCCCCAGCTCGAACTTGTGGCTCGAATACGTGATCCGTGGCACCGGGAGCCCGTCGAGGTCCTTGACCGCGGGGTCGAGGTCGACGCGATTCGTGAGCTGCGGGGCATCCTCGGCTTGCATCACGAGCGCGACGATCCGCTCGCGACCAGGGCTCTGCTGCATGAGGCGCTTGAAGCGCACACCGTCGAACTGCTGACCGAGCGTGGTGAGGATGCGCGCATAGAACGTGGCTTCCTCGACGGCGCCAGGGCCACCGCTGATCTCGACGATGCCGCCGAGCGGCTTCGTGGGGTCCATGGGCACGCCGCGAAAATCCGAGAACCCGTGGGAGACGGCCTTGCCGCGATGGCTATGCAGGCGGTCCTCGAAGATGCCGACCGCGACCGTCTGCAAGTGGAACGTGAGGCAGCGCCCGACCATTCCGCTCGCGTTGCCGAGGTTGCCCGAGAGGAGCAGGAGCCGCGCATCCTCGATCGGGCTCGCGGCGAGGACGTACTGATCGGCGCGGAAGGTGACACGCTTGCCGTCGGGACCGATGCACTCGACTCCGTCGATACGGGTGCCGGCGCCGTTCGCGAGGAGCTTCACGACGCGCGTCTCGCATTGCAGCTGGCATAGCTGGGAGAGCAGCGCGCGGCGCAGCATCGTGACCGCAGGAGAGCCCTTCGCGTTCGATGGGCACCCGTAGCCGCTGCAAAAACCGCAGTCGACGCACGCCGGACGCCCCTGGTAAGGGCGCGAGTTCACCGCGGACGGATACGGAAAGACATTGATGCCGAGCTTGTTCGCGCCGTCCTCGATGCGCGAGGCCACGTACATCTTGTTGCCGGGCGCCATCGGGTAGTCGGCCTTCATCGGGCCGGCGTAAGGGTCCGAGCCGCGCTGGCCCTGGATGCCCAGGGTCTGCTCGACGTACGCGTAGAACGGCTCGAGCATGTCGTACGCGACGGGCCAATCGGCGAACGACGCGCCGGCGAACGTGTCGCCGAGGAGGGTGCCGAGCTGGAAGTCCTTGGGCGCGAAGCGCGGCATCTTGAGATCGGCGTGGACACCTGCGCCGCCCACCGTCTTCGCGAGCGAGTTCACGTCGCCGACGAACGTGCGATCACCTGCGCCCTCGTTCGGGCGGAACGTCCGTGGTTCGACGTAGCTGTCGGGGCTGATGAGGCCGCGCGAGTACTGCTTCACCTCGTCGTTCGAGAAGCGCGAGACGAGCCCGCGAGGGTCGTCGAGCCCGTCGAAGTGATTGGCACCGGCCTCGAGGACGAGGACCTTCTTGCCGAAGCGCGTGAGCACGTCGACGACGGGTGCGCCGCCCGCACCGCTGCCAATGACGATGACGTCGAACGCCGCGAGCGAAGCGTTGCCGAGGACGGTCTTGTTGCCGCTCACGGGAAGACCTTGCCGTTCGTGAAGACGACGACCTGCGCCATCACTGCGCGCGTGCCGTCGTCGAGCGGCGCCGGATCGGGCGCGGGATCTTTCGTCGACATCGGGAATTCGGGCCGCTCGTGGTACACGCCCGCTCCTTCGTCGAAGAGCGAGTACCCCAGCGGCTGGCTATCACCCTCGAAGTGGACGAGCTTCCACCCTGCACCTCCCGGGTTGCCGCCATACTCCGGGGCGCCCCACACGGCCTGCGGCACGAGCTCGACGAATGCCTTCTGGAGCTCGGAGTCGAGACCGGCAAAAACGTCGTGAAGCCCCTCCGGTGAGAGCGTCTCGATCGGCGCCTTCGCCTCGGCAACGGCCGCGCGGAGCCCCTCCTTGAAGAGATTGCGCAGCCCGACGACGGGCGCAACGAGCCCTTCGTTCAGCGTCCCGCCGTCCACGGCCTTCGAGCCGTAGAGACGAATGCGCCACGCCTTCTCGGTCACGCGATCGAGCGGGCGAAAGCGCAGAAAGTCGTTCGGGGGCAACGCATCGCCACCGCCCTTCCCGTCCGGCAGCGGCTGCCTTCCGGAGAATGGACCGTCGGCGAAGAGCGCCGGCGGGTCTACGTCGAACGCCGTCAGCAGCCGCTCGATGTACGCGGTCGCGCCGAGCTCCGCGGCGCCCGGCGCGCCCGGCTCCGAAGGCACGATGATGTTCGCGAGCGCTCCGAGCGCACGCCGCTCGGGATCGGTGAAGAAGTCACGAGCAGTCTCTGCGCGGTCTTCATCGCTGCTGCATCCCGGGAGCGCCATCGAGGCCACCGTCCCGGGCGCGGTGGCGACGAGGACCTTGAGCACCGCGCGGCGAGAGACCTTGCTCGGCTTCATCGAGCTCGAGCATAGCAAGGAGGCGGGTAACGCGCGCGCCGCGCGGCTCAGCGCGGCGCGCGGAAGATGCCCTTGCCCTGCTCGGCCCAGACCACCGAGGTAGAGTCGACGGCGAAGGCGTTGATCGTCTCGCGGCCGCAAGCCACGAGCTGGTCAGCGGTCCCCTTGACGGCGTGGATCCCGTTCTTGAGCATGTCGGTCGGGCTCGACGGGAGCGACCTCACGAAGACCGTGTCGGCGCCGAAGAGCGCCGCGCCGAGGAGCGTGGGTGCCGCGACCTTCTGCGCATCGAACACCGTCTGCAGATCGCCGCCGGTCAGGTTGCGCTGCTCGAGCGCCGTGCCGGTGCTGCAGAAGGCGTGGCTCCCGCCGACCGCGAGCTTGCAGGCAGCGTAGCCGATCCCGAAGACCTCGGTCGCGGGGCCCGGCGTGCTGAGCACCTTGAGCGGGTCGGTCGCGTCGACCGTCTGCTCGACTCGATAGACGCGCTTCTGGTCGCGCACGAACCACACGTCGTTCCCGGCGAGCTGAGGATCGCCGAGGGAGGCGGCATCGAGCTCCGTGAGCGCGATCATGTCGTTTGGGTTGGCCTTGCTCACCTTGTAGATCGTGTCGCCCTTGTTCGTGACGTCGGCGAGGACGTAGAGGCTCGTCTCATCGGACCCGAAGACGGTCGTGCCGCCTGCGCTCCAGTTCTCGGGCGTGACGGTGAGGTCGCGGCCGGGCTTCGCGGGGTCCGCGGCTGCGCCGGCCGGCCGGATCCGCAGCACGGCGTCAGGCGGGTTGGGGCTCTCGATCGTCACGACCACCGCGTCGTCCGCGAACGCGTGGACGAGATCGGCCGAGGTGTAGAGCTCCTTGCGCGCACCGCTCGCCGGATCGATCGCGAGGACCCTGGCACCGTCGCGGTAGATGACGACGCCACCGACGATCCGCACGTCGGTCGCGTTGGTGTCCTGCACGCTGAGCGCCGTCGGGGCGGCGACCGTCGCGGGGCACGCGACCGCGGCGGGAGTCGCGCCGCCCGCCAGGTTGGCTGCGTTGGGGTCGGCCGACGCCGTGCCCCCGGCCGGAGATCCACGACGAATCGTCCCTATGCCGTCGTCACCGCTGCAGGCGACGAGAGCGACCGAACCCGCGAGGAAGAGACCGAGGGAGATGCGCATGCAGACCTCGGTTGCACCTGCCGTGCCGCTGCGAACGCATCCGGATCATCCCAAGAAATTCCGGAATCACGCGATTCTTCCGGCGTCACCGAAGCGTCTCGTGCACCAGGTCTGGATCGCATCCCGTTCGGCGTCGATGTGGGCGCGGCGCAATCCCCCTATTTTTACGAGGTCGCGAGGAGCTCGCGCGACGTGCGCTCCGGGACGTCGGTGATCCCCACCTCGCGGAAGGCGCCCGCGCGAGCGAGCGCCTCGCAAGCGTACCTCGAGGTGGAGATGACGACGCAGTCGAACGGCGGACGCCCGAGCACCTCGGCGGCTTCGTCGTGGAAGGCGCGGCAGATGATGCGGGTCCGCTTGTTGAGACCGCGGATGCGATCGACCCGAACGAGGTTCTTACCGAGATCGTCGTCGCAGACGATGACCATGTCGGCCTCGGCGACGCCTGCGGCCTCGAGCTTGCCGGCGTCCTCGGTGACGTCCGCGAAGCTGCAGGGGATGCGCTTTTCGGCGAGCGCCTCGACGACGCGCTCGCCGACGTTGTTCCGGCCGAGGACCACGACGGCGCGCGCGCGTGCCTTGACGGCTTGGCCCTGGATGAACGACGCCGCGAGGCGAGAGGTCGACACGGCGCGCGCACGGTAGGTCTTCGCGAGGACGGCGCCGACGTCCTCGTTCGGGCAGCGGATGATGAGCTCGCACGTCGCGTTCACCTCGCGGACGAGGCGGCTCGCCACGGCGGCGGTCTCGAGGTCGTCGGTGGCAATGACGACGATCTTGGCGCGGCCGACGGCTGCGTCCTCGAGCACGCCGCGCTCCTGCGCACTGCCAATCACGAGCGGGTGCTCTCCGTTGACGAGCGCGGCGACGAGCGACGCGTTCTCCTCGACGACGACCACCGAGCGGCCGGCATCCGTCAGGAGGTCGGCAACGCGACGCCCGAGATTCGTCCACCCGATGACGACGACGTGGCCGGTCGAGCGCTGCGCCAGCGCGAGGCACGTCTGCTCGGGTCGATACTTCCGCGTGACGTTCGTGACCACGACCGAGGCGATGACCCCGAAGACGACGACCTCGGTGAACGACTGGTAGACCGAAGGCCATCCCCCGGCGGCCTTCGACACGCACAGGGCGACGAGCGCGGCGCCCGCACTGCTCAGCCCGAACCAGCGGACGAAGGCGAGGGTGTTGGCGAAGAGCCAGAAGACGACGAAGAGGAGCGCGGCGCGGTTCTGGCGGAGAGCCAGGCCCGCGCGGACTCCGAAGCGGCTTGCCCTGGAATTCATGCATTGATCGATGCGATCGTGCCAGCGGCAGCGACAGGGGCTGAGCGCTCGATTGCCGCGATCGCTCCGATGCCGTCACCCGCATGTCACATGACGCGAGGCCGTGGTGGTGGTTCTCCCGACGTTCCGCGACAATGGCCCACGGATGCAGCGCCTTCGCGGGATCTTCTTCACGCCCAACGGGCAACAGCGCCTGCTCTTGCCAGCGCTGCTCATCGTCGTCGTGACGTTCGCGGTAGGCCTCGGCGCGTTGCGCGCAGTCCAGCAGACCCTTCCCGACGAGGCTCGCGCTGCCGCCCTCGCGCGAACCGGGAAGTTTGCGCTCGCCGAGCAGCTCTATGTCCGCCTGCTCCGCGAGAAGCCGAGCGTCACGACTGCGATCGCGCTCATCGAGAACCACCAGCGTGCGGAGGTGCTCCTGCGCTTGCGCAGGCTCTCCGGGAAAGGCGCTCCTGGCGCGGGACTGGGTGACGACGGCACGATGCACCCCGAGGACGCCGTCATGACCGACGAGGCCCTCGACGAGCTCCTCGAGAAGACGTTGCCGGCCGAGGTCGCGCTCGTGACGCGCTTCTGGCGTGCCGTAGACAAGGGAGCGGTACCGAGCGGCCTCCACGACGCGATCCAGGAGGGCGCAACGAAGGAGCCTCCCCTTCCCTGGTACAATCACGCGCTCGCGCGAGAGGCGTTCCACCAGCATGATCTGGACGAGACCGCGAAGCGCTTCGAGCGCGAGGGCCTCGCGTTTTCGGAGCGTCACGAGGACCTCGACCACGCGCTCATCCTCTGGATGGAGGCGGATGCCTGGGACCACGTGCGCGCTCGCATGCAGGATGCACGCGTGTTGTCCGGGGCCGCGCCGATGACGAAGTATCGGTTCGCCGTGCACGAGCGCGACTGGCGCTCGGCGGCGAAGTGGCTCGCGTACGGATGGCGACCGCGGTTCACGACGCCGAGCCTCGTGATGACCGCCGTGGCCGCGCTCGCGTGGGGATTCTTTTGCGCGCGGCTCGGCAAGCTCGGGGAGAGGCCGCTTCGTCGCTCGGCCTTCTACGTGGTCGCGTTCGTGCTTGGCGTCCTCAGCGTGGTGCCGACGGTCTGTCTGATCGCCGTCGAGGAGGCGCAGCTACGCCTCGTGGCGACCGGCGATGCCACGCGCGACATCCTCTTCTACGTCTTCGGCGTCGGGCTGCGCGAGGAGGCCTCGAAGCTGCTCCTCCTCACGCCGCTCCTCCTCGTCGTGCGAAAGTGGGGCGACAAGCTGGACGTGCTCGTGTGCGGCGCGATGGTGGGGCTCGGTTTCGCGGCGGAGGAAAACCTCGGCTATCTCGCAGGCGGCGACCTTCACACCGGGCTCGGCCGCTTCCTCACGGCGAACTTCCTGCATATGGCGATGACGGCCATCCTCGCGACGGCGCTCGACGACTTCATTCAAGATCGCGAAAAGTATGCCGCCGATTTCTCGCGGACGACGGTGATGGTCGTCGTCATGCACGGCGGCTACGATTTCTTGCTGTCGCACGAGGAGTTCGGTGGCTCGTATTTCGCGATGGCCGTCTTCTTCGTCCTGGTGAAGATGTTCCTCACCGCGGTGGAGCACGCGCGGCGAAAGGCAGAGCGCGGGATCAGCCTCACGCAGGCGTTCGTGATCGCGCTGTCGGTCGTGACCGGGACCAGCGCCGTGTACGCGGTGGCGGCCGTTGGGCCGGTTCACGGGGCGATGGTGATGACCGAGGGTTTGCTCGGAGTTGCGATCCTGATTTATGCGTTTGTGAGAACGCTGCGCGAGATGTGATCGCGGACTTTTAGGTCACGGCGTGGGAGGGGAGCGGGCCGCTGGTCATTCATCGCAAGAGGTCCGGTTTTCGAGGGACCTTTGCAGCGACGAGCACGTCGCGCAGTCCGCGCGCGACAACGGTTGGACCAGGTGGGCCGTTCCACGGGCCGGTGTCACGAGCACCACATCCACGGAGCTGCGAGCCGAAGTCGCGCCGGGAAACCGACCTCGGCACTCCCGAGGAAATCGACGGAGGGCTCTCGTCTGCTCGCGACCGCGGAACGCGGCGAATCTGCCCGACCGCGCGCGCCGCACGTCGACGTCGTTGCGTCGGTCCGGCGATCACATTGCCCTCATCCTCCTCCAACTCCACCAAACTCCTCCAAAATCGAGCGCCTGATAAGAGGTGGACGCCGGCTGCGTCGAAGCTACCTCCTTGGATGGGGTCGAGCGGTCGGCCGGCCCTGCCGTCGGAGGACTCACATGAATCGAATTGCTCTCCTCGGTCTCGTCGTCCTGAGCACGGCTGCGTGTGCAAGCACCAAGCGCTCGGTGGGTGAAACCACGTTGCAGGGGACGGCGGCCCTCTCGTCCTATGCGGCGACCCCGCGTTCCGTCGTCGCGACGGACGAGACCGGTCGCGCGTGGAGCTCACCGATCGCTGCCGATGGCTCCTTCTCGCTGACCCTGAAGCGCGCTCACACCTATCACGTCGACGTCGTCACCGACGGCGGCCGCGTCCCCCTGGTCTTCCCGCGCACCTCGGGCAACGTGACGAGGACCTTCGCGCTCAAGTCCGACGGCGCTCGCCTTTCGCTCGGCGCCGTGCGGTTCGTCCACACGCCGGTCGTCGTGCCCGTGGAGGCGAGAATCGGCAAGACGTCCGGCCTCCGCATCGCGAGCCTCACCGGCTCCGAGACGGACGACGACGGTCAGAGCGGCCCCAACGACGACCACGACGTCCAGTGCGGAGACGGCTCGCACGGCAACGGCCAGAGCAGCGACGACATGGAAGGCGACGATGACCAGGCCGGTGCGAGCGGCGACGTGAGCATCGCCGAGCACAACGTCCCGGAGACGGTCGACGGCTGCGGCTCGGAGGGCGAGAACGACGAGAGCGACGGCGAATCGAACGACGACTGATCCCGAACGAGCCCCTCAGGCTCGCCCGAAGCCGCGCAGAGAGCTGACATTCTATTTCTGACCGAGAAGGCCGTCGGCGATGCGCTTCACGCTCGCCTCCGGGTCGCTCTGTCGTCGCTCTTCGATCGCGGCGAGCACCTCGGGGAAGAGGTCGCGCATTGCGTACAGATTGCGGAGAAGCGCCGCGCGGACGCCTGCGTCGGGATCGGCGGCGACGCGCTCGCGTTGTACCTGGAGACTCCGAGCACTCGGGTCGCGGTAAGACAATGCGCTGGCGACGCGCGAACGTACCGCCGGGTCCTCGTCGCTCGCGAGGACTTCGAGCAGCCTTGCCTCGGCCTCGTCGGTCCGGACCAAGCGGAGCCCGAACGCGGCCGACGCGCGCACCGAAGCCGATGACGCCCGCGACCATCTCATCATGTCGTGCTGTATGCGCGGCGACGCCGTATTGCCGAGGACTGCGAGGTCGGCGAGCAGCCTCGCTTCGTCGTGTTCGTCGGCCAGCGCCCTCGTGATCGCTTCATCGACGATCGCCGTCGCGCGCTTCGGCGATCGAGACGCCAGCGCCTTGGCCATGATTCCGAGCCCGAGCGAGGCCGTCGCCGCGAGCTCGGGCGCCTTGGATTCGTCGCGGATCGAACGCAGCGCCGACTCGGCTTGGTCGCTCGGGAACGCGACCATTGCGAGCGTCGCGATGACGTGTTTCTTCGCCTCCTGGCTCATTTCGCCCGCACGCAACGAAGCGACGAGCGCGGCTTGCGCCTCCTTCGAGCCGGTCGCCCCGAGCGACGCAACGAGGACCTGGAACGACGAGCCATTCGGGTCGAGCGTCAGAAAGAGATGCGCGACGCGCGCGCATTCCTCGGGGTGCAGGTACGTAAAGGCGTGGAGCTTCAGGAAGAGGTCGAAGTGGCGCCGGTCGTGCGCTCTGCCCTCGGACGCCTGGAGTGATGCCACGATCACGGGCAGAGTCGTCGCCCCGAGCCAGTGTTTGCTCGCGTTGGTCTTCGCCGTGTCGCCCTCGAGGGCCGTTCGCATGTTCAGCGCTGCGGGCTCGGCGTCTCGAAGCGCCGCGATCGACGCGAGGAGCGAAGCAAGCGTTGCACCATCGAGCACACGGTCTCCCGTGCGCTCCAGCTCGAGCTTGGTCTTGGCGGTCGCGACCTCGAGATCGCCGATCATCGATTGAACCGTCTGGTCGCTCGCGATTTCCTTCACGGTGCCGCGCGCGAGGTCGAAGTCGATCTGGGCGCTGCCGGTGGTCCGTGACTCGCCGCGCGTCAGGGCTACCCAGTCCCCCTGCTCCGTGCTCGACGTCGCGGGGCGCTTCGTTTTTTTCAGCGCGAGCGCGCCGTTCAATGGCTCGCGCTCGCCGACGATCGCGTAGCTCGCCGTGTAATCGCCATTCGTGTCCGTCTCGCGAGCGTTCCACGCCGGTGATGGGCGATCCGGAAGCGTCACCTGTATCGCTCCGAGGAGCGTGCGCGCGAACGAGACCGCCAGCGCTGGGGCCGCCGGCGGAGATCGCACCGAGAGGACGCGCCCGTGCGCTGATTCCTCCGCGAGAACACCCTCCGCCAACGCGACCGCGACGCCGTCGGCCGCCGGCGCTGCGTTCGACTCGTTGATCGCGGCAAGGACGTCCGCCTCGAGGAACCGATACAAGACGAGGTGCCCGCCGCCTTCGACCGCCGCGATCACCGTGCGCACCAGCCGCGCACGAAGCGTCGACGAAAGGCGCGCGGCGCCGGATCCACCGAGGTCCATGCTCCCGTCGCTCTCGTAGCTCAGTGTGTAGGTGACTTCGCTGCCGACGACGTAGCGGTGGAGCGGACCTCGCGGCTGCGCGGACGTCGCGTTGGGCGGCGGCGCGCCTGCATCGCCCCGCGAGCGAACGATGAGGACCGTCGTCGCTGTCGCGATGAGCAGCGCGAGCGCGAGCGCCGCGCGCGGGTGCGTCAGTGGTGCGGCGCTGGCGCGTGCGTCGCCCCTTGCGGGGGCGGAGGCGCATTCTTCACCGGCGCGTTCGCGGCATTGAGCGGCGACGGCGGTGCCGGCGGCGGCGGCGGCATGAGCTGGAGCGTCTGGTTCGTGCTCAAGAACTGCGTCTCTTCGTGGATGCCCGGCTTCGAGAAGATCTCGATCTCGAACTTCTTCGACACGAATGCGAAGCCGACCTTCACGAAGGCCGCGAGCGAGCCGCTCAGCGCGTCGAAGCGATCCGTTCCCGAGTTGATCAGGGTGAGCTTCGCCTCACGTCCGGGCTCGACGAGCTCCGCTTCGTTGTCGAGCTCGAAGTGGTGGTCGAAGACGCGCATCTTGCCGTCGACGCCGACCTCGACGCCCGGGATGGACACGCCTGCGCTGATCGCGACGTTGAGCGAAGAGCTCGGCAGCAGTGCCGCGCGTGCGCTGGAACCGAGGACGGTGAAGGCAGCGTCGATCTCTGCATGCGCTGCGATCGTGATGGCGATGTCGACGGAGAACGGGCCGACACCGAAGCCGACACTCGGAAAATCGGGACTCCACGTGTGCGTGACGAGCGACTTTCGATCCATGTGGAGGTCGGCTTTCGTCGCCTTGGCCTGGGCAGGCGGAAACGGCTGGACGCCGGTCATCGTGAAGCTGCTGTCCGTCTCGGCCGACCCCGAGCCGCCGTACGAGTCGCTGTAGGCGCTCTTTGCCGTGACCTGCGCCTCCATCAACGCGATCGCGTGCCCGAAGACGCTGCCGTTGGCGTGCGCCGTGTTCGTCACGGTCCGATGGAACTCGTGGCTCTCGATGCGCTCTTCGCCGCCGAACTCTGCGCCGAAGAAATCCCCGCCGATGCTCGACCCGAACGGCCACGCCTGCGTGATCGTCTTCTCGACGATCCGGTCCTTGTTGACCATCTGAGCGCCGTGACGGTACGGAACCGCGGCGGCCTGCGCTCCGACGACGGCGAAGTGGCGCTGGATCTCGCTCGCGGACGGCGCGACGCGGCCTGCCGCCTGGAACTGCGCGACGGCGGGCGAAATGGGCCTTCGCCGCGCGATGAGCTTGCTGAGGCGACCCTGCACGAGGGCGTCGTCTTCGTGGAGAATCTCGATCTTCGAGGTCGCCGGCGCAGTCCGCTGCGAGAGCCCGCGATCGTTCAAGTACTTCTCGAGCTTGTTCACGTTGTCCCAGTACGCCTGGGCGGTCACGTGCTCGCCCTTGAGGCCAACCACGATCTGCGTGGGCGCGACGGGCTTGTTCGTCTGCGGATCGACCATGGGAAAGGGCACGTGCGCGACCGCAGCCCTGGTCTGCACGGGAACCACCTTCGCGCGGTCGATGGCGATTCGCTGCTTGGCTGAGGGCGCGACGGGCGCTCCGGGCTGCGCGCTG
>JANXVA010000055.1 GCA_025351875.1 Myxococcales bacterium | reverse complement strand
GGATTCGGAGGCGTGGTCGTGACGCCCGACGGCGCCTCTGCGTCGCCGTGCTCCGGAGCCCCCTTGCCCTTGCAGAGAGGAGCCCGCCCCGGAGGCCGTGGCACGACGCGGTCACGCCAGCGATGGCGCGGCGCGACGACGCCGTGAAAACGTAGAAGCGGGTACCTCGGAGGGGGCACGAGGGCGGCAAGACGGGCGAGGGCCTCGATGGGCGTCATCACGCGCTGGGTTACCCGGCCGCGCGTGGCCTTCTTCACGCGGTACGAGACGTTGCCGTCGCGCCGTACGCCGAGGCGCGCGAGCGAGAAGGCTGGCCGTTCGAGATGGCGGCAGAGACGCTCGCGTCCGAGGTCGTCGAGGGCTTCGATGCGGACGCTGGCGTGCAGGTTGAAGCGCTCGTGCGTGACGGCGTCGGTCGCGCGGGGTGTCGTCTGCGGCGGCACGCCGTGCTCGTCGTCGTCCTCACCGTCGTCACGCTCGCGCACGGTGACGAGGTTGCCTCGCTGCATGCCTGCTGTGGCGAGCGCCTCGGCGGGCGACACCTCGCGCGGCGCGTTCGAGTCGTGCGCGGCGCCGGAGTCACATCGCCGTCCCCGCCGCGACAGCCACCTCATGACGCGCGCGTAAGTGCGCTGCAGCATCGAGGTGCACGTATCGAAGACGGAGTCGATCGCCCAAACTTGGTTGGGACCGGCTGGCGCCTTCGGACGCGGGCGGCCCGTCGCGATGCGCCGGCGCGGGCGTTTGCGCGGCACCTTTGCGTGTGCCGAAGCTCGCGCAGACCAACGTGAGCCGGCGTATAGAAAAGCAAAACCTCCCGCCGCTTGCACAGGCGAGGTCTTGGTGTGCGATCCGCCTGGCCCGATGGGTCGGTCGTTGGTGCCTGGTCTCTTGCGAGACTTCGGCGTCCCTACGTGGACGAATTTAGAACTGCGGTGATCGAGTTTGCGGCCGCTTGAGCGTCGAAGATCTCGCTCCAGCATCCTCCGCGCTGCCGCCCTGCCACTCACCGAGACTTGGGATAGCAGGCGCGCTTCAGCCCCGCGACAGGAAGACACATCTTGTCGCTGGTGCAGTCGCGAGTCGTTTCACATTCCGAGATGCACTGCCGACCGAAGCAGAACTCCGACCGGCAATCGTCATCGGCTTTGCACGGTGAGCCTTCGCCGCCTTTGGCCACCCAGCCTCCCACCGTGCTGACGATCAGAGAGAGGACGAGCACGGAAGCTGCTCCGATCGCGAGCCGCATTCGGCGACGGCGACGCCCCTCCTTCACGGTGCGCTCCATGGCCCACGCGGCGTCGAGCTTCGTCTCGAAATCGACATTCGCGACACGAAGTTCGGCCGCGCGGTCGCCTCGATCAACGATCTCGAATTCGAGCGAGTGAGCTTGACCGTCTTCAACGTCACCGACGCCCTCGACTTTGATGCGTGTGCCCCGGACCGCGCTCGCGGGAACGTCGACGGAGAGCGTCTCTCGCGCAGCAATCCATCCGACGAAGGCGCAGGACGCGCACCCGGCCTCTCCGCACTTCGGGCATGGCGTCCGGCGTACGATGTCGACGACGACGGACTGCGCTGAGCCATCGCGATACACAAGCGCCCTTTCCAGCGGGATGATGCGCCCCTGCCCGGTGAGGTACGACGTCAAGGAATCCACGCGCGCCAGATAGCACGGTAGCTAGAAGGCGCCCCGACCGGCTCGAGAACTCGCCCTAGGACGATGCGGAACTGGTCGTTGATGCGGATGCTGTACTCGCCCTTGAGCGCCCCTTCGGCGTCTCCAGGTCGTTCGGCGATCGCCGAGCTTGTCGCGCCCAACGTCCTTTCACGGCGACGATCCTCCTCGGGGGCTGCGCCGCCGACACGAACGACGCGAACACTGACGCGGTCGATCAGGACCAGACCAGCTCCTCCTGGAGCTCGGGAGCTACAAGCACTCCGGCGCGCCCGAGGCGTGGACCATCAAGAACCTCGTGCTGAAGAGCGGCGGTTCCTACACGGTCGTGATGTACCCGGGTCGCGCGTTCCCGATCGCGGACGTGAAGACGACGACCGGCAAGTTCGCGGCGTCGGGCAGCACGCTCACGATCAAGTTCGGATCGGTCAACGTGTTCGAGAAGTGGGAGGTCACGAAGAGCGGCGACAAGCTCCATTTCCACGACCTCGCGGGCGGCGTCGACATCCGCTGTCACTCCGGCGCCGGCGACATCTTCGCGAACCTCCCGCTCGCGCCCTCGGGCGAAGGGCGGATGAAGCTCTCGAGCACGACGAGCCTCCACCTCTCGCGCACCGAGAACGTCACCCTCCACAAGAACCCGATTCGGCGGGCAGCTCCGGCTGGCTCAGCGTGGTCGGCGACGGCAACAAGACCGACGAGGCCGAGTACCAGCTCCAGATCCCGACGAGCTTCCTGAGGAACGGCGGGAAGGACAAGTCGATCTCGATGGCCTTCAGCCACGACCCCGAGCACGCGGTGTTCGATTCGTGGGGCATGGTCTGCTCGACGCACTGAGCCTGCGACCAGCAGGTAGCGGAATCCGAGTCATTCTCGTCGCCGAGCGCCCTCACGTCGCTCGCGCTCCGGGTTCCTGCGCCTTGCCGCCGATCTTCGAACCCGAGCGGGGGAAGGCATCGAGCCCAGCGTAGAAACCGGCGCTGGCTCCTCGGGCCCGCTGGAGAAATTCGATGACTCACACGTCCCTGCTGTCGCTGCTGCTCGCTCTCCCCACCGCGATCGGGCTCGTCGCCGGTTGCGGGAGCACGGATCCCGCGAATCCGGCGAACCCTCCCGCGAGCGACACGACCGTCAATGCACCCGACGCGGGCGGGGGTGAGCTCGCCGAGACGAGCACCGGCGATGCCGCTGCGAGCAAACCGCAGCCCGACGCCGCGCCACCGATCAAGGATGCGGGCGCCGACGTCGATGCGAACGACGCTGCGCCGCCCTCCCTTTCGTGGACGTGGGAGAACCCGAGCTTCCAGGGCAACGACATCCACGCCATCCGGGGGAGCGGGGCGAACGACGTCTGGTTCGGCGCGTCGGACGCGAAGGCGAAGGCGGGGTCCGTCTTTCGATGGGACGGCAACGCGTTCAGCGCTTCGCTCGCGGAGCCGACGCTCGCGCTCTCCGGAAGCAGCGCGTCGGACGTGTGGTCCGCGGGGGCCGGGCTTCGGCACTTCAACGGCGCGAAGTGGGCGACCACGAGCAGCGCGTACGCGAGCACGACCAACGGCGTCTGGGCGTTCGGTCCCAGCGACGTCTGGGCCATCGACAACTCCGGCGGCGCCAGTCACTTCACCGGAGCGGCGTGGACGAGGTACCCGCTCGCGGCGAAGGCCGTCTATCCGCTCGCGATCTACGGTGTCGCGCCGAACGACGTCTGGGTGGCGAGCACGGCGGGCTCGATCGGAGACGTCGGTGCGTTCCACCACTGGAACGGCGCGACGTGGACCACGCTCTCGTCGGGCGTCGCGAACCTTCAGGTCTCCTCGTTCTGGGCGGCGAGCGGCAGCGACGTCTGGGCCGTCGGTTACCAGGGCATGCTCCACTGGAACGGGACGGAGTGGCAGGACCGCACGCCGAGCGGAGCTCACGGCGCAGGTGTTTGGGGAGCGTCCGCGAGCGACGTCTGGACGGTCGGCTACGACGACACGATCCGTCACTGGGACGGCGCGAGCTGGACGTCGTTCGCCACCGGGCTCCCCGCGGGCACGCACCTCTATGCGCTCTGGGGCAGCGCGGCCAACGACGTGTGGGCCGGAGGCAAAGGGGGCGTGACGCTCCACTGGGACGGAGCGACGTGGTCGCCTTTCCCGAGCGGCACCACACGCGCGAACCTCGGCGGCGGATGGGCAGCTTCGGAGACCGACGCGTGGGTCGTCGGCGAAGGCGGCGTGATCCTCCACTCGGCGGGTGATGGCGCGTGGTCGTCCGTCGCGAGCCCCGTCACCACCTATCTCACGAGCGTGCACGGTTCGAGCGCGAACGACGTCTGGGCCGTCGGCGCGACAGGCACCATCCTCCACTGGAACGGGGCGGCGTGGTCGAGCGTCGACAGCGGTAGCGACAAGCACCTCTACGACGTGCGCGCGCTCGGTGCGTCCGACGTGTGGGCCGTCGGTGAGGAGGGCACGATCCTCCACTATGACGGGGCAAGCTGGAACCCGACGGCGAGCGGTGCGACGACGAAGCTCACGAGCGTGTGGGGGACCGGAAATCAGATCTGGGCTGCGGGTGTCAACGCAGTGCTGCACTGGAACGGCGCGAGCTGGGTCGCCGAGACGAGCATTCAAGGCGGCAAGTACTTCACCGCGATGTCGGGCAGCAGCGCGACCGACGTGTGGGCGGTCGGCGGGAGCGCGCTCTCGATCAACGGGACGCCGTACATCACCGTCAACTCGTGCGTCGCCTATCACTGGGACGGAGTGACGTGGTCGTCGGCGTCGCCAGGTCCCGCGCAGGCGTGTCGAGGCGTCTGGGCGGAGCAGCCGGGCGCGCTGTGGGCGGTGGGCTTCGGCGACGAGCTCACGTTCAAGGCGGGAGCGAGCAGCGCGGTCCGCGGCACGCCCGGCGGAGGGGTGCACCGCGTCTTCGGCAGCGGCACGCGCACGTGGGCCATCGGCACGAGCGGCACGATCCTGCGGGTCCATTGACGAACCTCGAGGCGCGGACCGGCGCTGGAGCGCCGTGGCTCAGAACTTGTCGTAAGCGCCGGAGGCCGCAGGCGCCGCGGCGGACGAGGTCCCGCGCGGGCGCGGCTTCACGGGCGGCGGGGCCACTCGCGTGTGCGTCGACGGAGACTCGGTGGGCAACGAGGCGGCAGCGCTCGCGCTGGGGAGCTCCGCAGACGGAGCACTCGTCGAAGCGACGGCCGTGAGCTCGGGCGGATCGATCGACTTGGCGCTGGCGGACGTGCCTGCGGACTTCGTTCGCCCGCGCACGGTGCTCCACCCGACCAGCGCTGCCAGCGCGATGACCGTGCCCACCACGGCAACCGCCACGAAAAACGGTAACGAGCTTTTCTTGGTGGGAACGACCGCAGCGACCGAAAACGAGGGCGGAGGATGCGCTTGTGCCGCGACGTCCGCCGGCCTCGGCGGGAGCGCGCGCGTCGTTGCGTCGAACTCGTCGTCGACGGTGGCTGGCAGGGGCACGCCGTTCGAGGCGCCCCAGTCTCGAGTGGCGGCGACCGGATCGCTCGCAGAGGAGACCGGAATGACAGGAAGAACGGGCTTCACGCCTTGGAGAAGCACGGCCTGAACGCGATCGCCGAGCGTCCTGTCGCCGACGAAGGGCGAGAGCGCGCCCGCGAGCTCCGCCACCGATTGGAACCTGCGATGAAGATTCTTCTCGAGCGCTCTCTCGACGGCATCGGCGAGCGCGTCGGGGATCTCAGGACGGAGCGAGCGAAGCGGCACCAGCGGCCGACGCGTGATCGACGTGACGATCTCCGCGACCGTCTGGCCGGGGAACGGGCGCGTGCCTGCGAGCAGCTCGTAGAGGCAGACGCCGAGCGACCAGACGTCCGCACGCGCATCGACCTTGCTGCTCATCTGGATCTGCTCGGGCGCCGTGTACGGCAGCGACCCGATGATGGTCTCGGCTTGTGTCAGCGTCAGGCTGGGCTGGTCGCTGTCGGCCCCCTTCGGGCTCGACAGCTTCACGACCCCGAAGTCGAGGATCTTCACGAGCGGGCGCCCGTCCGGACGCTTCGTCAGAAAGAGATTCCTGAGCTTGAGATCGCGGTGAACCATGCCGAGCGCGTGAGCCTCGGCGACGCCCTCGCATGCTTGAGCGATGAAGCCAGCCGCCTCCGCGACGGGGACAGGGCCGCGCCGGCAGACCTCCTGGAGATCCTGTCCTTCGATGTGCTCGAGGACGATGAACGGAAGGCCTCCTTCCCGTCTCCCCACGTCGAGCACGCGCGCGATGAACTCGCTCTTCAGACGCGCCGCGGCACGTGCTTCGCGCTGGAACCGGGCGAGCGCGTCGGTGCTGCTCGTGTCCTCGTCGCGCATCACCTTGAGGGCGACCAGCTCGCCGAGCTCGAGGTGCGTCGCTGCGTAGACCTCCCCCATTCCACCCGCGCCGAGAAGCCGCTCGATCCGGTACTTGCCGGCGAAGATCTGCCCGGGCCCGAAGCTCACCTGACCATGCTAGCGCGGCTCGCCTCGCGCCGCGTGCTCGGCGCTGTGAGCACGAGAAGCACGCCACCGAGCAGCAGCGCTCCGCCTGCGATGAACGAGATCGTCGAGACGGTTCCTGAGGTGCGAGCGCTGGAGTTGTCGTCCTCGATCGAGCTTCGCACGGAAGGATCGCACATCGGGTACCCCGGACATCGATCGACGACGCTGGAGTGCTTCGTGAGGGAGAGGATTCCGAAGACCGAGCCCAGCCCAACCCCCAGCACGCCAGCGCCCGCGAAGCCGAAGCCGAAGGTGCGCTGCAGCGAGCCCGGTTTCGAATCGTCGGAGGGCGCCTGGAGAGCTGGACCCACGACGAGCGCAGGCTCGACGAGCGTTGCATGGTCCGCGCCCGCGCGGACCACGACGTTCTGCAAGGTTCGGCCGCGTCGGGGTGAGGATGCCTCGAGCACGTGCGTCCCCGGATCGACGGGCATCCCTGTCCCCCATCGCTCGCGCGGAAGCGTCTCGTCGTCGAGGCGCAGCGCGAGGTCCTGCTCGCCGGTGTCGACGACGCTCACGGTCACGATGGAGAGATTCGGCGCGAGAGCTTCGGCACGTGCATGCGCCTCGGCGCTGCGCGGGTCATGGCGTGACGTTGCGATCTCCTCGGCTCGCTTGAACTGCCGGAACGCCGTCGCCGTCTTGCCGAGCACCTCGTAGCAGTTGCCCAGATTGAGCATCGACCCGATGCCCGCGGCTTCACGGAGGCTCTCGAGAAATACGGGGACGGCCTCAGCGCAGCGGCCCTCTTTCGCGAGCGCGCGTCCCTTCTCGAAGAGCTTTGTCGCGCGCTCCTCGGGACCGTCCGCGTCCGCCCGTGCGGAGCTGCCGAACGCAAGCGACGCGGCGACGACCACGAGCCCGATCAGGGGTCGCACCCTCTTCGTTGGACCGAGGCGTGCGCGGAGCATCGGCCACGAAGAATACGCCGATTCGGCAGATGACGAGCAACCCGACGGTGCGAGTCGCGGAGGAGCGGCGGTCCCAGAGCGACCCGCCACCTGTTGTCTCGAGACAACGATGTGTTGCTCGCGAGCAGCGGAAGGGCGCGGCGTGCGCTGGTTTCCAGGACGTTCTCCGCGACCTCCCGCTGGCGCCGGCGTGGCATGCGCGCTGCACCAAGCCTCTCCGTCGCTCGTAGCGACCCACAAACCCGAAGGAAGGTTCGTCATGGTCTCGATCAACGTCACCGGTTCGATCATCGCGGCTCGCGCACGCTCGGTCCTCGGCTGCGCCGTCCTGTGTCTCGCCGCCTCGGGGCCGCTCGCGGGCTGCGCCGCGTCGACCGCCGACGACGCCGCGTCGAGCGAGGATGCCCTCGTCGCCGGTCAGCGAGCCGCGATCATGAACGCGCTTCGCGCCGTGGTGAAACCGGAGCTACGGAACCAGGACATCCAGTTCGATGTCAGCAACGGCGTCCTCGAGGTCCAAGGCTCGTTCGCGTTCCTCACCGGGAAGATCGTCCTGAAGAATAGCCGCAGGCCCGTCGACTACACGGGGACGCCGTACGCCGACGACATCGCCGAGGGGTTGTTCGACGATCACATCGACGCGCTCCTCGAGAAGGAAGGAAGCACGTGGGTAGTGAAGGCTCACGACATCGGCGCCACCGACGTCGGCTGGCTCGAGTGGCCCGCGCAGTTCGGCGCGCCGACGTCCGTGTTCCCGTTCGCGCCGGCCGCCCAGGCTCCGCAGACCAACCGCGCTGCGGTCATGGATGCGCTACGCGCGAACTTGAAGCCGACGCTCCGCAACCAAGACATCGTGTTCAACGTCACGAACGGCGCCTACGAGGCGAAGGGCGATTGGGTCTTCATGCGCGGCGTCATCCGTCTTCGCGGCACCGGCGCGCCCGCCGACTACCGCGGGACCGAGTACCAGCAAGACATCGACCAAGGCATGTTCGACGATGGCTTCGGTGCGCTGCTCCACAAGGAGAACGCGAGCTTCGTGGTCAAGGCCGTCGCGGTCGGCCCAACGGACGTCGCGTGGACGACGTGGGGCACCGAGTATGGCGCGCCTGCCGAGATCTTCCGCTGAGACCGCTGTCTAGAGGCCGATGCGGTAGAGCGTGCTTCCCGACGAGAAGTAGAGGTGGGTCGGGTCGAGGGCAACACCGGCGACCGGCCCCGGGAGCACCTTTTCGGGAGCGAACGTGGCCTTGCTCATGCGGAACAGGCCGGTGGTCGCGCTGAAGTACACGACCGTGTCGTTCACCGCGATCTGCGCGCGCTGCTCGGACTGAAAGCTCACGGCACCGTCGATCGGGACGAGCCGAGAAGGAGCGAACGTATCGCGCACGAGACGTCGGAGCGCCGTCGGCTCGCGCAGGTACACGGCGCTTCCATCCGGTTCCAGCGCGATGGCCAGCGCTTGTGCGAACGGCCCCGCGGTGCCCCGAACGGCGGAGAGATCCGGGGCGACACGGACGAGTATCCCTGCCACCGTCATGAACACGTCGTTTGCGTCGACCGCGATGACGGCGGAAGGCGCCACCGGCTGGTAGAGGCCAGCATCGGGAAGAGACGCGGTCGCCGCCGTGTAGCTGTCCGCCTTCGATGCGCGGACCAGCGTGAGCCCCGCGGCGACGTCGCCGTTGCACTTGAAGACACCGTAGAAGACGTGGGGATCGGCGAACGCGACGCCCGTCGTGAAGCGGGTCACCGGACAGCCCATCGGGAGGTAGGCGGCTCCGCCGCCGAAGGGCAGGCGTTCCGCGCCGCTCCCCTTGTAATCCGGGCTCGTGCCGTAGCCGTAGCCGTTGACGAAGACCTCGGCCGCACCCACCGCGAAGTCCGTGACCGCTCCCTGCGCCGCCGTGAAGGTCTCGACGGCTCCGCCGCCCTTCGGCATTCGCTTGACCTGACCGACGTCCTCCACAGCCCAGTAGACGTGCGTCCCGTCCACCGCGACCTTGCCGACGCCTGCGTCGCCCTCGGTCGCCAGGGCGACGAGCGCGCCCGAATCGGCCGCAGCGGCGTCGAGGATCGGCGGAGCGTCCTCCGCGCGCGCGTCCGCGGGTGGCGCCGCGGCATCGGACGCGATGTAGCTGACGTCCTCGTTTCCGACGAGGGCGTTGCACGCGCCGAGCGCCGCCACCGCCGCCGCGGCGAGGAGAACGAGCCGCTCTCCGCGCGCGCCGGACATCGCACCATCGTCGCATCGCCGCTCGGCTGCGTAAACTTCGCGTGGGTTTCGCGGCGTTTGCAGTGGCACATCCGTCGCAACAGCGAAGGACACACGACCTCCAGAAGGAGCCTCTGATGATCCGTTGCTCACGCACAACACGCTGTGGAGTCGAAGCAGCAGACGTGGACGCCGACACGACGAGCCTTGCACATCAGCGGGGCTTCGCATGCTGGCACGAGCCTTGATGAAGACGGCGTATGAGCACCATCCAGAACATCGTCGGGTCCACGTTCACGAGCTACC
>JANXVA010000011.1 GCA_025351875.1 Myxococcales bacterium | reverse complement strand
AGACTCGCGCCTCCGCTCGCGCGCAGCCCGCGCACGTTCCCCGCGAGGTCTAGCTCGTAATAGCTATTCGTCCCGCCCCGGTTGATGCGCAGCGGGTGGTCGATGCCGTCGAAGAGGTAGGTCTCCTTGATGGGCCCGAGGACGCCCGCTCCGTTTTGTCACCGCCGGTCTCCGTGGGTACCAAGATCAGCGGAATCACCGGAGCCCGGGCTTCACCGGGTAGCTGATCGGGCCGCCGGGAATTCGACCATGCGGGCGTCCACGGGGTAGGTCCGAGGGCAGGGCGAGCGCACGACAAGTTAAAACGAGGGGCTCGGCGTTGGACCCGAGCCCCTCTCTCGGGCGGTGCATGGCGAGCAATCGCACAACCGTTCCGAGTAACCAAGTTTGTGCATTCGCTCCGGGGGACCGGTGCGAGCGGATGGGAGATGGGTCGAGTGTCAGTGGTGCGGTCGGGCATTCGTGGTGTGCCGCGCCTGCGATCACGGACGGGCTTACTGCGATGACGAGGCGTGCCGACGCGGGGCGAAGCGCGAGGCCAACGATCGACATCAGAGTAGTGACGAGGGGCGAGCCGACCATCGCGATCGGATGGCGGCGCTTCGGGAGCAGCGCAAAAGAAGCACCGTGACGGATGACCCTTCCGAGGACTTGGCCCTCGAGCGCAAGGTCCTCGACGCCGCGACCGAGATCGTCGCGGCGCCGGAGGGCACGGGCCATGACGACCGAGGAGTTGCGACTGACGATTGTCCCCCGCGAACAGGAGACGCGCATCCTGATGACGGACGGGCCGGACGATGTGCTCGTGGCGCGCCTTGGACCTGTGAGAGCAGCGCACCACCGCTGGGCTGCACCAATGCTGCTGGAGGCTCTTTCGCTCTGGCAGGGCCGCCCGCTGCGCGTTGTTCTCTCTGCGGAGTCGGAGGACTATCTGTGCTCCCTCGGCCTCTCGGACGGCCTTGGACTCGGCGTGAGCTCGCTGCACTACGTCGTCGACATCGTCGACCCCCGCGAGGCGCGCCGCGGGCGCCGCCTCCGCGGAGTCGGCGACTTCCGTGATGCTCGGCGTCAGCTGCAGCTCGTGCCGCGGTGACCGCGATGAGCGCTGTCAAGACCAAGCCGCTCGACTCTTCCGCTCGCGTCGCCGAGGTACTGCGCCTCGGCCTCGTGGAGGGCGTGGCGGTGCGAGCGATAGCCAAGCGTCTCCAGATGGCGCGCAAGACGGTCCGTCAGATCCTCGGCCGGCATCGCGCGCCGCCGAAGCCAGCGGTCGACCCGCGCGGCTCGATGCTCGATCCCTACGAGCCGGCGATCCGCGCCGTGCTCGACGACGCGCCCGAGATGTTGGCGCCGGCGGTGCTCGAGCGTCTGCGACCACTCGGATACACCGGCGGCGTCACGATCCTCCGCGATCGTCTCCGGCGCCTGCGACCGCGCGAGCCGCGCGCGGCGTTCCTGACGCTCGACTTCGCGCCGGGCGAGGCGATGCAAGTGGACTGGGCCGACTTCGGCTTCGCGTTGCCCGGGATCCCGCGTCGCGTGAGCGCGTTCGTCGCCGTCCTATGCTACTCGCGGCGGCTCTATATCGAATTCACGCTCAGTCAGCGAATGGGCACTTTTCTCCGCTGCATGGATCGATGCATGCGTTTCTTCGACGGGACGACGCTCGTCGACATCTTCGACAACATGAAGACCGTCGTGCTCTCGCACACCCAGGCCGCCACCGTCTTCAATTCCACATTTCTCGAGTACGCGCGCGCTCGTGGCTTCGCGGTGCGCGCCTGCAACGTGAGAAAGGCTAACGAGAAGGGACGCGTCGAGAGACCGATCGGCTTCGTCCGTCGCCGCTTCTGGCCGGGTCGTCGCTTCCGCGATCTCCTCGACCTCAACACGCAGGCCACCTCGTGGCGCGACGACTTCGCCAACGGTCGCGTGCATGAGGTCACAGGCAAGGTCCCCCAGCTCGTCTTCGAGCACGAGGAGAAGCGGCTTCTCAAACCGATTGCCGGCACACCGTTCAACACCGATGACGTCGAGGGCACGGGCGTGACCAAGATGTTTCGCGTTCCCTTCGACCGGAATCGCTACTCGGTCCCGTGGAGGCTCGCCTCGCAGCAGCAGGTCCTGGTGCGCGCCGACGACGACTTCGTCTCCGTCCTACTCGAGACCAAGACCGTCGCGCAGCATCGAAGGTCGTGGAGCATCGGCGAGGATATCGAGCACCCCTCGCACAAGAATGGCCTGCTGGAGCAGCGCCCGCGCGCGGCCGCCGGTGCGCTGCCTCCGGCGCTCCTCGCGCTCGATGAGACCGGGCGCGCCTACTTCAAGGTGCTCGCGGCCGGCTCCCGCTCCATTCATCGCGAGATCCTCCGACTCACGTTGCTCGTCGAAGTCTTCGGCGCGATCGCCACGGCGAGCGCGATCCGAGAGGTCATGGAGACCGGCCACGTCGGCGCCGAGTACGTCGAGTACGTCATGCGGCACAAGCGCGGTCTCGTCCCGCAACCCGCTCCGCTGCGCCTCGGCAACGCCGAGCTCGACGCCATCTCGCTGCCCGAGCCCGATCTATCCGTCTACGACCAGCTGTTCGCGCCGACGATGACGCGCGATCCGGGCGAGCCACCTGCAGCTCCCGCTCGCGCGACGGAGGAGTCGTCATGAAGAAGAAGGCTGACGAAGACGACCGCACCACGAGCGATGACGTCGACCTGCTCGTGCAAAAGTTCCGCTGGCTCCGGCTTCCCGGCATGGCGAAGCTCGTCGCCACGATCCTCGAGCGCGCGGCCAAGGAGAATCTCTCGACGACAGACGTTGTTCATCGCCTCTGCGATGAGGAGAAGCAGAGCCGCATCAAGAGCGCAGTGGACCGCCGGCTCCGAGACGCGCGCTTCCCCGAGATCAACACCGTCGACGCCTTCGACTTCGACTTCGATCCGGCACGCAAGAAGCTCCGCGCGCGCTACCTCGCCCTTCACGACCTCGATTTCCTCAACAAGGGAGTCAACCCGCTCTTCATCGGCATGCCGGGAACGGGCAAGACGTTCCTCGCTCGCGCCCTTGCTTACAAGGCATGTCTCGCCACACGGCGCGTCCTCTTCATTTCCGCGCCGCGCATGCTCAGCGAGCTGCACGGCGCCGAGCTGCACGGCGTGCTCGAGCGGGCCCTCCGTCGTTTCGTCCGCGCCGAGCTCCTCGTCATTGACGACTTCGCCGTGCTCGCGATGGACGCTGCCCAAGCCAAGCTCGCGTTCCAGGTCATCTCCGAGCGCTACGAGTTTCGCCGCTCGACCTGCATCACCACGAACCGCGCGTTCAAGGATTGGACGAAGGTCTTCCCGGACGCGCTCAACGCTCAGGTCATCGCCGAACGGCTCACCGAACGCGCCGAGCACTTCGTGCTCGAGAAAGGTTTCCGACACGCGCGACCCTGACCCGCATAGCCGCCCTCAGCGGAGAGGATCCGTCCTCCGCAGCGCCGCCCCGGCGAGCGCTTGCGACCACGCGCGCCTACGGCTCGCGGCAGGAAACGCGAAGAACCGACTCCGAATCACCGGGCGGGTACCTGGACACCGGTGATACCGCTGAAAGTGGGACCCTCCGTCGCCGGTGGCGACACTCGGCGCGCGGGGGGGCGACGCGCGTCTGGTGGCCTTGAGCCTGGCGCGGCGCCTGCTTTGACACCTACACACAGTGTCGAATTGCAGGCGCCGTGACAGGCGGCGCGATCGCTCGCGACGGCGTTGCTCGAGGCGATCGGCAGGGGCTACGGCGCAACGCCGCGTCCAGCCGGCTGGACGCGATTGTCCAGTCGCTGGACGTTGGCGTCCCGCCGGATGGATGTCACACGAAGACGAACCAACCACGCTGGCGAGGCGCCACGCCGTGCCGTAGCGTCAAGGCATGAACGCGCGCACGCGACACTTGCTCGAGGAACTCCTCGTCCTCCCCGCCGAGGACCGTGCGCTCATTGCCGCGGAGCTCGAGGCGAGTCTCGAGGAAGAGCCCGCCTCAGCCGAGGAGCTCGAGAGGGCGTGGGCGGTCGAGATCGAGAAGCGCTCCCGTGACGTCGAGGAGGGGCGCGCGACCCCGATCGCCGCCGAAGACGTCCACCGCGAGCTGCGTGCAGGCCTCCGCACCCCGCGATGAAACCGTGGGCCTACCAACCGCAGGCGCGCGACGAGCTCGCCCACGAGATGGCCTGGTACGAAGAGCGCGAACCTGGACTCGGCCTCGAGCTCCTTGACCTCCTCGAACAGACACTCGACCGGAACGCCGAGCACGCCATGCCCGGCACGCGCGCGATGGCCTCGGCGCCCGAGCACTTTCGTCGACTGCTCATCACGCGCTTCCCGTTTGCGCTGATCGTCGACGCACGCGAGCAAAGCGGCTCGTGCTCGCCCTCGCACACCTGAAGCGCCGACCCAACTACTGGCGCCGCCGACTCCGCCCCATCGCTCCGTCTCCGCGGACGAAGACGTAGGACAGAAGGCGGCGACGTTTCTTCCTTAGCCGCTCTCTCGCTACACTGAAGGACGCGATGCTCGCCCCGATCCATGACGCCCCTCTGCCCGGCTCGCGCCACCCCGCGCGGCCGCAGACTCGCGTCAGGGGGTCAAATCGTCGACATGTATCATGCACGCATCGCGCGGGCGCTGCAGCTCGGCGACGTCCTTGGAGAAATCTCGCGTCGGTACGACGACTCGCGTCGGATGCAGGCTTTTACCTCTTCGACGGAATCGATCATCCGCTCCGCGTTAGCCGAAGTAGCCTCCGCTGGCGCGGAGTCCGCGCACGTTCCCAGCGAGATCGACTTCGTAGTAGGTATTCGCTCCATTGCGGTTGCCTCGCTCCTCGCGCCGCTGTTCGCGCTCCTCGCTTCGTGAGCCCTACCTGAGCACGCCGCGCAGCATCTGCTGCGCGATCGGGTGGTACCCCGTGCGGAAGCGCTCGAACAGCTCGTGCGCGAGCGCCTTCGTCTCTGCACGGCCCGCAAGAGCCTTGAAAATAGGCTTCAGGTACTTCATGCGCCCGATGTGCCCGAGCAGCTCGGTGGCGCTCGGCAGCACCGGCGCGTAGCCCGACTCGCACGCGAGCACGAGCCAGCTCACGAGCACCTCGGGGTTCTTCGAGGCCGTCAGCGAGTACGTCGCGTCGAGCTCCTCGCACACTGCGAGCGGCGACGGCTTCGGCATTCCCTCGAGGTAGAGCTGCCACTCGGTGGGGCTCCAGTCCTTCGTCTCGGCGCGGGTCGGCACGCGACCGGCGACCTTCTGCACGGCGGCGAGCCGCGCGGACTCGGGCCTCCAGTGCGACGCGGGAAGACCAGGGCCATCGACCCATGCCGGCGCATCCACCTTCGCGAGAAGGCCAGGGATCACGCGCTCGACGAGCGCGAGGAAATCATCGGTCGTCGCCGCGCCGAAGCGGTACGTGCCGAGCCACGTCGAGAGCAGCGCATCGAACGCCTTCTCCCCCGCCGCGGCCTCGAGCGCCTTCAGGAAGAGATAGCCCTTCTCGTAGGGCACCTGGCTGAAGGCCTCGTCGGGGTCGATGCCCGTGAGCTCGGTCCGTAGCTTCGTGAGCTCGGGGTGGTCTGCGTGCTGCGCGAAGGCCTGCTGCAAGCGCTCGAAGCCGATCGCCGCGTGCAGCGCCGCCATCTCCGCGCCCTCGAGCACCTCGAGGATGCGCCGCTCCGCGAAGACCGTGAAACCCTCGTTGAGCCAGAAGTGCTCGGCGTTCGAGCTCGTCACCAGGTTGCCCGTCCACGAGTGAGCGAGCTCGTGCGCCACGACGTTGACGAGACTGCGGTCGCCCGCCAGGAGTGACGGCGTGAGGAACGTGAGCCGCGGGTTCTCCATGCCGCCGTACGGGAACGACGGAGGCATCACGAGGAGATCGAAGCGCTCCCAGTCGTACGGCCCGAAGAGAGACTCGGCCGCGCGGAGGTGGTCCTCCACCTGCGCGAACTCCCATGCCGCAGCCTCGAGCTGCGCCGGCTCCGTCCACACGCGCGAGCGAGGCGAGAGATCCTTCGACGCGAGGTCGCCGACCGCGAACGCGAAGAGGTAAGGCGGAATGGGCTGCGGCATCGCGAAGCGCTCGATCGCGCGATCACCCTGGATTTCCCGACCCTGCGTGGCCGCGGCCATCACCGCGCGAAGCTCCGCGGGCACGTCGAGCGACGCCACGAACGTCTGGCGGATCGACGGCGTGTCCTGGCACGGAAGGATGCTCCGCGCGTGGATCGCCTGGCACTGCGAGAAGAGATACGGGTGCTTCTTGCCGAGCGTCTGCTCGGGCGTCAGCCACTGGAGCGCCGAGGCCTCGGGCGACGTGACGTAGCGGATCAGGATCGACTCCGCGCCGGCGGGCACGGCGATCTCGAGCCGGCTGCCGAGGATCGGGTCGGCGTCGTGCAGCGTGTACTCGAGGGCAGCGCCGCCCGGGCCGACGAGGGCGGTGATGTCGAGTCCGCGCGTGTCGAGGTCCAGCGAACCCCCGGCCGCCGGCTTCGCGAAGCGGAGCGTGAGCTCGGCGCGCACGACGTGTGCGCCGAAGTCGACGCTCGCCTTCCAGTCGAGCGACGCGGTCCGAGGTTGGGTGTCGTCGGCATAGGAATGAGGGTCGAGACGGGCCATCGCCCCCCAACGCTCGCACACCGCGCGCGGTCGGCGCTAGCGTCGACTGATCGGGTACACTGCCGACATGGCGCTTCGCGCAGTCGGCGACGTGCTCGCAGCCAAGTACCGGATCGAGGCGCTCCTCGGGAGCGGCGGGATGGGCGATGTCTATCGCGCCACGAACATGGCCCTGAATCGCGAGGTCGCGATCAAGATCATGCACCTGAGGCACGCCGAGGATCCGAGCCTGCTCGAGCGGTTCCTGCGCGAGGCGCGCGTCGCGAACGTCGTTCGCCACCCGAACGTCGTCGATGTCCTCGACATCGACCAGGACGCCGACGGCGCCCCGTTCATCGTCCAGGAGCTCCTCTACGGCCAGGATCTCGCGAAGTACATGCGCGAGCGAGGCCGGCTCAGCCTCGAGGAGGTCCAGACGCTCATCGTGCCGATCATCGAAGCGGTCGCCGAGGCCCACCTCCAGGGCGTCATCCATCGCGACATCAAGCCCGCGAACATCTTCCTCGCGAACCTGCACGGTCCGCTCGAGAGCCCGCCGAGCTCCGGACTGTCGGCGCGACGCCCTCCGAGGAGCGGCGTGCGCGTCGTGCCGAAGCTCCTCGACTTCGGAGTGTCCAAGCTCCGCGCCTCCGACGTTCGCACGACGGGCGTGGGCGAGATGCTGGGAACGCCGGCGTACATGGCACCGGAGCTCCTCCATGGCGTCCACGACGCCGATGCCCAGAGCGATGTCTGGGCGCTCGGCGTCATGCTCTTCGAGCTGCTCGCGGGGCGGCGTCCGTTCACGCAAACCGGCCCGGCCATCTACGTCGTCATCGCCACGACGGATGCGCCTCCCCTCGCCTCGGTCGCGCCGGACGTCGATCCCCAGGTCGCTGCGATCGTCGATCGATGTCTGCGTCGGTCCGTCACCGAACGCTTCTCCACGGCGGCCGAGCTAGCGACGGCGCTCGAGGAGACGCTCCAGGGCGCCTCAGGGCGCGCCTCGACGTCCTTGCTCCGCCCGAGCGCTCACCCCGAGCCCTTCATTCCGGAGCTCGCGCTGCCGCGGACACTCGCGGGGGCCGAGGCGACGACGGTCGATCTCCAGCCGCCGAGCATCGAGCACACTCTGGCGTCCCCGACACCGCGTCAGGAGACAACGGAGCGGATGGCGCCTCCTCCCGCGAGCCTGCCTGTCGCTCCCGTCGCGCCCGTCGTGCCCGTCGCTCCCGTCGCGCCCGTCGCGCCCGTCGCGCCCGTCGCGCCCGTCGTGCCCGAGCTCGAAGCGCCGACCGTGCGCCCCAGAGCCGTGCCCTCCCGGGCGCCGCCAGCACCGACGCGGTCGTCGCGATCGGCCTCCGGCTTGACCCTCGACGCACCACCGCGCGCGAGCCTCCCGCCCCCCACCGAACCGCGAGGCCATGGCGCGCATGCGCGGCACGAGCCGAAGGCGAAGGACCGAGCGACCGCGGAGGTCGCCTGGCTGACATCCCTGCTCGTCCTTGGCGTCACGGCCCTCGCAACCTGCGGTGTCCTGACGGCGACGGTCGGAAACGGCGCCGGCTTCGCCATCGTTCGACCGCTGGTCGAGACCAGCGCGCAGATCACGATGATCCTGCAAGCGGCCGCGGCGCTCGTCGCGGGAGCGATCGCCGCGTGGTTTTATCGCGGTGCGATGCGCCAGTGGAAGGGAGGCGCTTCGGTCCCGGCAGTCGGGCATGCCATGGCGAGCGGAGCGCTTCTCTTCGTCGCGCTGAAGCTGCTCCGCGCCGGGTGACGAGGAGAGTCGAACAATGACCGAACGAGCAGACATCGTGATCGTCGGTGCGGGACAGGGCGGTGCGCACACCGCGATCTCGCTGCGGCAACAGAAGTTCGCGGGGAGCATCCTGCTCATCGGCGCCGAGGCTTACCTTCCGTACGAGCGCCCTGCGCTTTCGAAGGAGTACCTCGCGGGCGACAAGACGTTCGAGGCGCTCGTGCTCCGTCCCGCATCCTACTGGGAGGAGAAGAACGTCGTCGTCCGGCTCGGCGCACGCGTCGTCTCGCTCGACGCGGCGGCCCACGAAGTACGCCTCGAGGACGGGAGCGTCGTCGGATACGGAACGCTCGTGTGGGCTACCGGAGGGAGCGCACGCAGGCTCGGGTGCGCGCCTCATGATCTCGTGGGCCTCCACTCGGTGCGCGACCGCGCCGACGTCGACAAGATGAAGGGCGAGCTCGAGACCGCGCACGCGGTCGTCATCATCGGCGGCGGGTACATCGGTCTCGAGGCGGCGGCGGTGCTCCGCAAGCAAGGCAAGCAGGTGACGGTGCTCGAGGCGGAGTCTCGCGTGCTCGCGCGCGTGGCCGGCGTCGCGCTCTCTCGATTCTTCGAGGCCGAGCACCGTGCACACGGTGTCGACCTTCATCTCGGCGCAAAGGTCGTGGCGCTCGACGAGAAGGACGGGCGCGTGTGCGGCGTGCGCCTCGCGAGCGGTGAGTCGCTCCCCGCGGACCTCGTCATCGTCGGGATCGGCATCGACGCAGCCGTCGAGCCGCTCGCGCGCGCAGGCGCCGTGATCGACAACGGCGTGGTCGTCGATCTCCGCAGCAAGTCGAGCCTGCCCGACGTCTACGCCGTGGGCGACTGCGCCGCGCATCCCAACGTGCACGCGAGCGGTCGCGTCGTCCGGCTCGAGTCGATCCAGAACGCGAACGACCAGGCGATGATCGTCGCCAGGTCGATCGCCGGAACGCTCGGCGCCGAGGAGCGCTACGAGGCCGTGCCGTGGTTCTGGTCGAACCAGTACGATCTGCGGTTGCAGACGATCGGCCTCTCCGACGGCCACGACGACGTCGTCGTTCGCGGCGCGCCCGAGTCGCGGAGCTTCTCGGTCGTCTACCTGCGGGGCGGGCGGGTCATCGCGCTCGACTGCGTGAACCAGACGAAGGACTACATCCAGGGCAAGGCGCTCATCACGAAGGGCATCGTGGTGGACCGCGCGAAGCTCGCGAGCCCGGACGTGACGCTGAAGGAGCTCGCGGCCTGAGTCACGCGTCGAGCCGGTGAACGATGTTGGGGCGCCCCAACGCCACCTCGCGCCCCTGTTGGGCCGGGCCCACAGCGTGGCCGTACGACGCACGAAACATCGATGAAGCTGGGCTCATTCGCGCCGTCGTCGCTGGCTCCGCCATTGCATCGTGGCGAGGCATGGTCTCGTCGCTCGTTCGCTCGTCGTCGATGGCGCCCGTCGCCGGCCGAGGCACGCGGTCCGCGTGGACGGCCGCGCGCATCGAGAGGGTCGTCGTGATCGCAGCCTGCCTGACGGCGCTGCTCGTCTCCATCGTCGGTCGCTGGCCCGTGAGCCACGAGCCCGGCGTCCTCGTTCCCGAGGTGCCGACGCAGACGCCGCCGAAGAGCCCGCGCCTCATCGAGCGCGAGGACGACGGCTACCAGCTCACGCCGCTCGCCGACTACGCGATCCGCGCCCGCGTGCTCGGGACGGAGCACTACCGCTTCGACAGGATCTCCGATCTCGTCCCGCTCGATCTCGCTCTCGGGTGGAGCTCGATGAGCGACAGCGCAATCCTCGATCGCACCCACGTCTTCCAGACGAACCGGCACTTCTACTACGTCATGCCGGGCGGCATGATCTCCGCCGACTCCGCCAAGATCTCTGCCGCGAACACGCACGTGATCCCCGCGGACGCCGCGATCCGCGCCGCGCTCTTCGAGCTGAAGGCGGGCGACGTCGTGCGCCTCACCGGACAGCTCGTCGAGGTGACCGGACCGAAGGGCATGACCATGCGCTCGAGCCTGCGCCGCGACGACAGCGGCGACGGCGCGTGCGAGGTCCTCTACGTCCGGAGCGTAGAGCGCGAGGCGCGCTGAGCGTCAGAACCCGAGCTGCGTCATGAACGCGAGCTGCCCGCGGACGCCGTCGTCGAAGTAGACGTCGAGCGGGACGAAGAACGAGATCAGCGGGAACGCGACCCCGAGCTGCGCCCTCGCGCCCACCCGCGGCGGCCCCGCGGAGTGGACCTGGATCGGCACGCCGAGCCCTGCCGACAAGGACGGAAGGAAGATGAAGACGTTCGGCGTGGTCGCCTCGAGCGCGGGCACGACCGGCGGCGCGCCGAAGAAGATGCCGAGCACCTCCTCGTCGGTGTCCGTGGGATTCGATACGTCATAGAGCGCCTCGAAGCGGCACTCCGGGTCGCCACGCTCGGCCTCCACGCAGTCGATGACCAGCGTCTCGTGATCGACGACGAGGCTCGTCTGCCCGGCGACGAACGCCCCTCCCGCGGCGCCGGGATCGCGGCGGTAGGGCGCGGCAGCGTTTGCCGAGGCGCCCCTCGCGGAGAGCAGCGCGACGAGGACCATGCTGGAGGCGATCAGGGTGTGCAGAATGCGCTTCATGTCGACGTTGGCGCGGCCTCGCGTTCGCTCGCCGGCACCCAGCCGTGCTTGCGGAGGAACACGCGGACCTTGGCGTACCACTCCTGCGCCTCGATCGGGGTGATGCGCTCCTCGGGTACGAAGACGGGGAGCTCCGGCTCTCGCCGCTCCAGGGAGAAGCGCACGCGCTCGGTCGCGGAGCCGCCACGGCCGCTCGCGTGCGCCTCGCGGTCGAGGGTGACGTCGAGCAGATCCGCGAGCGCGATGCGCACCGCCGGACCGCGCCGCCGCTCGCGCGTCACCTCGAGGGCGCCGCCTTCGACGCGAAGCAGGAATCGCCCCTCGCGCGGCTTCCGGAGAACGACGAAGACGACGACGGCGATCCCCAGCGGCACGAGCGCGAGCGCGGGAGAGACGAACTTCGCGACCGCCCCGGCCCCGAGCGCGGTGAGCGCGAAGGGCGCCATGGCGGAGCCAGCACCGTCGCTGCTGTCACCGGGCGCGGGCGTAGCATCGATGACCAGCTCGCGCGGCGGAGCGCCTTCCTCAGCCGCGGGCATGAGGGGATCCTAGCGCGATGCGGGCGCGGAGCGGCGCGGCTTCCGCGAATCGGTCGGCCGCTCGCCGAGTCGCGCGAACGCGCGACGGAGCGTGGCCGGGTCCTCGTAGCCGACGCGCGAGGCGATCTCGCCGACCGAGAGCTGCGTGGTCGCGAGGAGGTGCCGCGCGGCATCGACCCGGATGCCCCGGACGAACGCGAGCGGCCCACCTCCCGTGGCGAGCGCGATCCGACGAGCCAGCGTTCGCGGGCTCGTCCCGACGCCCCGCGCGAGGTCGGGGATCCCGAACGGCTGCGCGAGGTGCCGGCGGATCCATCGCTCGGCGGCGGTGACCTCCGAAGACGACCGGGCGAGGAACGCCGGCACGATGTAGCGGGCCTGGCTGGACCGTTCGTCCACGACGAGGTAACGCGCGACGAGCCCCGCGAGCGTGGGGCCCGCTTCGCGCGCGATGAGGTGGAGCATGAGATCGAGCTGGGCGAGAGATGCGCCGGCGGTGCACCGCCCTCGCTCCTCGATGACCATCGCGTCACGCTCGACGCGCACGCGCGGAAACATCGAGGCGAGGCACGAGCTCAGCCACCAGGTGGTGGTCGCCGAGCGGCCGTCGAGGAGCCCGGCCTTCGCGAGGACGAACACGCCGGTACACGACGCAGCGATCGTCTGCCGGGAGCGCCGCGCGAGCCAGCGACAAAGCTCCTCGACGTGCGGGGAGCCGAGCACGCGGAGGAGCTGGGCCTCGGTGGCCGCCCCGGTCCCGGGAACGATGACCAGGCTCGGCGTCAACCGCGAGAGGCGCACCGTGGGAAGGACGAACGGACCGGGCGCGCACGCGACCGGCTTGCCGTCCGCGGAGCCGACGTCCACGCGGAACGGGCGTGGGCGCTTCAACACCGTCTCGGCGAGGCGATTGGCGGCGTCGAGGGCCTGCAGGGTGACCGCCACGCTGGTCGCGTTCATCTCCGGGAGAGTCGCCACCACGACGTGGATCGGCATTGGCCAATACTGCGCGAAAAATGTCTTTTTCGCCACTGGCCCGCTCGAGGCGGAGACGCGATCCTCTACAGCATGCCGAACCGACGGAGCATGCACGAGGACGACCCCCTCGAGGACTTCGACACGCGCGCGATCACGCTCGACGGAGTGACCAAGGTGGTCCACGTGGCCGGTACCGGCCCGGCGGTCATCGTCATGACGGAGATGCCGGGCATCAGCCCGCACGTCGCTCGTTTCAGCCGCTGGGTTCGCGACGCAGGGTTCACCGTGTACATGCCCTCGCTGTTCGGCCGTGACGGCGTGGTCCCGGGCGTCGAGGACGGCGTGGCCACGTTTCGTCGCGCGTGCGTGAGCGCCGAGTTCCGCGCCTTCGCGGCGAACGAATCGAGCCCGGTGGTCGCCTGGCTCCGCGCCCTCGCGCGGCTTGCGCACGCGGCGTGCGGCGGCCCGGGCGTCGGCGCGATAGGAATGTGCTTCACGGGAAATTTTGCGCTCGCAATGATGCTCGAGCCCGCGATGCTCGCGCCCGTCCTCTTACAGCGACGGAGCCTGTGAAGCGCAACGACCCGTCACCGGACGGCACACCCTTCGACCGCGGGGCGGCGGCGGCTGCCCTCGGAGGCATCGACGTCCAGACGTGTCGC
>JANXVA010000003.1 GCA_025351875.1 Myxococcales bacterium | reverse complement strand
TCGACCGAGATCGCGAGCGTCGTGTGGGTCGGCTACGATGACAACAAGCCGCTCGGCTCCGGGGAGACTGGCGCATCGACGGCGCTGCCCGCGTGGATCGCCCTCATGAAAGCCGCTCACGAGAACAAACCCCGCGCCGAGTTCCCCCGACCGCCCGGCATCGTGACGGTGTCGATCGATCCGAAGACGGGCAAGCGCGCAGCAAGCGAGGAAGGCGCGCTCGACGAGGTCTTCCTCGAAGGGACCGAGCCGACCGAGGCCGCGGATGCGCCCAAGGAAGACGCAGGCCCGACCTCGACGGATGCCGCTTCCGCCGAGCACGCGAGCCTGCCGCCGCTACCGAGCCACGACGCAGGTGCCACTCCGTGAGACGCGTCGCGCTCACCTTGGCGATCGCGGTGCTCGCAGCGAACGCGGACGCGCAGCCCGCCGACAAGAAGCTGCCCGTTCCCGCGGCGGCTTCCGCGCCCGGACCCACCCCCGCTCCCGGTCCGACTGCCGCTCCACCGCTCCACGCGAGCGCCATCCTCCGGCTCGCGCACGAGATCGCGCAGGGCATCGGTCCCGTGCCCTCGGGCGCGATCGTCGTCGCGTCCGCCGTCGCGAGCGACATCCCCGCCCCGAAGGCCGACGAGCTCGCGGTCCGGATCGCCGCTCAGGTCGCAGGTCGGATCGGGCTCGCCAAGGCACATCCTCAGCCGGCGGCGCTCGCGGTCGCGCGCGGTGTGTCCGGCCGAGCCGCGTCGCTGGTCTACCTGCAGCTCGAGATCGTCAAGGGCGAGCTCCGCATCACCGCAGATCTCTATCCCGTCGTCTCGAACGGCTGGGAGCGCCTTCGTAATCCCGTTCCGGGGCCGCGCGCGCACGCGTTCGCGATGGCGCCGCTCGACGCCGAGGTCCGCGGCTTCCTCGCGCCGGTGCTCCTCGAGCAGACGACGCTCCACAAGATCAAGCACGAGGAGGGTGAGGTCCTCGCGATCGGCTGCGGAGATCTCGACGGCGACGGCGGTCTCGAGCTCGTCCTCGTCACGCGTGGCCGCGTCGTGGTCGCGAAGATCCGCGCCGGCAAGCTCGTCGTGCAGCGCGCGGCGGCCTGGAGCACGATCGCTTCGCGCGCGCCGGTGCCGATGCGCGACCCGCTCGCCTCCGTGCTCGTGTCACCGCGCGGCCATCGCGGCGAGATCCTCCTCGGCACGACGGATCGAGGCGGCATCGCGATCGACGGTGCGCTCGTCGCGAGACGGCAGCTCACCGGACTACCGGTGACGGGCGGTGAAGGCGAGGCCTGCGCGAGCCCGAGCCCGGAGCTCGGCTCGTACGACGGCAACGTCGTTCCTTGCGATCTCGCAGCGCCGCCGAAGCCCACCGCCGGCGCGGGCGGCGCCGCGAAGATGGCGCCGCAGAAGCCCGCGGAGCCGCTGCCGATCTTCATCCCGCCGGTCGCGCACTACGACGCGATCGCGACGCTCGACGCGATCGGCAAGGACGGCTCGGTCGCCCACATCGTCGCCGTGCGTGAGCCGAGCGGACGGATGCGCCTGCGGAGGCAGGATGTCGGCGCACGACCGATCGAGGTCGTCCTCGAGGGAACGGGCGCGCAGGTCGCGCTCGTCGATCTGGATCTCGACGGCTCCCCCGAGCTCGTCACCACGAGCGATGGCCCGGACGACGGCATCGTCGTGTCGAGCTTCGCGAAAGGCGCCGTGACCGCGCGCCTTCGCTTCCCGGCGAAGGAGCCGGTTCGCGCGCTCGGCGTGTGTCCCCCCGAGGACAAGGGGGTTCCAGGCGTCGTGGCCGTCGTCGGCAACGAGGTGTGGCTTGTCCGCTGAAGGGCGCGTGCTCTCACGGAGGAGCGCGCTCCGTGCTGCCGGCGCACTGGCGTTCACGACGCTCTCGCCGCCGTCACGCGAAGCCCACGCGCGCGGTCGCACGCCGGTCGGGGGGAAGCTCTCTCTCCGTGTTCCGTGGCCGGTGCTCTCGATCGATCCGCATCGCCTCGAGGACGCGACCGCGGCGATCTTCGGCGAGGCGCTCTTCGACACGCTGTACGCGCGCGACGAGGCCGGCGCCTACGTGGCCTCGCTCGCCGAGGCCGACCCCGAGCCCGAGGGCCCGAGCCTGCGTGTCCGCCTTCGCACCGGCCTCCACACCGCGAAGGGTCGCGACTTCGGAGCCCGCGATGCAGCAGGAGCGATCGCACGCTCGCGTAGCCTCGGCGGACGCGCCTGGCTCGCGGACGTCCCGACGCCGAAGGTCGACGGTAGCTCGCTCGTCTTCGCGATGCGGGACGCGAGCCGACTCGTGCGCGCGCTCGCCTCGCCGATCGTCGCGATGGTGCCGACCGGCTTCGCGAGCGACGCTCCCGACGGCACGGGCCCGATGAAATTCGGGGTGCGTGGAGACGGCGTCGTCCTCACGCGCAACCCGCTCGCCGCGCGCGGCCCTTCGTTCCTCGACGAGGTCGTGCTGCGCGCCGCCCCCGATCTCTCTGCCTCGCTTCGTGCGTTCGAGGGCGGCTCTGACGACCTCGGCTGGCTCGGCGCAGGGCTGCACGAGCCGCGCGCGGGCTCGCGTCCGTTCGACTTCGGCGCCGCGGGGTGGGCGGTGCTCTTCACCGGACGCGAGGCGACCAACTGGGACGCGCCGGGCGTCGCGCAGCGCATCTGCGACGGCATCGCGCCGGCTCGTCTGTCGTATCTCGCCCTGGGTCCGGCCTGGACCACCGAGCCGGAGCAAGGGTGGGGCGGTCCGCCGACGTCGCTCCACGTACGCGAAGACGCCCCCTGGCTCGTCGAGCTCGCGAAGGCGATCTCCGCCACCATCTCGCGCCCCTCCCACGAGGTCACGGCGAAACCTGTCTCCGCGCTCGAGATCGCGCAGCGACGCACGTCGCGCGGGCATACGCTTCTCCTCGACGTCGTGCGGCCCGTGGCGCCGGGGAGCTTCGCCGCCATGATCGCGCTCGCCACCGCAGACAACGCGCTCCGTGCGAGCGAGCTCGTGCAACATCCGCCGAAGCTCGGCGAGATCCCGCCGCGAACGATGACACGAACGATGCATTGCGGCGTGGTCGGCGAGATCCGTGTGCAGGGCGGTCGAGCCCCCGACGTCCAGCTCGTAGCATCGTCCACAGGCGCCGGCTTCGACCTCGGCGCCTCCACGCGCACGCGCTCTCGGTCCTAGAGCTCTCGAGCTCAGGGGGCGGGGATCGGGAAGCGGAGGCCCGGGGGAAGCGCGACTTTGATGAGCATGTGGCCGTCCGTCGTGTCTCCCCACGCCCTCTCGCGATCGACATAGTCAGTCCACAGATCATTGAATCCCGGCTTGCTCGGGAGGTATTCCGGTTTCGTCTTCGTGCCCGCGTCCGCGAGCTGAGACAGCCCCGATTGGCGAAGCTCTTCGTCCGTCCAGCCCGTCTCCGCTCCCCACGAGTTCTTGATGCGGAAGAATTTCACGCGCGCGCGGTCGTCCAGGCTAGCCGCGAGAGCGGCGGGCCGCGTCTCGCGTTCGTCCACGCGGAGCGTTCCGTAGCCGGGCACGTCGTCGACCTCGTAGTCGACCAGAATCGATTCGTGGATGCCGTAGATCGAGCTGTCCGTGACCCGCGCGCCCACGAACTGCCCGGCCTGCGCGGTGCTCGACACCCACCAGGCGAACGGGATGGCGAGCCTTCGGTTCAGCACGTGCTGCAAATTCTTCAACATTGCCTTGCGTCGCCGATGGCCGTCGTCGTCGGCGGTCCACGCGTAGCGCGTCTCGGTCCATGCCTCGGGCCCGATCCTCGAGCCGTCCCTCGGCGTCGTGCCGGGCGCCATCGTCCCGACGACATCGGCGAGTGTGACGGTGCGCGTGCCGTCGGCACCGAGGACCGGCAGCTCCTGCGGAGCGTGGATGCGCGTGATGCCGAGCCCGCCGTTCGCAGCGCGCGCGGTGATGCTCTCCTTCGTGCCGCCGAAGATGGCTTCGATGTCGGCGGCAGCGCTCGTGCCGAGCTTCCAGGCACGCGAGAGCTCTTGCCGAACCAGCTTCAGATCCTTGCGCGACTCGGGTGACTTCAGCGCTCCAGAGGCGAGCGAGTCGTCGAGCGCGCGGACCGCGTACGCGTGGCGTGCGGCCTTCGCATCGGCGTCGGGAAGGAAGTCGCCCTGGTACATCCAGCCGTAGCGGTAGATGATTTCGACCGCGAGGCCCCACCATCCGCCCTGCTCCACGGCGGTTCCCGTCTGTGCGTCGGTGCCGAGCGTGATCTCGCCGCCGGTGATCTGCTCGTACCAGTACCAGTAGTTCCAGTACGCCTCCGACACATCGACGTCGCGCGTCGTCGCCCCCTTGTGGAGCGACTCGACCCAGCCTGCCGTCGCGTAGAGCCAGCAGTTCGCGATGGCCTGCGACTTGACGCTCGTGTTCTCGACGGACGTGACTTCGCTGCTCAGAGTGCCTCCGGCTTCCGGCGCGGAGGGACTGCACGCAACGTCGGCCGCGAGAGGAAAGACGAAGACCGAACCGAGGAGTAGACGGGTGAAGGGGCTCATGATGGGCCTCGGTCTAGAAGCAGTTGTCATTGAAACCGTCAGGCTGCTTCTGGCAACCACCGGCGCAGGTCTCCTCGGGCGCGGCGACTCCGGCCGTGCATCGATAGAGCGTTCCCTCGGTGCCGTTGACGCCGTTGCCGGCGCAATACAGGCCGTCGCCGTTCGCGCAGGAGCAGTTGTCGTTGATGTTGTCGGGCATACGCGCGCAATCGTCGGCGCACGTCCGCTCGAGCGCCGGCACGCCGGCGGTGCATCGATACAGCTGGTTCGTCGCGCCGGGCACCCCGTTTGCGCCACAATAGAGTCCGTTACCGAAGGCGCACACGCGTTGCGCCGCCGCATCGACGACACCCGCATCGATGGGAGGCGTGTCCTGCGAGCCCGTCGGTGCCGGCGCCGGCGCCGGCGCGGGGTCGGTCGACGTCGGCCCGCTCGGGCCCGCCTTGCGCGTGCCCTTCGCCACACCACCGGCGTCGGATTCGCTTCGAGCCAGGCTCTCTGCCGCGTAGGGCGCGTCGGCGCATGCGGCGACGACGAACGCCGGAACAATCACGAAGAGGATCGAAGAGTGGTTCATGGCTTGGTCTCCTGTCGGGACGTTCAGCAACGCGCGTGCCGGTACGGCGCGCCGTGAACACGCGAGCGATCGGCCGTGAAAATCGGCGCGCTCTCGCTCATCGTGAGGACGCGCCGGTCCACGAAGGAACGGCCCTCGTGAGCAGGCTGGCCGCCTGGCGGCCCGCCACCACCCCGCGCTCGCTCGGCGAGCGCGGCCGGACGTCTCCCGTGACGGAGGCGTGCCGCCAGGTGAACGCCGCCAGATGGCGGACCGCCGCCATCCCCTCTGTGCCGCCGAAGTCCGCGACACCCTTCGCCGAGTCATCCCCACGACGCTGGCATCCCTCGTGAAAGAGAGACCTCCGGAGAAGGTCCCCATGAAGCTTTTGACGACGATGGCCGCGCTACTCGCTCTCTCGACCGCGCCGGCGTGCAGCACGACGGCCGACGAGGCGAAGGGCGACCGCCAGAGCGACCTCCACGCGCCGCCCGAGCGGACGTTCGCCGATCCGTGCGCCAACGCTTCTCTCGGCGACGGCGGCTATTGCGCGACGCAGTTCGACGCGAAGGCGGATCCGCACGTGCTCTACACGTGCGCGGGTGGCGCGACCGCGCAACGCACCGGGTGCAAGGTCGAGTGCGAGCGCATGCCCGACGGCGTCGACGACCGCTGCAATGACGCCGCCCCGAGCGTGGTCCCAGGCGCCGCCTCCAGCGCCGGGCCGACGTCGAATACGCGTGCTCAGATGGTCGCGCGCGCACGCTCGTGGGGCGACATCCACATGCCCTATTGCGGGGGCGTCGCCGGGGGACCGGATGCGCTCTGCGGCGGCACGTGCACGCGCCGCCTCTCGTCACCGTTCAATCGTCCGGAGTGGAACCGCTATCGCTCCGACTGTTCGGGTTTCGTTAGCTTCGTCTGGCAGCTTGCGTTTCAAGACGGCCATCGCACATGGGGTTTCGCGCCGTTCAACGAAGAGGGAGAGACCTTCAGCCACACCATCGACGCGCACGACCTGAAGCCCGGCGACGCGCTGAATTCGACGCCGACCGATCACGGCAGTCAGCACGTGATGATGTTCATCGGTTGGGTCGACCAGGCCGCGGGAATCGCTCACACGATCGAGGAGGCATTTTGCCCGTACGACATCATCGATACGCCTCGACGACAGATCATGCTCCGCGGGGGCGCCGTCGTCGCGCTCTCCGGTGACGAGCGCACGTTCTACGCCATTCGCAAGAACGGGGTGCAGTGATGGCTCACGTCGAGCGCGGTGCATGCGCGGTGACGACGGCGGCGATGGCGCGCCGGGGATCCGCGACGCCGCGCTTCAGCGCCTCGGCGTCGAGCGCTGCTGCGACGAGGCCTGCCGACCGAGGGCGCGCGGACGGGAATTTCGAGAGCATCGCGCCGACGAGCGCGTCCAGCTGCCCGCGTGCCTCGGGGGCAAATGCGCTCGGGGGCGTCGTCGGTGCCTCGCGGACAGCGCGCGCCGTTCCGGTCTCGGTCGCCATCTGGAACAGGCGAAGACCGGTGAGGAGCTCCCACACGACGACGCCGAGCGAGAAGAGATCCGCACGTCCGTCGACGTCGAAGCCGGCGAGTTGCTCCGGCGCCATGTACGCCGCTTTCCCGCGGACGAGCCCGGTACGCGTGGCGGTCAGGCGCGTCTTCGCGATGCCGAAGTCGAGCACCTTCACGTCTCCACCGCGCGTGAGCATCACGTTGTGAGGAGAGACGTCGCGATGGACGACGCCGAGCGGACGTCCGTGCTCGTCGGCGAGCGAATGCGCGTAGTCCAGCGCGGCGGCGATTCGAGCTCCGATCGCGCAGGCAACGCCGACCGGCAGCCGCTCGCGAGCCGCGGTCAGGCGCGCCTCGAGCTCGCGGACATCGAGCCCGTCGAGCCAGGGCATGACCAGGAACGGCACGCCGTCGACCTCGCCGCGATCGAGCACGCGGACGATGCACGGATGCTCGAGACGCATCGCCAGGGCCACCTCGTGGGCGAAGAGGGAACCGATGTCCTCGGCGTCGGCGAGATGCGGCAACAGTCGCTTCACGACGAGAGGAACACCGACATGGGGTCCGCTCGTGGCGCGGGCGAAAAAGAGCTCCGCCATCCCTCCGCGCGCGAGCGGGCCGAGCGTCTCGTACACGCCAGGATGGTAACCCGCGCCGAGGTTCTGCATCATGACTGAAGTGACTTCCATTCAGCAGACCAGCACGATGGAAACGCGCGCCGGCGATGAGGCCCCCGTGGGTCGCGCGCTTCGATGGCGCGTCAGCGCGGGCCCCGATTCTGGCAAGAGCGGAGAGATCCCCTCGGGGCGGGCGATCGTCGGCCGGGCGGCGAGCGCGGACATCCTCGTCCTCGACCCCACGGTCTCGCAGTTCCACGTCCAGCTCGACGCCACCGACGCGGGCATCGACGTGCTCGATCTCGGAAGCCACAACCGCACGCGTGTCAACGATGTGGAAGTGCGCTCGGCGCGGGTCGCGAGCGGCGCCGAGCTCCGGATCGGCGAATCGGCGATCGTCGTGGAGGTCGGATCCGCGTACCGCGTCGAGCGGTCGAAGACGACGGCGTTCGGCACGCTCGTCGGCGCGGCGCCAGCGATGCGGGAGGTGTATGCCGTGCTCGAGCGCCTCGCGCGTTCCGATGCGCACGTCGTCCTCGAGGGCGAGCCGGGCACGGGCAAGCACTCCGCCGCGCAAGGAATCCACGACGCGAGCCGCCGCGCGGCCTCGCCCTTCGTCGTCCTTCGATGCTCGGGGCTCCCTTCGGTGCTCGCGACGAGCGCTCTCTTCGGCGACGCATCCAGCGAGGGGGTCTTCGCCGCAGCGAAGGGTGGCACGGTCGTTCTCGACGAGGTCTTCGAGCTGCCGACCGACGTGCAGCGACGGCTCGCCGACGCACTCGCGGGGAGGAAAGCTCCCGGCGACGTGCGCATCATTTCGACCAGCACGCGCGGCATGAAGCAGCTCGTCAACGCCGGTTTGCTGCTCGACGAGCTCTATCTCGGTCTCGCTCAGGCCTACGTCTGCATGCCAGCCCTCCGCGATTGTCTCGAAGACGTGAAGCCGCTGGTGCTGCATTTTCTCGCCAGCATGCCCTGGGACATCCAGGCCGCACGCGCCATCACGCTGGATGCTCTCGACGCCATCGCGTCGCGCGCGTTTCCCGGGAACGTGCGCGAGCTTCGCACGACGGTCGAGCGCACGGCCATGCTCGCGGAGGGCGCCCAGATCACGGCGGACGACCTCGCGTTCGAGCGGCTCGTTGCCGCCGATCGCGGTTCGTCTCGCGCCGTGGTGACGGCGACCGAAGCGTCAGAGGAGCTCGAGCCGTTCAAGGCGGCGAAGCGGACCGTCGTCGACGAGTTCGAGAAGGAGTACCTCGCGCGGCTGCTGGCGCGTGCGGGCACCAACGTCTCGCGTGCGGCGGCGCTCGCCGGGATCGAGCGTCAGAGCCTGCGTGATCTCCTGAAACGCCACGGCTTGCGCGGCGAAGACGGAGCCTGAGCGGTCGTAGGGCGATCGTCCGACGAGCTTCGAGAGCCCGCGCGTCAGAACGAACGCACGACGATGTTGTCGAAGTGAGCCGCCATCGCCGGCGTCGTCTTGGCGCCCGCAGTGGCGCCGAACGTGGCCGAATAGGCGCCAGGCACGGACATGGAAAGGGTCCTGAGCCCGACGATCGGGATCGAAGCTCCGTTGTCGACAACCACTTTCGCTCCGCCCTTGGCCGTCGACAACGAGAAGACGACCTCGAAGTCCACGTGGTGAAAGCGCCCGCGTAGATCGTTGCCGACGGGCACGTGCGGGTCGCCGCTCGTGAGACGAACGCCGCTGCCGTCGAATGCCTGCACGACCAGATACACGCCGCCGTTCTTCTTGCTGTAGTAGATGCCGGCGGTCTCGCCCGTCGGGGGTCCGAACTCGACCACCACGTGGTACTCGTCGTCGATGTACGCGCCGGGGTTGTAATCGAGCTGCACGTCGAAGCTCGCCCGCACGGTGCCCGCTGTGTTCAGCGTAAGACCGTTCGCCCCGAGGAACGCATCCCTGACCAAGCCGGTCGCGTTCACCGGCACGTCGACGAGGAGCGATTGCACGCCCGTGCCAGCGCCTCCGGGAACGATGCTGGCGTCGCCGATCGCGAACATGCTGCCGTCCCAGTTTCCCACCCTCGGCAGACCGCGGGGGTCGGAGCGCGCCTCGAAGTCATCGCACAGCTGCGCGGCGCCACAGTCGAGCGGCACGGCGGCCTCCGGCACCGTGCTCCCATCGTTGCCCGCCATCGCTCCGTCGCGCGGGGCGCCGTCCGGGAGCAGGTCTCCTGTGGAGTCGCCCGGCGCTCCGGCGTCAACCGGATTGGCTCGGCTCGTCCCGGAGCCCGAGAGATCCCAGTCGAGCAGCAGACTGCATCCGGCGAGCGTGGTCGCCGCGGCCATGACGAAGAACCGTGCGTGCGCTGCGCGACGTCTCGGTGACACTTTGTTCATTCGCCGTGGGGCCATCGTACGATCAGTCGGTGCATGCGCGTAGGGCTCGTTCCTCCGCTCGACGAGTCCAGGTCGAGCCGCAACTGCGGCGGAGTCGAGCCGTTCATTCGCAGAGCTCGACGCCTCCGACCTTGGGGCAGGCGGGTCTCGGGGCGCTCGCGTGGGGCGGGGGGCGGCGCGGATGCGGCGCCGTCGCGATCGGTGGCTTCGGCGCCGCGGCCGCGACGACGCGCGTGGGCGGAGCCGCGTCGGAGGTGGGCGCGGTCGCGGTCGCGAGATCGTAGCCCGTCGGCGCTGGCGCGCTGGTCGGCACGTTCTCCGGCGCGCTGCTCGTCGTGCCGAGCGCTCGCCCCACCTCGGTGGGCGAATCTGCGCGCGCCCGGAGGCCGACCTGCACGGCCATCGCCGTGGTGAGCGCCGCTGCGCACGCGATCCCGAGAAGCATCGGCGCCGAACGCGCCGGCGATGCCCTCCTGGTTCCAGCGTCGCCCACGGCGGTCGCGAGCGGCAGCGTCGTCGCGACGACGACGGCGGGAAGCGTGAGATTGCGGAGAGCGTCATCGGGCCGCGACTCCTCGGCGCGCGCCGGCGGCATCTCGAGGAGGACCGTACTCTCGGAGACGAGCGGCAGGAGGCTCGCCTGCTCGGCGATCTGCGTCCCCATGACCGCGCGCAGCAGGGCGGCGACGTCCTCGCTCTCGACGTGACGCGCGCCGGGGACGGCGTCGAGCAAGAGTCGACGCAGCTCCCCCGCGCTCTGCGGGCGGTCCGCGGGCTCTACCGCGAGCATCTTCATGACGACGTCGTCGAGCGCGCGCGGAGTGTCGGCGACCCGCGTGCTCGGCCGATCGATCTTCGGATGGCGCACCCTCTCGAGGAGCAGGAGATCGTGGCTGGCAACGAAGAGCCGTTCGAGGACCAGCAGCTCCCAGAGGATGACTCCGAGCGCGTAGACGTCCGCTCGCCGATCCACGCTCTTGCCCTGCGCGTGCTCGGGCGCCATGTAAGCGATCTTGCCGCGGAGCGAGTCGGTCTCGGTGTGCGGTGCGCGATGCATCGCCTTCGCGATGCCGAAATCGCAGACCTTCACGTTGCCGCGATACGAGACGAGCACGTTCTGCGGAGAGACGTCGCGATGGACGATTCCGAGCGGAGCTCCGGCGGCGTCAGTGGTCTCGTGCGCGGCGTGGAGGCCCGCTGCGACCTCGGCGACGATATGTGCCGCGAGCTCGGGCGTGCATCGGCGGCCGGCGGTTCGAAGGGCCTGCACCACCTGCGCGAGCGAGGCGCCGTGCACGTATTCCATGGCCTGGAACCACGTTCCGTCGAGCTGCCCTAGCTCTTCGACATGGACGACGTTTGGCGCCTCGATCCTCGCCGAGAGCGTGGCTTCGTCGACGAACATGCGCACGAACTCCGGTTCGTTCGCGAGGTGCGGATGAATCAGCTTCAACGCGACGGGGCGCGTGAAACCCGCTGCGCCCTTTCGGCGCGCCAGATACACCTGCGCCATCCCGCCCGCCTTCAAGCGCGCGACGATTTCATAGGCCCCCAGCATGTCCCGCCTCTTGAGCATCCGCTGGGCGATTGTAGCGTCAGTCGAACGACGTTCCCACGCTCGCGTGAGCACCGCCGAGCACCGGCCCGGCCTGGACCGTGACCGAGCTGGACGGACGCGTGATGAGCAGGTAAGCGCCGAGTGCCGTCGCGAGGATCCCTACGCCCATGGTCACGTCCGCAATGGCCATGCGCGTGCGCGCGGAATCGGTGTCATTCTTCGTGCAAGTGTGGGTCTTGCCGCACGTGTCGGCGAGCTCGCTGCGACGGGACAAGGCCGAGACGCCGATCCCCGCGCCGACGCCGAGCGCCACGACCCCGAGCCCTCCGATGACGAAGCCGGTCACGGGGCTGGGCTCGGCCCGGGCCGTTTCGGGCGGCGCCGCTCCGCTCGGCGGTGGCGCAGAGGGAGCGAGCGGCGCGAGTCGGAGCGAGACGCTGAGCGGCCGTCCCTCTGTGGCCGTGACCTGACGCGCCAGGAGACGCCTGCCGTCCCGAAGCAGGACCACTTCGTGAACGCCAGGATCGACGTCGACGAGATGCGTGAAGTCCACGCGCGCTCCGTCTACCTCCACCACGTCCTGCCCCTCGGCGCCGCTGATCTCGACGTGGACGACGCGCGATTCGGCCAGGGGGAGGTTCTCGTCGAGTGCCTTCTGCGCTGGCGCCTCGAGCTCCGCACGGGACCGCAAGACCGCGCGATAAGCGTCGCGCGCGCTGCAATAGCGTCTGAGCTTGAACCGCAGATTCGCGATGTTGAACAGCGTCGCTGGCTGCTGATCGAGCGTGAAGGCCTCCTCGTATTCGCGAAGGGCTTCCTCCCACTTTCCGCGCTCGGCGTAGGCGTGCCCGGCGTGCTTGTGATCCTTGGCGGCCTGGGCGGCCGCCGGCGGTTGCGCGAGCGCACCTTGCGGTGCCGCAAGCGTCAGCACGAGGACGATAGCCCCTGCACGGCAGAGACCGAGAGCACCACTCCGCACCCATCGGAGGCTATCCCATCCCGCCTCGTGGAGCGTCACGAAGGGTGTCACTTGCCCGGTTCGGGCAGGTTGCGCGCGTCGCGGTTGATCTCGTCGAACAGCTTCGCCGCGCCTTCCTTTGCGTGCGCGACGAGCACGCCGTCGTCGGCGTCGCGCGAGTCCTTGTGGCCCGCGTGCCGCGCGAGATAGACGAGAAAGTCGCGGCTGGACTCCGTGTAGTAAGGCACCTCGGAGAAGGTGAAGAAGATCTCGCCTCCCTCGTTTCGGCCGACTTGAAGGCCGATCGACGGCTGGTCGTAGGCGACCGGCGCCCGCATCGACGGCTGATACACGCCGACGAGATAGAGCGGCAGCGCCATGGCATAGATCGAAGTCGCGTGCGGCGCGTCGAGCGCGCGGCGCATCGAAGCGTTGAGGCCCGAGATCGACAGGCCTCGGAATTTCGGCTTCTCGGAGTAGTCGCCATAGGCGAGCTGCCTCCCGTCGATCTCGATTCCGATGCGGAGAACGCCGCCTCTGCCGCCCTTCCGCAGATCCGCGCCCGAGTCCGTCGTCCCGTTCTCGGAGCGCGCGAGCAAGCGGCAATACTCGCGCAGCGTGGTCTTGTACTGGACGTCGTACGCTCCGTTGTCCACGTAGGCTGCGTGCAGCTTTTCGACGACCGCGCGCGCCTCCGGGAGCGTGTTGCGGGAGAAGTCGAGGTCGAGCCTGTCCTCTGAGGCGGCGTCCTGGATCGCCTGCTTCGTCCCCACGAAGAACGCTTTCGTACGCGAGTAGCGGTAGCCATTGATGAGGCCGTCCATCTTGCCCTTCACGCGGCCGCCGGCTTCGCGAGCGAGCTCGCCGAACGCTGCGCGGATGACGCTCGCGGCTGCATCTTCCTCTGCGCGTTCGAAGTGCGTGATGACGGCGGCGACTGCGCGGTCGGCGAGCTGCGCGAACGAGTAGTCGATGACCGCGGCCGCGATGGCGAGCACGAGCGCGTCCGTCGGGTTCGGCGGGTCCATTTCGCTCGAGTCGGCGTAGAGCTGATCGATCGCAGACGCCTGCGCCTCGCTGATGTCCCGCATGAGCTGGACGGCTTGCTGCTGCGCCTCGGCGGTGGTCGAGGCCACCTTGTACGCGGCGGTCGACGAGGATTCGGGCTCGGCGGGCGCGGCGTTGCAGGCCACCGCCGCCGCGAGCGTGCAGATCGAGATGAAGCGTTTCATGGGTGATGCCTCCGCCTGGGTGTTCAGCAAGGGCGGGGCCACGCCGCGTTCTCTCGAAATGCGCGTGAAGCGCGCGCAGGGCGCAGTCACTTTCGGGGCACGCGACCGGGTGGCGGGCCGCCGCCATTCAGGGCCCGCGATCTCGAGCGCGCCCCGCGCTCCTGGGTGACATCACCGGTCAGATGGACCGTTTGCATGGTCGGTCGCCCGCCACCCGCCTCGTAAACGCGAAGAATTGGGTCGCTCGCACGCGCCGGCAGCCGAGGACAACGGGCCCGACACTTGCGCAGTGCAGCCCATGCGAAAACGACTTGCACCGCTTCCGATCATCCTCGCCGGAGCACTCCTGGCCGCGTGCGTCGTCGCGGAGGACGACTCGGCCTCTTCCGTCAGCGCGGCCGTGACGCGTCCGACGTACACGAATCCGGAGCTCGGGAGCGGAGCCGACCCAGGCGTCGTCCGCGTGGGCAACAAGTTTCTCTTGGTCAGCACCTCCGGCAGCTCGGGCGACGCGATCCCGGTGAGGGTCTCGACGGACCTCGTGCACTGGGCCGCCGTGGGACCGATCTTCCCTCGTGCGCAGTGGCCAGCGTGGGTGAAGGGAGACTTCTGGGCGCCGGAGATTCACCGCGTCGGTGAGCGGCATGCCGTCTTCTTCACCGCGCGGTCGACGAAGACCGACAAGCCCTCGATTGGCGTCGCGTGGACGTCGGACCTCGAGGCATGGGCGCATGGAACCATCGCGTGGAAAGACGTTCGCTGGACGTCACCCGCCACGCCGCTCGCATCCGACGAACGAACGATCGACCCTGGGCAGGAGGACCGCTCCGGCTTCATCGATCCTTCCTATCTCGCCTTCGAAGGCAGGCACTACCTGTACTTCAACAAGGACCTCTGGACGAACAAGCCAGGCAACGGCCAGTGGCGCCACGAAGGTGAGATCTACGCGCAGGAGCTCACGGTTGGCCGCACCGACGCGTACGTCACCGTGAAGGAGGGCGCCACGCGAGAGACCGTCCTTCGCATCGACAAGGACTGGGAGGGCGATGTTCTCGAGGGCGCCAACCCCTTCGTCCGAGACGGCGTCATCTACCTGCTCTACAGCGCGAACCGCTACTGGGAGGGCAAGTACTGCGTGGGTGTCGCGAGCTCCTCGAATCCGGTGGGCGGCTTCGAGAAGCGTGAACAGCCCGTCTTGCGGAGCAATTCGGCGTTCGCCGGACCCGGCCATGGGACGTTCGTCAACAACGGCACCGCCGATTACTTCGTTTACCACGCTTACCGTGCCGGCAAAGTCGGCGACAAATTCCCGCGCCTGCTCATGCTCGATCAGGTGATGTGGACGGGTGGGTGGCCGCTCGTCAACGGCACAGGCGCGGAACCGGGGACCCCGAGCTCGGGTCCAATGCTCGTCCCGGTGTCGCGCTAGAACTCGCCGACTGTGCGCATCACCTTGAGCGCAGATTTCGGGATGTCCTTTGCGCTCGTGACGATCGTTCCGTCGGCGCGCATCGCGCGAAACACCGGCTTTCCGCGGCGCGGCCCCTCGGCGTAGAGGATCATCATCGGCGTCTTGTCGCCTCGTGCGGTCGTCCACAGCTCGAAGGCGGCGGCCTCGTCGGGCCGGTAGAACGCGCCGAGCTTGGCGCGGGCGAGATCGAGCGGTGCACCGTCCACGGTACCGTCACTCTCGCGCTCGTAGTTCTTCTTGCGGCGCTCCTTCCACGCGAGGCGCAGGGCTTCGTCGGCGACCGACTCGGCGTGCTTGCGGTTCGCGAAAGTGCGTGTGGAGACGCGTTGCCGCGCCTCCAGCGACGGGAACGTCCGGTGGCGATGCGCGAGGATGGCGATGGCGACGCCCACCGAGAGGAGGCCGACGATCAGGAGCGCGACGAGCCTGCCGTGCTGCGCGCGCTTGTGCAGGGCGACGACCGTGGTCGCGATCGGCATCAAGAACATGATCACCGCGAGAGCCTCGATCGCGAGCCCGATACCGAAGCTGAGGAGGAACGTCTTGAAGCCGATCTCCGGCTGGTAGACGGCGAAGTAACGGTACGCGCCGGAGATGGCGGCGAGCAGGAACGTGACGACCGTGTACCCCTTGAAGAGCCAGAACTCGCGACGCGCCTCGCTCACGGCGAGCCAGTATGGAAAGAGCAGCGGGTAGACGACGTAGTAGAGGAACGGCTTCGGCGGGCGATCGCGGTAGTACTCCTCGAAGGCCAGCTGTCGCCGGAGGATCGCGCCCAGCCAGCCTCGCGCCTGCGCATGCTTGCGGAGCACCTCGCCGAAGAAGAACGCTCCCAGCGCGAGGACGATGTTCACGAGCGCGGCGGTCATCGGGACGAGCGACGCGAGCACGACGATGCCGAACGGCACCGCCGCGAAGAACGCGAGACGTAACGCGTACTCCAGCGCGTCGAGCACGCCGCCGGGGTGTTCGTCGGTCCTGGAGAGCGCCTCAGCCATGAAGGCGCTTCACGGAACGACCTGGATCGCCCCGAGCATGATCGACGGGTGGAACATGCACTCGTAGCCGTACGTGCCCTTCACGGGCATGGTGACGACGAGCGAACCGCCGTCCGGGTCGAAGCTCGTGAGGACGATCGGCGTCGGCTCATCACCGCCGCTCGGCTGGAGCGGATGGTGGAAGAAGCTGCCCTTGAAGGTGACGGTGGAGCCGACCTTCACCTTCGCGCAGCGGTTCGTGTACGGCATGGGCGCGGAGCCCGTCGGGAAGGTGACGTCGACGTTGGGCTGCGCGGTGAAGTCGCCGCCGAAGAGGCCCGCCGGGGCGTCGAAATCGGCCTGGGAGCAGCCTCCCACAATCGCCCCGGTATCGGCCGGCGCCGCGTCCGGAGGGGCGCTGGTCTCGGAGGCCGCGTACGACAGGGGCTTCGGCCCAGGCGCGGCGGGGTCGTCGCCGGCACACGCATAGAACGCGAGTGGCAGAGCCATGACCGATGCGAGTCCAAGAAGCGCACGACGCATGCAGAACCTCCTCGAGATCTTTGAATTCCTACCATGCTTCGTGCGTTGTCCGTTCATGCGCACTTCGAAAACCCGGCGAGATCGGGGTCACGTCAATCACACGACACGAGCTCCCGAAGGTCGCGTGCGGCGCACATGGGTCGGATAGCCTGAGCCCGCGTGCGTCTCGCCCCTCGCCTCGCCCTCACGTTCGGTTTGCTCGCCGCGGTCTCGACCGCGGGCGTCGGGCTCGCGGTCCGCACGCGCCTTGCCGAGAAGGAGACGACCCGCTTCCAGAACGACGTGAAGGGCGTCTGCGATCGCCTCGTCGACGAGATGAGGCGCCAGGGCGAGGCCGACCACACGCTCATTGCCGGGTCTTGCCAGAGCGGGGAGCTGGTCGAGCGCGTGGGCATCGCCATGGACCGCGGCGACCTCGACGAGCGACGGACGAGCTTCTCGGAGCTCGTCCGCAACCAGAGGCGTGCGTTCGATCTCGACGAGCTGGTGCTCGGCATCGAGGGTGGAGACCTCGTCGGCGCGAGCCCGACCACCTTGCTCGGACTCCCCGCCCGCGACGTGGACACGCTGCTCCGCGGTAACGCTGAGCGCTTCACCATCCGCACGGGCGCGGTACCCGCGCTCGTCTCGCGCTGCACCAAGCGCTCGGACGGCGGTCGCATCGTCGGCCTCTTCGCGGCGCGGCAGGTCGACCCGCTCCTCGAGCGACTCGCACGCACCCTCGACGTGACGGTCGCGCCGTCGTGGCCTCGGCCAGTCGCCAGCGTGCCCGCCGAGGAAGACGCGAAGAAGAAGAACGCGAAAGCGCGCGGCAAGAATGCCCGACCCGCCGTGAGCGTGGCCCCCAGCGCGAGCGCGCGAACGAACGAGCACGCGCGGCAAGCCCCCTCCGAAGCGGGCGAGCTCGCGCGCGCGCCGTGCAAGCTGACGGACGACGACGGCGCCGTTCTCGCGTTCGACGTCCTCAAGTCGACGAAGGAGCTCGACGACAACCTTCACGACGTCGACCGCAGCGTCGGGCTCTACGCTGCGATCTCGGCCGCCGTGGCCTTCCTCGTGGCAATCTTCCTGGCCCGTAGCCTGGGTCGACCGCTCTCGGTCCTCGCGACCGAGGCGGGCAAGGTCGCCGCGGGAGAGGCTCGACCGCTCGAGGTCCGCGGCTCAGGCGAGGTGCAGGAGCTCGCCTCCGCGTTCGATCGCATGATCCAGGACCTCGCCGTCACGCGCAGGCGACTCGCAGCCGCGAGCCGCGTCGCCGCATGGCGCGAGGTCGCGCGACGCGTCGCGCACGAGATCAAGAACCCGCTTGCACCCATCCGCGCCGCTGTGGAGACGCTGCGGCGTCTTCGCGCCCGCGACGACCCGCGGTTCGACGAGTACTTCGACGAGGCAACACGCACCGTGCTCGACGAGGTGCATCGCATCGCGAACATCGTCACGGAGTTCACGCGCTTTGCCCGGTTGCCCCAGCCGAAGCCTCAGGACATCGACGCCGAGGAGATCACGCGGCACGTTCTGCAGATCCACAAGGCGACCGCCGGCGAGGTCTCGCTCGCGTTCTCCGCCCAGCGCCGCGCGCCGACGTTGCGCGCCGACCGTGATCAGGTCATCCAGGTCCTCACGAATCTCGTGCAGAATGCACTCGAAGCAGTGAAGGACACGCCCGGCGGCGCCGTCACACTGGCGACCGACACCGACGGCCACTACGTGACGTTCTCCGTCGCCGACAACGGCCCCGGCATTGCCCCGGAGATCGCCGCTCGCCTCTTCGAGCCGTACGCTACGACCAAGGCCGCGGGCACCGGGCTCGGCCTGGCGATCGCGCAGCGCATCGCGCTCGAGCACAACGGCGAGCTCTCGTACGTCGGCCAGTCGGCGAACGGCAAGGGCGCGGTCTTCAGGCTGTTGCTTCCGATCGAGGGACCGCCGCCGATGAGCGACGTCCCGACCTCGGACTAGCCAGGGATGTCCGCGCGCTACTTCGTCACGGTCTGCACATCGGCGAAGCACTCGGTGGCCGCGGGCGCCTTCGTGATCACCCCCAGCTCGACGAGATCGGCCGCGAGCCTCGCCCAGCGCGCCTCGGTCATCACGCCGAGGCCCGATTTCTTCGCCTCGTCGGCCTCGATGAGCGGCTTCTGCGCGGCCGCCGCGGCCGCGAAGGTCTCGGCGTCCATCGCCGTGTTTCGTTTCGCCATCGCAGCGTTCGCAGCCGTCGGGTCATCGAGGTAGCGGCGCCATCCCTCGGCGGAGGCCGCGACGAACGCGCGCACCGTCTCCCTCTTCTCGCGCAGCATCGCCCCACGCGTGACGATGACGTTCGCGTAGGGGTTGAAGCCGAGGTCCGCGCCGAGGAAGACCTTCGGAGTCTCGCCCTTCTTCTTCACGGCGATCGGCTCGGAGGTGACGTAGCACTGCTGCGAGTGGTTCGGGTCGGCGAGGAACTTCGCGATGCCGCCGTCGTACGGAACGAGCGTCGCGCCGGCGAAGCCGTACTTCTTCTTCATGAACATGCCGAACGGCAGCCCCGGCTCGAGTGCGAGCGTCCCGCTCTTGAGATCGGCGAGCGACGCGATGTTGCGTGCAGAATGCACCATCACGCCCTGGGGGTTCGTCTGGAACGTGCCGAAGACCGCGACGAGGTCGACACCGCGGGCACGAGCGATGACGACGTCGTCGGCGCCGGCGACGCCGAAGTCGGCCTGGCCCCCCGCGACCACCTGCACGACGGGCGACGCGGGACCGCCGGAGAGGATCTCGACGGCGAGCCCGGCCTTGTCGTACGCACCACCTTCACGGGCCGCGTAGATCCCTCCGAACTCCGGCTCGGGGACCCAGTTGAGCTGGACCTTCACGCGCGTCGCCGTCGTCGGCGTGGGTTTGCCGCCGTCCGGCTCCTTGCGGCTACAGCCGACGAGCGCGACGAGGCACGCGAGCGCGAGGACGGCGCGGGCAGAGAGTGGGCGGTTGCGGACCGGGTCGGTCATGATCGCCGATGTACCCCGATGCGCTCGCCGTGGCTACCGCGCGGCGACGTACCACCGGCGCAGCACGAGGCTCGAGGCGGCGGAGACCATCCCGAACATGAGCATGCCGAGGAGCGCAGAGCAGCCCACGGCGGCAAAGAGGAGGTCGGTACGGAGCTGGCGGTAGGACGTCATCACGAGGATGCCGAGGCCCGGGCTTCCCTCGGAGAAGCCGGCGACGAACTCGCCGACGATGGCGCCGATCACCGAGAGGCCGCAGGCGATTCGCAGCCCGGTGGCGATCTGCGGCGCGGCGTGCGCGAGCTCGAGCTTGAAGAGCACCTGCGAGCGCGAGGCGCCATAGAGCGTGAACAGATCGCGCAACGCCGGCTCGACGGCGCGGATCCCGGCGAGCGAGTTGGTGATCACGGGAAAGACGGAGACGATGAAGGCGGAGGCCGCGACGGCTCTCGGCCCCGCACCACACCACAGCACGAGGAGCGGAGCGATCGCGACGATGGGCACGGTCTGCAGCGCGACGGCGTAGGGATAGAGGCCGCGCTCGACGATACGCGACGAGGCCAGACCGATGGCGACGGCGACCCCGATGACGGCGCTCGCGAGGAAGCCCACGAGCGAAGCGAGGCCGGTGGTGACGCACGCCCCCGCGAGAGCCGACGCATCGCCCACGGCAGCGCTCGCCACCGCGCTCGGCGGCGGCAGCAGGTACGCGGGGACCGACAGCGCGCGCGCGGCTCCCTCCCAGACCGCGAGCGCCACGACCGCCGCGACGAACGGCGGCAGCGTGATGGCGACGAAGCTCCGCGACGTGCTCATCCCGGCCCCTGATCGAGCGCTGCGAGCAAGGTCCCGGCCGCACGCGCGAACGCGGGCTCGCCTCGCGTCGCCGCTGTGCGCACCGCAGGGAGCTCGACCGCGGCATCGTGAACGACGTGGGCCGGTCGCCCCGAGAGGACGACGGCGCGCTCGGCCAGGAATGTCGCCTCGAAGATCGCGTGGGTCACGAACAGCACCGTCAAGTGGTGCTCGCGCCAGAGCGCGAGGAGCCGCTCGTCGAGGCGCTGTCGCGTGAGCTCGTCGAGCGCAGCGAACGGCTCGTCCATGAGGAGGAGCTTCGGGCGCGTGACGAGCGCGCGGGCGATCGATGCGCGCATGCGCATGCCGCCGGAGAGCTCGGCGGGATAGCGCGTCGCGGCGTCGGAGAGCTCGACCTCCTCGAGCGCCTGCAACACCTTTGCGTCACGCTCCTCGCGCGGCACGCCGCGGAGCTCCAGCGGGAGCGCGACGTTCGCTGCCACCGACCGCCACGGAAGAAGGTGGGCGTCCTGGAACACGTAGGCGACCTCTCCGCGTGCTCGCGCCGCGACCTCGACGGTGCCCTCGTCGGGGGTGTCGAGGCCTGCCACGATCCGGAGGAGCGTGGACTTGCCGCACCCCGAAGGGCCGATCAGAGCGACGAAGCTCCCCTCCTCGATCGACAGATCGATGCCGTCGAGCGCGAGGACGGTCTCCTCCGCACCGAAGAGCCCGCGCGGAATGCGAAAGCGACGCCGAACGCCGCGTATGTCGACCGCCTTGGGCACCCGCCGGCAGATGTAGGGCCACCGTGAGCGCGCCGCAACCACGGCACGCCCCTCGGGCTCGCATTGCGCGGCGCACCGAGGCGGCAACGCGTGCGATAGTCACCGAGGCATGGCGGCAAGCCCGAGACCGCCGGCGCGGCTCACGGTTCCGAGTGGAGCCGTACTCTCGCTTCGTCCGCGGGGCGAGGCCAGGCCCCTGATCCGCGCCCCCGGTGCCCCGCTCTTCTCGGAGGCGGTGGATGCGCTCACGCCGCCCGACGCGCGCGTCGCCCTCTCCACAGAAGGCAAGCCCGTGGACGTGCAGTCGCTCCCGCTCCGCGACTTCCACGTGCTGCGCGCGGTGCTCGCGCGCAGCGGCGTGATCGCCGAGGAGCACGTCGAGGTCTCGTGCAGGAACTGCGGCGAGCCGATGAAGGTTCGCCCGTGCGCCGCGCTGGAGATCGGACCGTGGGTCGACGGCGAGCTTGGCGATCCGGAGCTCGACACGATGCTGCCCTTCGGTGAGCCGATCGAGATCCCGGAGATCCCGCTTGGTCGCGTGCGCACGGCGCGCACGGTCACGTTCGAGGACCGAACGGTGGCGCAGGCGAACGAGCTCTTCGTCGCGGCGGCGCGGGAGCAGCTCGTGGTGACCCCCGAGGTGGTGCTCGCGATGGGGATCACTGCGCTCGGTACCGAGACCGACGCTTCGAGAATCAGCCGCGCTCTCACAGATTGCGATGACGACGCGTTCCACGCCGTTGGAGACGCCTTCCTCGCGACGCACTACGTGCTCCGCCTCGGCGCCGTCGTCTTCTGCGAGGCCTGCGGTGCGAGGAACGACGTCGATGCGCCGTACGAGCGAGAGAGCGGGGCGGGCGGAGGCGCAGAGGTCCTGGCACCCGCCCGTGACGAGGCATTCCCCGACTTCGACGCCTTCGCGGCCCGCGCCAAGGAGGTCGCCCAGCCGATGCTGGACAGCGTCCCCGGCGAGCCCGCAGAGCTCGTCATCGAGGGCGGGACGCCCGCGGTCGACGACGGCGGCGAGCCTCTGCTCGGCTCGTACGTGCCTCCTCACCCTGGCGACTCGGGCACGCCGACGCAGTCTCCTCTCGTCACGGTCTACTACCGGACGTTCCTCGCCATGTGGAACGAGGACGGTCCGTACGACTGGAAGGACGAGCTGACCGAGACGATCGAGCACGAGCTCGATCACCACATCTCGTTCTTGCGCGGTGACGACCCGACCGACGACGAGGAGCGCGCCGTGATCCGCGAGGAGGCGGTGCGCATCGTGGGACGTCGTGAGGTCGGGCGGCGCGCGATCGAAGGTTTCGGCGCGAGCTGGACCGATTTCCTGCGCCGTACGTGGCCGCTCTGGGTGCTCGCGATCCTCGCGCTCCTGATCACTCTCGCGACCCAGCGCTGAGCGACCCTCGCGAGCTCGTGCCGTGTGATTCACACGGCCTGACGATAAGCGCACATTGATTCCGAAATTGACAACCGCGTTTGATCCGCCTAGGTTCGGCGTCGTGGCAAAGGTGTTGCTCCGGACGAAATCGGCGAAGACCGCTCGCGTCTCGCCGCCCCCGCCGAACCCGCCCAAGGCGCGCGCCCCGGGCACGCAGCGGACCGAAGAGCGCGCCGAGCCTGCCCGCCTGGAGTCACGGCGCCCTGCGAACCGCCGAGGTAGCCCCGAGGCGATCGAGAAGCGACGCGTCGCCCGCGTCTTCAACGACATCCTGGGCGGGCGCGGTGCCTCCGCGCACAAGCTCGACGGCCGCACCGAGAAGCGGCGACAGCGCCTGCTGAAGGAGCTCGAGGCCGGCAAGGCGCGCGGTTCGCGCGAGCTGAAGCCGCTCGAGGTGCTGCAACGCGTCCAGGAGCTGATGGATCTCGGCGAGTCGCTGAGCTCGATCCGCAAGGTCGCGAAGGTTCGGAAGAACGCGGTCACGCCCGAGACAATCGTAGGCGTCGTCCAGGAGCTGCACCACGCCTACAGCTTTCGCCCGGAGGTGTACCGCTTCGTCGGCATCGGCGAGGAGGTCCTTCGCCAGGCCGGTGTGCTCGCGGACGCATCGAAGCGTCGCTCGAAGCCCAAGCCGTAGCGAGCCTCCACGCGGAGCGCGATTTCTGCTACGAGAGTGCGTGGTCCGCGCTCGAACTGCGAGAAATTACCGGGTTTTCTTGGCCTTTTCTCTCGCTCTCGCGAGCACGGCACTCGGGATTGACGGCACGCGCGGCTGCACGCGGCCATTGGAGGGCGACGCGCGAGCCGAGCCCGAGGCCTCCGACGCATCTCGTCCGGTCGCGCCCGATCCGGACGCCGCGCGCCGCGCCCGCGTCGTTCTCACGGTGGGCTCGCGCAGAGTCACGGTCGGCGAGCTCGAGGATCACGTCGCCGGCATCCCCCAGTATCAGCTCGAGACGTTCGGCGGCTCGCGCGAGGCCGTGGCCCGCGCGTACGTCGAGCAGGTCCTCGTTCGCGATCTCGTCCTCGCGGGAGGCGCCGAGCAGCGCGGTCTCGACAAGCAGCTGCCCACGTCGCAGCTCCTGGCGCGCGCCCTCTCCAGCGCGGCCCTCCGGAAGTCACGCTCCTCGGGGTACGCATCCGCGGCGGCCGTCCCCGAGGAGGACGTTCGTAGGTACTACGAAGAGAACCGCTCGCGCTTCGACTCTCCCGAGCGCATCAACCTCTGGCGAATCCTGTGCAAGACGCGCGAGGAGGCCACCACGGTCCTCGACACCGCGCGCAAGGAACCGACGATCGCGAAGTTCAACGATCTCGCCCGCGACCACAGTGTCGACAAAGCCACCAACATGCGCGGCGGCAACCTCGGTTTCGTCGGTCCCGACGGGGCCAGTAACGAGGCTGGAGTGAAGGTCGACCCCGCGCTCGTGAAGGCCGCACAATCGGTGAAAGACGGCGAGCTCGTCGCTCAGGCGGTCCCCGAGGGCTCGAGCTTCGCGGTCGTATGGCGCCGTGGAACGGTGCCGGCGAACAAGCGCTCGGTCGAGGAGTCCTCCGCTCAGATCCGCGCCGCGCTCTTTCGCGAGCGCACCGAGTCCGGCGAGAAGAAGCTCATCGACGATCTGCGCGCGAAGAACGTGAAGGAGGTCAACGTGGGCCTCCTCGGACTCATCGAGCTCCGCCCGTTCGATGCGGGTCTTGGTCTTCCCCGCGCGCCGGTGGGACCTCTGCCGGACCCGAAGTCGCGCGATCGCTGACGTCTTCGTTGGCGTCCGGCTCGAGCGAGAGAACAGCCAGCGCTGCGGCGCGTTCGGCGACGCGCTTCGAGCGTCCTTCGCCGACACCGAGCACCTCGGCGCCGATGAGCACCTCGACCTCGAACGTCGGGTCGTGCTGCGGTCCGCGCATCTCCTTCACGCGATACGTCGGTGCAGCGAGCCCGCGCGCTTGCACCTGCTCCTGGAGGAGGCTCTTCGGGTCGCGGGAGCCGAGGTGCGCCGCCTCCTGCATCGGGTCGCGGACGACGTGCTCCACGAGCTTGCGCGCGCCCTCGAGGCCGCGCGCCTCGTAGACGCTGGCGACGATCGCCTCGACCGCATCCGCGAGGACGTTCGTCTGCTCGCGTTCGGTTCCAGCGCGCGCGCCCTTGCCGAGAGCGAGCGCGTCACCGATGCCTTCGCTGCGCGCCCATCGCGCGAGAGCCTCGGCATTCACGAGCGCGCTCCGCATGCGCGTGAGCGCACCTTCGTCGGCCTCGGGCTGACTCCGGGCGAGCAGCTCGCTCACACAGAGGCCGAGCACTGCGTCCCCGAGGAACTCGAGGCGCTGGTTGTCGGGTGCGCTCGACTCGTTCGCGAAGCTCGGGTGGGTCAGCGCCTCGTCGAAGCGTGCGATCTCCGCGTCCGGTTCTTCACCGAGGATCTCCAGAAGGCGCGCCTTCAGCTTCGCGCGCTCCTCGGCGAGGTTGGCCTCTTTCATCCGATCATCCCGGAGCGAGCTTGTCGGTAGCTTCGGCGAGCTCGAGATCGAGCTGGGTGATCCCGCCCGCGTCGTGCGTCGTCCAGAGGACGCGAGCCTTGCCCCAACCGATGAGCACGTCGGGATGGTGATCGCGTTTGTCGGCCACGAAGGCGAGCCGCACGGTGAACGCGACCGCCGCGCCGAAGTCTTCGAGCTTGTAGCCACGCACGAGCGCCTCGCCTTCGCGAGCCCAGCCGGGATGGGCGGCGAGCCACGCGTCGACGGTGTTCGGCTCGAGCTTCTGAGGTCGTGCCATGTATGCATCCTATCCTCTCCACCGCGAAGACCGCGGGAACCTGCGCGCAGGCCGCCTGTCCGTTCTGACGTGAGGACAGGAGTGCCGATGAATCTGCGGTCTTTTGGGTATCCTGAGGGCGGGATGCTGCTCGCGTGTCCATTTTGTCGCGAGATGTTCGAAGAGGGCGAGGCCAAGGCCTGCCCGGTGTGCGGCATGGCGCTCACTCAGTTCGACAAGCTCCCGCCCTCGCTCGACGCCATCCACGACGAGGGCGGTGTGCCGCTCGCTCCTGAGCTCGAGCTCCTTCCGTTGACCTATCTCGGGCGCGGCAAGGGTCCGCTCGTCGCGCTCGGTGCGATCGGCGCGGTCCTTTTCTTCTTGCCCTGGGTACAGCTCACTCTGCCGTACATCGACGCCAAGTCTGGCTTCGACCTGGCTCACCAGCGAATCGGCTGGCTGTGGGCGGCGTTCGTCGGATGGACGGTGCTGATCCCCACCGTGCTCAGCCGACGCAGCATCGCGCAGCTGCGAGGCGCGCGTGTGGCCGCCGCGTTCTTGAGCGCGATCCCCGCTGTCGCAGTGACGATCCTCCTCTCGAAGCCGCCGCACGGTGGCATTGTCCCGGTGCGTTACACGTGGGACTGGCCGATCTACGCCATGCTGGCCGTGTCGCTGACCGCGATCGCGTTCGCGGTGCGCCTCGGCGGGCGCGCGGATGACATCAAGGTGGCGCGCGGCACCTCGCAAGGGCAACACCTCCACTGACACGTGGCCGCGCTTTGTGGCGCCGAAGCCCCGATGGAGGCATGCTCCATCGACCATGGCCCCGCTCCGTCGACGCGAGTCGGACGGCACGCTCCCCCTCCTCACAGGAGGAGCGCGCGCGAACGACAACGATCAGGAGAGCGCTCTCGAGTCTCTCGAAGAGCGTCTCGATCGCGAGGCTGCGTCCACCGAGCTGCTCGACGTGCCCGCGGCCGTCGTCTGTCTCGTGTGCGGCGAGGTCGATTGCACAGGATGTGAGGATTGCGATCTCTCTCGCTCCGGCATCGTCGCGATCGTGGCGTGGGAGCGCGTTGGCATCCCCGCGATGACGCGTCTCTGGGCAACCGCGCGCTCGACCACGCGTGACGCCGAGGCGTTCTTCGAGCTCCTTCCGGACGGCCCCGTCATGCCCGCGCTGCGGTTCGCTGCAATCTGCGAGCTGCTCGCGGCGCTCTCGATGTTCCTCCTCGTCGTCCCGGTCGCCGCAGTGGTGGCGCCCGATTGGCTGCGGCACCTCGTATCGGATCCGCACGCGCGCGGGGTCGCCCTCCGCGTCGCGTTCCTCGGCGTGCCGGCGTTCGCCGGTCTGCTCGTGGCTGCCCATGCGGTTCACGCGCTGTCCATCGACCTTGGCGCATCGAAGAGCGGCGCTCGCCGCGCGCGCACGCGTGCGCTCCGTTTCGGCCTGTATGCGTGCGGTTGGGACCTCGTCATGGGCCCGCTCGGCGTCATCGTGATCGGCTTCAAGGAGGGCGCGGCTGCTGCGGTCGGCGTGCTCGACCTGGTGACTGTGCCCGCTCGGGCGACGCGCGCGTTCCTCCGCGGCTGCTATCGCCTGGAAGGCGAGCGGGCGACGACCGCGCTCGCGACGGCGACTACCGGCGTGTTCGTCGCAACCCTCCTCGGCGTCGTCGCAGTCATCGCCACGCTCCTTGCGCTCGTCTTTGCGTGACCGCCTTGACCGCCTTGACCGCCTTGACCGCCGTGACCGCCGTGACCGCCTGAGCGACCGCCCTGAGCGCCCGCCCTGAGCGCCCTCGACTACTCGACGACCGGGAAGAGTCCGTCGGTCGGCGCGTCGTCGTGGCAGCCCGCACACGAGTCGACGACACCGTCCTTCACGAGCTGCCCCGACGAACCGACGACCGTGTAGCGCCAGTCGCCGTGTTCCGGCGAGAAACCCTTTGCACGCTTCTCCATGACCATCACCGGCCCCGGCCCGCCGGAGCCGCTCTTCTCGAAGTGCTCTTCGACGACGATTGTCCCGACGGGTGCCTCGCGCGTGCGCGTGACCAGGGCACGGAGTGCAGGCTCGTTCGCGTAGACGTCGACGTCCCATCGCCCCGAGGCGTGGCCCGACGACACGAACCTTGCCTTGTTCACCTTCGTGAAATTCGAGTGGTAGTCGGCGGGCAGCGCCGGCGCGCCGTCGAGCGCACCGCCATCACGGCTCCCCTTCGCAATCGCCCCACCCGCAGGGCGATCGCTCGCGCCGACGAGCGCTCCCGACGGCGCTCCGCAGGCCTCGGCCGCGAATGCGCACGCGAGAGTGCCCGCGCCGATCAGAAGTAGACGCCGCCTTCGAATGACAGCGTCCACTGGCGGTCCCCGACGATGCCAGGATTTTCGTCCTTCGGATCGGTGATGTCGAAGGCGATCTGGCTACCGAGCCAGATGATCTCGTAGCGATAGTTGAGGCCAACGATGCCGCGGTGACGATGAACGCGCACCTTCTGGAACGTGAAGTTGTTGGCGAAGTCGGAGCTGTTGTCTGCGCCGTTCGGGAGCTTGTTGCGGCAGCGCGGGGCGCCGGTGCTCGCGTCGGGGCCGTCCGACCCGCACTGCGCGATGGCGTCGACGTTCGGCGTGGAGTCGATGACGTTGGAGTCGCCGAAGATCACGACGCGCTGGTAGCCGATCGTCGGGATCAGCTGCGCGGTGTCCGCGAGGGTGACCGGCTTCGACATCTTCACGTCGAACGCGGCGGTCGTGAGGCTGAACTTCGAGGTGCCCGTGACGGTGCGAACGCCGCCACCGATCGACACGTCCGGGAGGAGGCCGAGCGCGCCCGTGCGGAAGCCTTCCAGGAGCGACCAGCGGACGTCGCCGCCGCCGACCCATAGCGCGGTGTTCGCGATCGTGCCGAGGCTCCCCGCGAGCTCGAAGCCGAGCGGCAGGCCCTTGCGCGCCTTGAGCGAGTAGATCTGGATCAGGGAGTCGGGCGAGTTGTTGATGGTCGAGAACTGCTTCGTGTTCGGGTCCTGGGCGCCCTGGGTGCCGAGGTGCCAGTAGGGGTCCCGGCCGCCTGTCTCACCCGTCGTCTTGTCGGCGTTGACCTTCGTGTAGCTGGCCTCGACGCTCACAGCGAAGCCACCGATGCCCGTGGTACGCGCCGGATAGAAGGCGTTCGGCGCGATCGCGAAGCCGAGCTCCGAGACCATGTTCCGGAACGACGCGTTGTCCGGCCGACACGGAAAATCCTGGGGGCGCCCGCCGGCCGCGACGAGGGCACCGGGATTGGCGGCGATCGACTGGCAGGTTTGCCCCTGCGGGAGGTTTGCCGGCTGGGCGACGAAGCGCTCCGGCGCGGGATCCATCTCCCCCGCGCGTGCCTGGTCGGCTGCCATCGCGACGAGGCCGACGGACACGAGAGCGGAAACGAACGTAGTGCGGCGGTTGCGCACGGCTTTTGGAGGCTACGTGGGCCGACGAAGCCACGTCAAGGACGCATCCGGGGCGAGCCGCCGCTCAGGGGCAACGACTGTCGACATAGAAGGGGGTCTCGTCCTTGATCGTCGTGCAGGCGTTGAAGCAATCCGCGTTCGAGGATCCCCCGCAGACCGAGAACTTACCGGCGGTCGCCGGACAATTGGCGGGAAGGCGCCAGCAGGTCCCGGTCACGGTCCCGCTGCACAGCGCAGAGCCGCCCGCGACGCCGAGGTCGCAATAGAATCCTGCCGGACAGCTCAGGTTCAGGGTGTTGCACGCCGTAGCGGTGACCTTCGGGCACGATGCGCCCGTCGAGGTCACGTTCACGCCGTCGTGCGCGGCGTAGCTCTCGTTCCAGTAGCTGATGTTGTTGCAGCCGCAGACGGCGGTGGCCGCGTCGGTCAGGGCGGCCTTGGGCGCGCACGTTCCGCCGGTCGTCGCGCAGTTCGCGACCTTGCAAAACGTGTTCGGGTTGGGGCAGTCGCTCGCCACCGCCGGGCGGCAGCCGATCGGACCTGCGTCCTTGCCGCTGTCGACGCCGCTCGTGCCGCCGTCGACGCCGCTCGTGCCGCTCGTGCCGCTCGTGCCGCTCGTACCGCTCGTGCCGCTCGTACCGCTCGTACCGCTCGTGCCACTCGTACCGCTGTCGACACCCGTCCCGCTCGTGTCGCCAGGCGACCCGAAGACATCGCTACGTTCAGCGCCGCCACACGCGACGATCAGACAACCGACGACCACCACACTCGACACGTACAAAGAAGCCGCCTTCAAGGTCGCCTCCCGCGGTAAGTCCAACTGGGACACAGCTAGGAAACGTATCTCCGTCCTCGCCGCGCCGCAAAACAATGCCCCGCACCTCCAACTCCACACCTCGGCTACGTGCGTCGGCGCTCGCGCGCCCCCTGCACATCGTCCTCGTCGAGCCCGAGATCCCGCCGAACACGGGCAACATTGCCCGGCTTTGTGCGGCCTCGGCCTCGCCCCTTCACCTCGTGGGCCCCCTCGGCTTCCGCATCGACGAGCACAGTGTGCGCAGGGCGGGCGTCGACTACTGGCACCTCGTCGACGTGCGGCGGCACCTCGACTTCGCGCATTTCGTCCACGCGTTCGAGAAGGAGGCCGCGCCGGAGCCCCCGGGACGCCTCCACCTCTTCAGCGCGATCGCCGAGAAGAGCTACCTCCAGGCCGCGTTCGCCCCGGGCGACGCGCTCGTCTTCGGCAAGGAGAGCGTCGGCCTCCCCGAGGAGCTCCTTGCACAATACAAGGATCGTGTCGTGGGCATCCCGACGATCGGGGCCGTGCGCTCGCTGAACCTCGCCAACGCCGCAGGCATCGCCCTGTGGGACGCCCTCCGCCAGTGCGGCGCCCTCGACACCACGTTCGTCGGCTGAACCGACTACTCGTAGGCGGCGATGCCGGTGACGTCCTGGCCGAGGATGAGCGTGTGGATGTCGTGCGTGCCCTCGTATGTGTAGACCGTCTCGAGATTGCACATGTGACGCATGATCGGGTACTCGAGCGTGATCCCGTTTCCGCCGAGGATGTCGCGGCACGTGCGGGCGATCTCGAGCGCGGCGCGCACGTTGTTGCGCTTGATCATGCTCACCTGCGCGGGCCGGAGCTTCTTCTCCTCTTTCAGGCGCGCGGCCTCGAGCGCCATCAGCTGGCTCGAGGTGATCTGCGTGAGCATCTCGGCGAACTTCGCCTGCACGAGCTGGTGCGCCGCGATGGGCTTACCTGCAAACTGCACGCGGTTCTTCGCGTAGTCGAGCGCGCTGTCGAAGCACGCCCGCGCGGCGCCGATGACCCCCCACGCGATGCCGAACCGCGCGGCGGAGAGGCAGGAGAGCGGCCCCTTCATGCCCTTCACGTTGGGGAGAAGAGCATCCTTCGGGATGCGGACGTCCCCCATGATGAGCTCGCTCGTGACGCTCGCGCGCAGGCTCATCTTCTTGTGGATGAGGCGCGCCTCGAAGCCCTTCGTCTCCGTCGGGACGAGGAAGCCGCGCACGGCGCTCGCGTCCTCGTTCGCGCCGCCGACCTTCGCCCAGACGAGCGCCACCTGCGCGAGGTTGCCGTTGGTGATCCAGCGCTTCGTGCCGTTGAGCACCCACGAGTCGCCGTCGTCGATCGCGGTGGTGCGCATGGCTGACGGGTTCGAGCCAGCGTCGGGCTCGGTGAGGCCGAAGCAGCCGATGATCTCGCCCTTCGCCATCTTCGGGAGGTAGCGGTCCTTCTGCGCCTCGGAGCCGAACGCATGGATCGGGTACATGACGAGCCCGCCCTGCACGCTCGCGAAGCTGCGGATGCCGGAGTCACCGCGCTCGAGCTCCTGCATCGCGAGGCCGTAGCCGATCTCGCTGAGCCCGGCGCAGCCGTACCCTTGCAGATTGCACCCGAGCAGCCCGAGCCTGGCGATCTCGGGAATCAGCTCGGTCGGGAACGTCCCGTTCTCGAAGTGGTCGCCGATGACGGGCAGCACGCGCGCGTCGACGAACGCGCGAACAGTGCTCTGAATGGCGCGCTCTTCAGGGGTGTAGTGCCGAGCAAGATCGAAAAAATCAGTCATGACCCTCTCGCCGTAGCACACGGCCCCCCGAGATTTCACACCGAGCCTCGGAGGCTCGGAGGTTTTGTGCTCCGAGGCTCCGTGTAAATCTCGCCGCGCGATCCCCTGAAAAGCCCCCGAAAATCCTTCGCTTGCATCTCCCCCAGGCCTCGGCTTAAAAGTGCTACGGCCCGGGTTTGTCCGGGCGAGGAGTCGGGCGAATGGCGAACAAGGTCGTACACTTGCCGGTGTTGAATGGCTTCGGCCAAACGCTCCGCAAGGACAACTGGTGGGCGGGTCCGCTCGTCACCTTCATCGTGCTGGCGAGCTTCGTCATCTACGCAACGTTCCGCGCCTTCGAGGGCCGGTTCTACGCGATTGGACCGTACCTCTCGCCGCTGGCGTCGCCGTACTTCGAGACGAAGGACCTCGGCATCCCGTTCGTGACGCCGGCGATCCTGATCCTGCCGTTCCCCGGGCTCTTCCGCTTCACCTGTTACTACTACCGGAAGGCGTACTACCGCTCGTTCGCGATGACGCCGCCGGCGTGCGCGGTCGGCGCGGCGCGGCCAGGCGCGTACAACGGCGAGCGGAAGCTCCTCATCTTCCAGAACCTGCACCGGTTCGCGATGTACTTCGCGCTGCTCTTCCTCGTCTTCCTCTGGCACGACTTCATCAAGTCGCTGTCGTTCGAGGGGCATGCGCACTTCGGGCTCGGCTGCCTGGTGATCTTTGCAAACTGCACGTTCCTCTCGCTCTACACGATGAGCTGCCACTCGTTCCGCCACCTCATCGGCGGCAACGTGAACAGCTACTCGGAGGCGCCGCTCGGCATGCTTCGCCACAAGATCTGGAACCTCGTGTCCAAGCTGAACACCGGCCACATGTCGTTCGCCTGGGTCAGCCTCTTCGGCGTCGCGCTCTGCGACTTCTACATTCGGTCCGTGGCCTCCGGCGCGATCACCGACATCAAATTCTTCTGATCCCGAAAGCGTCGTAAAGCGTCATGGCTGAAACCAAGTACGAGACCCATTCGCACGACGTGCTCGTGATCGGCGCCGGCGGCGCAGGTCTGCGCGCCGCCATCGAGGCGAGCGCCGCGGGCGTGTCGGTCGGGCTCATCTGCAAGTCGCTGCTCGGCAAGGCGCACACCGTCATGGCCGAAGGCGGCGTCGCCGCGGCGCTCGGCAACGTCGAGTCGAAGGACAACTGGAAGGTCCACTTCCGCGACACGATGAAGGGTGGCCGCTACCTGAACCAGTGGCGCATGGCGCAGCTCCACGCGATGGAGGCGCCCGACCGCGTCAACGAGCTCGAGGAGTGGGGAGCTCTCTTCGATCGCACGAAGGACGGCCGGATCCTCCAGCGCAACTTCGGCGGTCACAAGTACCCGCGGCTCGCGCACGTCGGTGACCGCACCGGCCTCGAGATGATCCGCACGCTCCAGCAGCACGGCATCCACCTCGGCATCACCGTCTACATGGAGTGCACCGTCACCCGCCTCCTCGGCGACAAGGACGGCGTCACCGGCGCGTTCGGCTACTGGCGCGAGAACGGCAAGTTCGTTCAGTTCGATTCGAAGGCCGTCGTCCTCGCGACGGGCGGCATCGGGCGCGCGTTCAAGATCAACTCGAACTCGTGGGAGTGCACGGGCGACGGCCAGGCGCTCGCGTACCTGCTCGGCGCCGAGCTGCTCGACTCCGAGTTCATGCAGTTCCACCCCACTGGAATGGTGTGGCCGCCCAGCGTGCGCGGCACCTTGATCACGGAGGGCGTCCGCGGCGAAGGCGGCACGCTCCGCAACAAGGACGGCAAGCGCATCATGTTCGACTACATCCCCGCGCTGTACGCCAACGACACGGCGGACACCGAGGCCGAGGCCGATCGCTGGCTCGCCGAGTCGACGGTCGGTACGTCGAGCGCGAAGCGCACGCCGGATCTCCTCCCTCGCGACATCGTCGCGCGCGCCATCCACACCGAGGTGAAGGCCGGCCGCGGCTCTCCGCACGGCGGCGTGTTCCTCGACATCGCGACGCGTCGCTCGGCCGAGGACATCAAGAAGAAGCTCCCCGCGATGTACCACCAGTTCAAGGAGCTGGGAGACGTCGACATCACCAAGGAGCCGATGGAAGTCGGCCCGACCGCCCACTACACGATGGGCGGCATCCGCGTCGACTCCGACACCCAGGAGACGCGCGTGAAGGGCCTCTTCGCCGCGGGCGAGTGCGCCGGCGGCAT